>DASUWV010000085.1:0-2559 GCA_036378275.1 Solirubrobacterales bacterium | reverse complement strand
TCGACGTCGTCCTCAAAGACGTGGGCGGGCAGAAAGTCCCCGTCATCAAGGTGGTCCGCTCGGCGACCGGTCTCGGCCTGAAAGAGGCCAAGGCGCTCGTCGACGAGGCTCCGAAAGCGATCAAAGAGGGCGTCGAGCGCGACGAGGCCGACAAGCTCAAAGCTGAACTCGAGGAGGCCGGGGCTACGGTCGAACTCGCGTAAAGCGAGCGACCGGGGCCCCCGAGCCCGCTCGGGGAGCCAAACTTGAAGGCGCCCGCGGCCGTGTGTTATTTTCCGCGGTCGCGCGCCATTTGAGTGCCCCTGCCCATATTTCCGCCGTATTTACGTCCCTCTGACCGTCCGAGGAGTCGCCGACTTTGGCACGTTCCAACGCTGCCCCCGTAACCCGTAGGAGCTTTTCCCGCCTAGACAACCCGCTCGAGGTCCCGCACCTGATCGACATCCAACGACGTTCCTTCGAAGAACTGACGGATCCGAAATCAGGTGGACTCAGGGAGACCATCGACGACATATCCCCGATCGAGGACTACACGGGGAACCTCCAGATCGTCTTCGGAGCCTTCAAGTTCGAGGAGCCGCCGCACACGATCGAGGAGTGCCGTGAGAAGGACATGACCTACTCGCGCCCGCTGACCGCGACCGTCGCCTTCCAGAACAAGGAGACCGGCGAGATCCGCGAGCAGGCCGTCTTCATGGGCGACTTCCCGTGGATGACCGAGCGCGGGACCTTCATCATCAACGGCACCGAGCGCGTGGTCGTCACCCAGCTGGTCCGCTCCCCGGGCGCCTACGTGATGGCGCCGAAGGACCCCGAAAAGCAGGTCTTCATCGCCAACCTGATGCCGGCCCGCGGCTCCTGGCTGGAGCTCGAAGTCGACAAAAAAGGCAAAGTCTTCGTCCGCATCGACCGCAAGCGGAAACTGCCGGTCACGGTCCTGCTGCGGGCGATGGGCTACGTCGAGGACGAGAAGCTCCTCGACCTGTTCGACAACTCCGTCTACATCCGCCACACGATCGAGGCGGACACCGAAGCGACCAAAACCGAAGAGGGCGCCCTGATCGAGCTGTTCAAAAAGCAGCGCCCGGGCGAGCCGCCGTCGGTCGACGCCGCCAAAGCCCTGCTCGAGCAGCTCTTCTTCGATCCGAAGCGCTACGACCTCACCCGGGTCGGCCGCTACAAGCTGAACGCCCGCCTCGATCTCGACATCGACCTCGAGACCCGGGTGCTGACCCACGACGACATCATCGCCCTCGTCAAGGAGCTCGTCTCGCTGCCGAAACTGCTCGGCATCCCCGAGGAGATCGACGAGGAGAACCCGATCAAGGACTACGCCGCCGAGGCGATCACCTACCCGCGCGAGCAGGTCTACGACCACCTCGACGAGTACGAGCACTTCGGCAACCGCCGCTTGCGCACGGTCGGGGAGCTGATCCAGGAGGCCTTCCGGATCGGCCTCTACCGGATGGAGCGCGTGGTCCGCGAGCGCCTCACCACCGAGGACGCCGACGCGATCACCCCGCAGACGATCATCAACATCCGCCCGGTCGTGGCGGCGATGAAGGAGTTCTTCGGCTCCTCGCAGCTGTCGCAGTTCATGGACCAGACCAACTCGCTCGCCGGCCTCACCCACAGGCGGCGGCTCTCGGCGCTCGGCGCCGGCGGCCTGACGCGTGAGCGGGCTCCGATCGAGGTCCGCGACGTGCACCCGACCCACTACGGCCGGATGTGCCCGATCGAGACCCCGGAGGGACCGAACATCGGCCTGATCGGCTCGCTCTCCTCCTACGCGCAGATCTCCGAGCACGGCTTCGTCACCACCCCCTACCGGGTGGTCGAAGACGGCGTCGTCAGCGACGAGATCGTCCACTACGACGCGACCCAGGACGAGGACAAGATCATCGCCCAGGCGAACGCCGAGATCGACCCGAAGACGAAAAAACTGAAGGGCCCGCAGGTGCTGGTCCGCGCCGGCGAGCAGGAGTACGCGACCGCCGCTCCCAAGGAAGTCGACCTGATGGACGTCTCGCCGTCCCAGATCTGGTCGGTGGCGACCTCGCTGATCCCGTTCCTCGAGCACGACGACGCCAACCGGGCGCTGATGGGCTCGAACATGCAGCGCCAGGCGGTGCCGCTGCTGAAGCCGGACCCGCCGCTGATCGGGACGGGGATGGAGCGCCGCGCCGCCGTCGACACCGGCGACGTCGTCCTCGCCGAGGAGGACGGCGAAATCACCTCCGTCGACGCCGAGCAGATCGTCGTCACCAGCGGCTCGAAAAAGCATGAGTACAAGCTGCACAAGTTCATGCGCTCGAACCAGGGGACGATCATCCACCAGCGGCCGATCGTCAACACCGGTCAGAAAGTCAAGGCCGGCGACGTGCTGGCCGACGGCTCCTCGACCGGCGGCGGCGAGATCGCGCTGGGCAAGAACTGCCTGGTCGCCTTCATGTCCTGGGAGGGCTACAACTTCGAGGACGCGATCATCCTCTCCGAGCGCCTGGTCAAGGACGACGAACTCACCTCGATCCACATCGAGGAGTACGAGATCGACGCCCG
>DASUWV010000084.1:0-10047 GCA_036378275.1 Solirubrobacterales bacterium | reverse complement strand
CTGGTTCGCCTTCATGCACTCGTAGGCGTTGGCGAAGTGGGAGCCGATGATCTGCTTCTGCTTCATCCACAGGTAGCGGACGTCGAAGTCGAGCTGGTAGCCCGAGGTGGCGCCGCAGATGACGACCTTGCCGAACGGCTTCACGGTGAAGACCGAGGTCGGGAAGGTCGCCCGGCCGACGTGCTCGAAGACGATGTCGGGCGCGTCGCCGAGGATCCCTTTCACCTTTTTGGCGAAGGCGCGCGAAGCCTTGAAGCGCTCCTTGTCGGCGGCCGGGTCGGCGAGGTTCTCGTCGGTCCGCATCATCTCACCGAACTCGTTGCGGTTGACGTAGTCGACGGCGCCGAGCTGCTTGATCAGCTCGCCCTTCTCCTCGGAGGAGACGACTCCGACCGCGTTGGCGCCGGCGGCTTTGCAGAGCTGCACGGCGAAGACGCCGAGGCCGCCGGCCGCGCCCCAGATCAGCACGTTGTGGCCGGCCTGCAGGTGGCACTGGTCCATCAGCATCCGGTAGGCGGTGAAGTAGGTGAGCCCGTAGGAGGAGGAATCGACCCAGGAGAGGTTGCGCGGCTTCGGCAGCAGCTGCTGCGCCTGCACCTTGGTGAACTGGGCGAAGGAGCCCCAGGTCGTCTCGTAGCCCCAGATCCGCTGGCTCGGCGCCGCCATCGGGTCGAGCCCGTGCACCTCGACGTCCTCGTAGGAGGCCTGGTTGCAGTGGATCACGACCTCGTCGCCCACCTTCCAGCGGGTCACGCCCTCGCCGACTTTCCAGACCACGCCCGAGGCGTCGGAGCCGCCGATGTGATGGCCGTACTCGGGGTGGTCGCCGTAGCCGAACACCGAGACCGGCTCGCCCAGCGAGGCCCAGACGTTGTTGAAGTTGACGCCGGCCGCCATCACCCGCACGATCACCTCGAAAGCGCCGGGCTCGGGGACCTCGATCTGCTCGAGCTGGAACGCGTCTTTCGGTTCGCCCTCGCGCTCCTGGCGGATCACCCACGCCGCCATCGTCTCCGGCAGCGTGCCGGGCTCCACGTCCAACTTCGAGACTTCACTGGTGTCAACGGCCAAGACTCGGCTCCTCCGGAGGTCGCAAGTACGGGCGGCGAATCCTAGATGAGCGGCCGCGAACGCGGATCGAACCTGCGATCCGACCCCTGTGAGGTGCTCGATCGCAGGCTCGTGGTCAGGCGGCTTCGGATGAGCGGCGCATCTCGTCGCTCGTTCCGCGGTAGCGCTCGGCCAGCTCGACGACGTCGTCGCGCGGCGGCTCCAGCTCTTTGAGCTTCGGCTCTATCGACTTGCTCGGGGCGAGTTCGCTCAGCGGTTTCACGACCTGCTGCCAGACCTGGCCGTGGGTGGTGACCATTGCCGCACCGCCGTTGAAGGCGCTGACCGACTCGCCCAGCTTCTTTCCGAGCTTGGCGTAGTTGTCGAGGAAGTTGGCCATCGCCTCGGCCATCGTGTAGCCGCGGCTCAAGAGCTCTTCGATGTGCTCCTCTTTGCGCTCGGCGTGGGACACCTCGGCGACCAGGATCATCGAGATGGCCAGCTGGGCCGGGGTGATCACGCAGACGCGGTTCGCGTTGAAGAACTTGGTGGCGTCGAAGTCCTCGAGCGCCGAGAGGGCATGGATCGCACCCTCGATCGGGACGTACATGAACGTCAGGCTGGGGCTGCGCTCGAGACCCTTCCAGTAGTCCCTGCGGGCCAGCGCCTTCGCGTGCTCACGCAGCTTGCGGCCGAACTCCTTGAGGCGCTCGGGATCTCCGGCGGCGAGCGCCTCCGAAAGGCCGTTGAGGCCGGGGTCGTTGGCGAGTTTCGAGTCGATCGCGACGACCGAGTCGCCGAGCCGGACGACGAAGTCGACCCGCTGCCGGCCCGCTTCCTGGGTCACCTGCTTGAAGAAATCCCTGCCCTCTTCGAGACCGAGGGAAAGAAGCTGGTTGCGCAGCGCCAGCTCGCCGAAGGCGCCGCGGCCCTGCGGACTGGCGATCTGGCGCGTCCAGTCGAGGAGCGTGCTCTCGATTCGCTGATTGCTCTCGGCCGCGCCCAGAGTGCTCTGCGCGAGCTCCTCCTGCTTCTGCTGGAAACGGTCTATGCACTCTTTGAGGCGCTTGATCTCGTTGCCCTGATCGAGGACCACCTTTCGGTCCTGGGTGTGCTCCTCCCGCAAACGATCCAGCTCCTGCTCACGTTTCCCTGCGAAAAGGCGCTCGGCAGCCAGTTGCTCGTCCCGCCCGCGCATCTCCAATCTCAGCTCGACCAGCTGTTCTTCTGCCGCACGGGCTTCCGTCAGCTCTGACTCCAGGGCGACGGCCCTGTCGGCTGCGGATTTCGCGGCCGCGGACTTCTGGGTGGCAAGGACGACTGCGGCGATCAAGCCGATCAGGCAGGCGAGAGCGAGAAAGATCATGGGAGCCATCCTGGCGACGGCCTCAGACAGAACTGCCCGGATGAAATGCCGCTTGCAGCGGCTTCCTGACGGCTCCTCCCTTAATTCAGCCAAACCGCTTTGTTTTTGATCAATAATCCCTTAGGAATGGAGCGTCCCGAATCGGGACCGTCCAAACCACGAAAGGGGAGAACCCATGTCTCGCATTCTTAGGACCTTCGCGCTCGCGGCGAGCGCGATGGCCGCTTTTGCCGTGATGGCCTCGGCCGCGCAAGCCGAAACAGGGGTGTTGACAGCCCAGCAGTATCCGGCGATCGTCACAGGCCCGCAGATCGCTGGCCCGACGTTCGACATCGGTGGCGCGCCGCTGAAAACGGTGACCTGCGCGTCGAGCCTCGACACCACACTCAACGGTCCGACCGACCCGGTCACATTCGTGCCGAACTACGCCGGGTGCGTCTCGGAACCGGGAGCGCAGCCGGTCACAGTCACACTCAACGGGTGCGACTACTCGGTCGGCGTCACCCGCCCCGGCACCACAGGGTGGCCGCTGGAAACAGGCGAACTGACCGCGTCGATCATCTGCCCGTTCGGCCAGCAGATCGAAATCCACGTCTACGAAAACGGCGTCAAACACGGGGAAAACATCTCCCAGTGCACATACGACATCGGACCCCAGGGCCCGGTGCCGGCGGGCGTCTACCACAACCGCTTCGCGATGCCGCGAGACGTGGAACTGACAGTCCAGGCCAAGTTCACAGCCCGCAGCACAATCGGGCCGGAAGCGCTCTGCGGCGGTGCTCCGCCCAACCAGCACCTGCCGATCACGCTGACAGGCACCTACACACTGAAGGGCTATCAGGACTTCGGTGGGGTCGAGGGCGGCCTGATCCCGCTCGACGTCGGCTAGTCCCCTACGGCAGCAGGACGTCGTTCTGCGAGGAGGCGCGGTAGGCGCCCACCGTCAGGTGGGCCGGCCGCGCCTCCGGCATGTTCACGGCGCTGATCGTGTAGGAGCCGGCCGGCAGTTCGACCCCAAAGGTGCCGGGGCTGTGGGCGTAGATCGTGTCCGATTCGGCTTCCTTGCCGCCGCGGATCCGCAACTTGGTGTCGGTCGGCGTCTGGTTGGCGGTGACCAGGGTGAGGTCGAGCGGCTTCTTCGTCTTGATCGGCGGCTCTGAGTGATCCTGGTTCTGCGGGATCTGCTGGTGTGGTTCGGGGCCGAAGGCGACTCTGGTCGGCTGGACGATCACTTCCCTCCGGCTGATCGTGACGCTGACCCGGGTCGAGACCGCCGGCCGCTGCTCGTTGGCGTGTCGCGATTCGCCGCAGCCGATCAGGAGCGCCGCCGCCGCGAGAAGGCCGGCCACCGCCAAAGCTCTGACTCTCCCGGGCCCCATCGAGGCTGAATCTAACCGAAGGGGAGGGCGACCACTTCGGCCGTAACGCCATCTTCACCTACGGCGAGGGTGGCGCCGGGCTCCGCCTCGCGGCGCAGGATCGCCAGCCCGATCGGGCCGAGGAGGGGGGAGACGGCGGCGCTCCCCAGCGTCCCGACCTCCTTCTCGCCCAGGCGCAGCGGCTCGCCCGCAGGCGCCGGCGCGCTCAGCTTCAGCCCGCGCAGGTGGCGGTTGGGCCTGCCCTTGTAGTGGAGGCGGGCGACCGTCTCCTGGCCGATGTAGCAGCCCTTGGTGAAGCTCACCGCCCGCTCGACGATCCCGGCCTCGGCGGGCATCGTCTCGGTCCCCATCTCGGCGCCGAAGCGGGGCCGGCCGCGCTCGATCCGCAGGATCTCGACCGCCTCGGGCGAGACCTCGACCGCCCCGGCGACCAGCAGCGCCTCCTCGACCCGGTCGCGTTCGCCGGCGGGGACGAAGAGGTCGATCCCGTCCTCGGTGCCGACGGCGAGGCAGCGGGCGCCGCCCACCGTCACCTCTGCGCAGGCGTTCTCCGGCAGCGCCGCCGAGCCGGCGATCTCGACCGAGCGGGGGCCGATCAGCGAGAGGATCGCCCGCTCCTCGCTGACGTCTGCGACCTCGACCTGGCGGCCGACCTTGTACATCCCCAGGTGCCGCCGCACCGCCTCGATCGCCTCCGGCTCGGTGTCGAGCAGCAGGTCCGGCTCCTCGCCCGGCCGCAGCACTCGCATGTCTCCCTGCATGTGGCCCTTGCGGTCGAGCAGCGCGGCGTAGACCCCCTCGCCCGGCTCGATCGCCTCGGTGTCGTTGGTCAGCTGCCCCTGCAGGTACTCGACCGCTTCCGGGCCGGAGACGAGCAGCTTGCCGCGGTCGGAGCGGTCGAGCAGGCCGCACTCCTCGCGCAGCTGGCGGTACTGGGCGTCGAGCTCGATCAGGGCGGGGTCGGTCATCTCCGCCGATTTTAGGAACGCCGCTTCCTTGCCGAGATTTAGATGTGCCAAAATTCGTTTTTAGACGTGTCTAACTCGCAGGCGATCGAGGACTACGCGAAGGCGATCTACGCGATCGCCCAGGAGCGCGACGGGCTCGTCCTGAACGGCGAGGTCGCGGCGCGGCTCTGCGTCACCCCCGCCACCGCGACCTCGATGCTGAAGAAGCTCGCCGAGCTCGGGCTGGTCGACTACCTGCCCTACAAGGGCGTCAGCCTCACCCCGGCGGGCGAGAAGGTCGCGCTCGAGGTGATCCGCCACCACCGCCTGATCGAGGCCTACCTCTCCGAGGCGCTGGGAATGCCCGAGGACCGGGTGCACGAGGAGGCCGAGGTGCTCGAGCACTACATCTCCGAGGAGCTGGAGGCGCTGATCGCCGCCAAGCTCGGCGAACCGCGCCACGACCCCCACGGGACCCCGATCCCCGGCCCCGACCTGGCGCCGCCGAACTGGGAGAGCGCTTCGTGAAGCCGCCGCCGGGCGAGGCGATCGCCGCCGAGCTGCGCGCCCGCGAGATCGGCCCGGAGACCGTCCTCCCCGGCGAGGCCGCGGTCGCCAGCGCCGCCTACCGCTCGCTGGAAGGGCACCACCGCGGCATCCGCCGGGTCTGGCCCTTCCTCGGCCCCGCCTTCATCGCCGCCGTCGCCTACATCGACCCCGGCAACTTCGCCACCAACATCTCCGGCGGCGCCAAGTTCGGCTATCTGCTGCTCTGGGTCGTCCTCTCGGCCAACCTGATCGCGATGCTGGTCCAGACCCAGTCGGCGAAGCTGGGGATCGCCACCGGCAAGAACCTCGCCGAGCTCTGCCGCGAGCGCTTCAGCCGCCGCACCTCGATCGGCCTCTGGCTGCAGGCGGAGCTGGTGGCGATGGCGACCGACGTGGCCGAGATCGTCGGCGCCGCGCTCGGCCTCAACCTGCTGTTCGGCATCCCGCTCTTCCCGGCCGGGATCATCGCCGGTGCCGGCGCCTTCACGATCCTCGCCCTGCAGCAGAGGGGCTTCCGCCGGCTGGAGGCGGGGATCACGGTGCTGGTCGGCGTCGTCGTCGCCTCCTTCGTCTTCGAGCTCTTCGACTCCTCGCCCAGCGGCGGCGAAGTCGCCCGCCACCTCTTCCTCCCCGGGTTCGACGGCACCGAGAGCCTGCTGCTGGCGACCGGGATCATCGGCGCGACGGTGATGCCGCACGTCGTCTACCTGCACTCGGCGCTGACCCAGCGGCGGGTTGTCGGCCGCAACGCGGAGGAGAAGAAGCGCATCCTCGGCTTCGAGAAGGTCGACGTGGTGATCGCCCTCTCGCTGGCCGGGCTGGTCAACCTCTCGATGATGATCGTCGCCGCCGCGCTCTTCCACACCAGCGGCCTGACCGGCGTCGAGACGATCGACGGCGCTTACGAAGGCTTGCAGCAGCTCGTCTCCGACCGGGCGGCGACGATCTTCGGCGTCGCCCTGCTGGCGTCCGGCTTCGCCTCCTCCTCGGTCGGGACGATGGCGGGGCAGGTGGTGATGCAGGGTTTCATCGAGCGCCAGATCCCCCTGATGCTGCGGAGATCGATCACCCTGGCGCCGGCGCTGCTGGTGCTGGCGATCGGCCTCGACCCGACCGACGCCCTCGTCGGCAGCCAGGTAGTCCTCTCCTTCGGCATCCCCTTCGCCCTCGTCCCCCTCCTGATCATCGCCGCCAACAAGACGGTGATGAAGGAGCTGGCGAACCCGAGATGGCTGACCGCAATCGCAGGAGTGCTGGCAGCTCTGATCATCACCCTCAACGGCTTCCTGCTCATCCAGTTCGCCCTCCCCAGCTAGGCTTCGGCTGTGGGGCTTGCCGCCGACTTCCAGCAGATTCTGGACACGCTGCCGTCCGATTGGACCGACCTCGAGGTCGACGTGCGGATCGCTGACATGTC
This sequence comes from Solirubrobacterales bacterium, assembly GCA_036378275.1. Taxonomy (GTDB): domain Bacteria; phylum Actinomycetota; class Thermoleophilia; order Solirubrobacterales; family 70-9; genus VAYN01. Next base: position 3,339 of record DASUWV010000084.1, on the reverse strand, counting down.
CCAGTACGTCGACACCGCGGTCGCGCTGAGCCAGGTCAACGCGCAGGTGTACCAGCACCCGAACGAGGGCTGGCAGTGGCGGCTGCTGGTTGCGAAGAGCTTCGGGCACGCGGCTGCCGCGGAGACGGTCGCGGGCGTGCTGCGGAAGCTGGACGAGGACGGCGTCGGCGGGGAGCTGCGGGTGGCCGAGGTCCGCGAGGGCCGCTCCGAGGTCGTGCAGATGTGGGGCCGGCCGGAGAGCGTGCGCGAAGAGTTCCGCCAGCGGCGCGCCCTGTAGCCATCTTGTGGCGCGCGTCCTCAGCATCTCCACCGACCTGATGCTCGGCTCAAGGGTCGAGGCGCAGCTGCGCGCGACGGGCCACGAGGTGACGAGCGCGCCCTCGATCGAGGAGAGCACCTGGGACGGTGCCGAGCTGATCGTCGCCGACCTCGACGTCGAGAACCCCGAGGCGCTGGTCGGCCTCGGCATGCCGGTCCTCGGCTACTACTCGCACGTCGACGTCGAGACGAAGGAAGCGGCCGAAGCGGCCGGGGTGGACCTCGTCGTGCCGCGCTCGCGGATGGCGCGCGAACTGCCGGCGCTGGCCGAGAAGCTGCTCAGCGACTGAGGTCGAATGCCGCTTCGACGTCGAGCGGCTTTTCCAGCAGGTGGTGCTTGAGGTCCCAGGCCGCCCATTCTTCGAGGACCCCCTGGTCGAACGGTTCCGGGTGCAGGTCCGGCAGCAGTGAATTCAGCTGCGCGGCCTGGTCGGCGCGTTCGAGTTCGGGGTTCGCGGCGAGCAGGTCCTTGAGCGCCTCGTTGGGGTGTCCCTCGGTCAGTTCGTAGCCGTGGCGGGTGGCCGAGACGATCGCTTCGACCAGCTTCGAGTCGCTCTTCAGCAGCTTTTCGGAGGTGCAGAGGACCAGCTCGGGGTAGGGGGGTGCGCCGAAGTCGTCGACTTTGAAGACGCGGATCGGGACGCCCTGCCGGCGCAGCGCCACCGCCTCGGCATTCCAGAAGCCGGTCGCCGCCGCGACCTTGCCGGCCGCCAGCGAGGGGACCGCGGTGAAGCCGATCGTGATCTCGTCGACCTTGGCCGGGTCGCCGCCGTCGGCTTCGACCTCGGAGTCGACCACGGCTTCGTCGGAGGGCAGGCCGCTGACGCCGACGCGCTGGCCCTCGAGGTCGCGGGGGCTGTGGACGGAGCCGTCGCCGCGGGCGATCACCGCCGCCAGCGGCCGCTGCACGATCGGCATCACGCCGACCAGGGGGATGTCTTTCTCGCGGGCGATCCCGAGGTCGTGGATGTCGAGGATCGCGAACTCGACCTTGCCGGCGCCGAGCAGCTTCGGCGCGTCGGTCGATTCCCCCGGAGGCTGGACCTTGAGGTCGACGCCGGCGTCTTCGTATAGGCCTTCGGCCTGCGCCGCGTAGATGCCGCTGTGGACCGCGTTGGGGGTGAAATCGAGCACGAGCGTCGCGCCTTTCGGCGCGCCCGGTTCCGCGCCGCTTCCCCCGCAGCCGGCGAGGCCGGCGAGCGCGAGAGCGGCCGCCAGCAGCGCGACAGCCCTTCTCATGAGGTCGCGAAACCTAATCCATCCAGCGAATGTGAGTAGACTGCCGCCGCTTACCTGTTCATCGGGAACCGAGGAGGAAACAGTGCAGGAGAGAGGTCTAGCCGCATATTTGGCTGAGTTGATCGGCACGTTGCTGCTGGTCTTCTTCATCACCAGTGTCGTCGTCCTATTCGTGTCGACTGGTGGTCAGGCGCAGTTCGGCTCCGACTTCGCGGTCGTCGGGCTCGTCCATGCCTTCCTGCTCTTCGGCCTGATCGTGATGTTCGGCGTGGTCAGCGGCGGGCACTTCAACCCCGCGGTGACGCTGGCGGCCCTGGCGATCCGGCGTATCAAGCCGCTCGACGGCGCCATCTACATGCTCGCCCAGCTCTCCGGCGCCGTCCTCGGCGCGCTCCTGACCAAGGGGCTGCTGCTGGACGAGGGACGCGCCACGCATTACGGCGCGCTCAAGATCAGCGCCCTCCTCGGCGCCGGTGGCGGCGGCAACTTCCGCGGCTCGATCGTCGAGCTGGTCGGCACCTTCGTCCTCGTCCTCGTCATCCTCACCGCCGTCTACTCGGAGAAGAGCTTCAAGGAGTGGGCGCCGCTGGCGATCGGCACCACCCTGGGCTTCATCGTCATGGTCGGCGGCCCGCTCACCGGCGCCGGCTTCAACCCGGCCCGCTGGTTCGGCCCCGCCCTCGTCGGCAACGAATGGGGCAACGTCTGGCCGTTCCTGGCCGGCCCGATCGTCGGCTCGCTGCTGGCGGCGGGGGTTTACCGCTTCGTGCTCGAGCCGGGCGGCCTGCCCCCGACCGAACCGCCGGAGCACGTGCGGCCGCCGGTCCCGAAACGGGCGACGCCGACCAGCGACAAACCCGCCGACTGAGGCGACTCAGACAGACCTTCGAAAAGCGCCACCCCGACCGGGTGGCGCTTTTGCTTGCGGGGCTGTGCGGCGAGCGGTGCAGTAGCTTGGGCGGTGTGCGCCGGGTCACCTTCTCCCGCAACTACACGCTGTCCCTGTCCCGCACCTGCCAGTGCTACTGCAAGTACTGCGCCTTCGCCACCCACCAGGCGCACGTCCACGCCCCGGCCAACGTCGAACGCCGGCTCGACGAGGCGCTGAAACACAACGCCAAGGAGCTGCTGGTGCTGACCGGCGAGCGGCCGGAGGTCAACCCGGTAGTGGCGGAACGCCTGGCGGCCTGGGGCCACGAGGACTTCACCAGCTACGTCGTCTGGGCCTGCGAGAGGGCGCTGGAGCAAGGGATGCTGCCGCATACGAATCTGGGGGTGCTCAGCAAGGAGGATCTGTCACGCCTCCGAGAGGTCACGGCCTCCCAAGGCCTGATGCTCGAGTCGATCTCAGAGCGCCTGATGGACACGGTCCACGCCGGCAGCCCGACCAAGCATCCGAAGGAGCGCTTGGCAACGATCGAAGCTGCGGGCGAGCTGAGGATTCCATTCACTTCGGGAATCTTGGTGGGCATCGGTGAGACCGCGGACGAGCGCGTCGAATCTTTGGAAGCTCTCGCAAATCTGCACAACCGCTTCGGCCACCTTCAGGAGGTCATCCTCCAGAACTTCGTCCCGCACCCTCGCTATTACGGCGCAGAGGTTGCGGACATAGCCAACGAAGCTTCCCGCCAGCGATGGCTGGGCGATGGGGATGCCCCTGATGGAGCCTCCCCATCTGTTGCTCCAGCAGGGGCATCCCCATCGCCTCTACCGCCCTGGGCAAATCCAGTCTCCATCGATGAGATCAAGCGGTTGATCGCGGAGTGCAAGCGGCTGATGCCC
>DASUWV010000083.1:0-26171 GCA_036378275.1 Solirubrobacterales bacterium | reverse complement strand
GCACGACGGAGCTCGGCTACATGGCGCGGATCGAGCCGGAGTTCGAGAAGCGGGGCGTCAAGATCATCGGCCTCTCGGTCGACCCGATCGACAAGCACGAGGAGTGGGCGGACGACATCGAGGAGACGCAGGGCGCCCGTCCCGAATACCCGCTGATCGGCGACCCGACCTTCGAGATCTCGAAGGCCTACGGGATGCTGCCGGCCGACGTCTCGGGCGATCCCGCCGACCGCACCCCGGCCGACAACCAGACGGTCCGCAACGTCTTCGTCATCGGCCCCGACAAGAAAATCAAACTCATCCTCGTCTACCCGATGACCACCGGCCGCAACTTCGACGAGGTGCTGCGGGTGATCGACTCGCTGCAGCTGACCGCCAACCACAAAGTCGCGACGCCGGCCCAGTGGGAACAGGGCGACGACGTGATCATCTCCGGCTCGGTCAAAGAGGACGAGGCGAGGGAACTGTGGCCCGAGGGCTGGGAATCGCCGAAGCCCTACATCCGGATAGTTCCACAGCCGCAGAGGTAGCCTCAGCCGCCGAAAACCAAGCCTGACAAGGACGCAGGGAGCGTGGCGTGCTCTGCACGCGAGCGACCGAGAACGCCGTCAGGCGCCGGTTTGCAGGCGGCTGAGTAAGTCGCTGAGGATCCGCGCGGTGGCTCCCCAGATCAGCTGCCCTTCCACCTCGTAGGTGGGGGTGTGGATGGGGACGCCGCGGCGGATCAGGCGGCGCATCTCGTAGCCCTCGCGCAGCTTCTCGAGGGTGAAGGTGAGGACGGTCTCGACCTCGGTCGGGTTCGGCTGCAGCGATAGCTCGCCGGGATGGGGGACGGTGCCGACGAAGGGGTGGACCCGGTAGCCGGTGACGAAGGTCGAGACCGGCGGTAGCGCCCCGGTCAGCTTGACCGCCGCCGGGTCCAGCGCGATCTCCTCCCGTGCCTCGCGCAGCGCGGTCGCCGCCAGGTCGGCGTCCCCCGGGTCCTGGCGGCCGCCGGGGAAGGAGATCTCGCCCGCGTGCCGCCGCAGGTCCGCCCGCCGCTCGGTGAAGATCAGCCCCGGCTCCTCCGGCCACCCGTAGAGCGCCAGCAGCACCGCCGCCTGCGTCCCCCGCCGCCCCGCCATCGCCGAGGCTTCCTCCGGCGTCAGCAGCAGCTCCCCCAACGCCGACGGGACGATTTCCCTCCCATTAGGGGTATTTTCGTCCCGTCGACCCACCGGGTCAGATGATGACTTGGACCGTTCCGCCATCGACGCTCCAAGCGGCGCCGGCGACGTAGGAGGCGCGCTCGGAGCAGAGGAAGACGATCGCGGAGGCGATCTCCTCGGGCCTCGCGAGGCGGCCGATCGGGCGCTTCGACCTCGCTTCCGCCAGTGCCTCCTCTCGGCTCGCCGCGCCTGACATCTGCATCGACTGGTCGAGCAGGCCGCCCGCTTCCATCCACATCTCCGCTTCGACCGGGCCGGGGGCGACGGCGTTGACGAGGACGCCGCTCTTCGCGTAGCGGTCGGCGAACAGGCGCGAAAGGGAGAGCTCGGCGGCCTTGGCGACCGAGTACTCGGCCATCGCCGCCGAGGGGCGCTTGCCGGCGGTCGAGCAGACGTTGACGACCCGTCCCCAGCCGCGCTCGACCATCGGCGGGATCGCCGCCCGCATCGCCCTCAGCGGCGCCATCACGTTGAGCTCGTACTGGGCGCGCCAGTCCTCGTCGGGGACGTCGTCGAGGTCGCGCCATTTCGCCGCCCCGGCGTTGTTGACGAGCACGTCGAGGGCGCCGAAGCGGTCCTCCGCTGCGGCCAGCATGTGCTCGCCGGCGCCTTCGGCGGTGACGTCGAGGACCAGCTCGGCCGCGGCGCCGCCGGCCGGCCCGGCCACCCGCCCGGCCTCCTCGGTCACCGCCGCCAGCCGCTCCTCGCCGCGGGCGACCAGCAGCACCTTCGCCCCCTCGGCGCAGAGCTGCAGCGCGGTCTCGCGGCCGATGCCGCTGCTGGCGCCGGTGACGACGCAGGCACGACCCGCCAGGCCGAGGTCCATCAGGCGGCCTCGAGGCGCTCGACGACGCTGACGTGGGCCTCGCCCGCGAGCACCTTGTGGACGGGGCACTTGGTGGCGATGACCAGCAGCCGTCGCCGCTGCTCGGCGTCGAGATGGCCCGGCAGCTTCAGCCCGACCTCGAAAGTGGTCGGCACCGGTCCCTCGTAGCCCATCTCCACGTCGACCTCGACCGGGCCGGCGTCCCAGCCCTTGCGCTCCGCGTACATCTTGACCGTGATCGCGATGCAGCCGGCAAGGCTGGCCCCGAGCAGCACCGTCGGCCGGGGGCCGCTGCCTTCGCCGCCGGCCTCGGGCGGCTCGTCCACCCGCAGCGTGTGACCGTCGACCTCGACGTCGTGGGCGTAGCCCCGGACCCTGCGGGCGACGATCCGCACGCTCAGCTCCGGCGGCGGCCCTCGAACAGGGCGGGGTCGCCGACGTCGGCCCAGCGCGCCATCGCGTAGGCGAGGTCGGAGGCCCGGTTGACGAAGTGGATCACGGTCTCGCTCGCCAGCTCGCCTGCTTCGTTCAGCTCGGAGATGCGGCGCTCGGCGCGGCGGATCGTCGTGCGGGCGACATCGAGCTGGGCAGAGAGCTGGTTACCGCCGGGGATGACGAACTGCGGCGGCAGCTCAACCTCGGCCATGTAACGGTCGATCAGCCGCTCGAGCTCGGCGACCATCTCCTCGGTGGTGCGGCTGACGCCGTCCTCGAGCCGCTCGGCGGCCTCCGGCGCCGTCGCCAGCTCGGCGCCGGCGATGAAGATGTCGTCCTGCAGGCGGAGGATGTCGCGGGCGAGCTCCTCCTGTTCTGGCCCGCAGAGCGCCCGGGCGATGCCGAGCTGCGAGCAGGCCTCGTCGAGGGTGCCGTAGGCGTCGGTGCGGCCGTGGTGCTTGGGAACGCGGCCGCCGTACCAGAGCGAGGTGGTCCCGTCGTCGCCCTTCTTGGTGTAGATCTTGACCACGATCAGCGCACCGGGTTGAAGGCGAAGCCGGTCATCACCTTGGGGTAGAAGAAGGTCGACTTCGGCGGCATCACCGAGTCGGTGTTGGCGATGTCCTTCACCTGCTCGACCGGGACGCCGCGCTGGATGAAGGCGACGTCGTAGTCGCCCTCGTCGACCATCCGCAGCGCGTCGTCGACGCTCTTCGCGTATTCGAGCCCGTTGCGCTCGTCGATGTCGTGGTCGCTCATCCCCGCCAGGCCCTTGAGCACCAGCGTCTCGAGGATCGCCGAATCGAGCCGGCGGTAGGCCTCCGGTTTGCCCTCGAGGCGGCGGTCGAGTTCGGCGATGTCCTTGAGGCGCAGACGAAAGGCCTGTTTGTGGAAGGAGTCGTAGAGGCCGAAGACGCCGACGCCGTCCTCGCCGCTGGGGTCGATCTGCTCGCGCTGGACCTCCTCGACCTCGAACAGCTCGCGCAGGCCGTTGCCGAGGCGCCCCTGCTTGTCGCTATCACCTGCGAAGCCGGAGAGGAGGCGGTGGGTGGGGAAGACGGTGAGGCCGGGGTCGTCGAGCCCGGTCAGCGACATCAGCGTGTAGTCGTGCGGTCCCTCGCCGCCGACCTCGTCGCGGAAGGCGCGCGCGGTCTCGTAGCGGTGGTGACCGTCGGCGATCAGCAGCTGGGCGCCGGCCAGGCACTCCGTCACCGCCCGGTGGATCGCCCGGTCGTCGACCTTCCAGAGCCGGTTGACGGTGCCGTCTTCGTCGCGCGCCTCGCCCCAGGGCTCGTCCGGCAGCGAAGGCGCGACCAGTGGCCAGGCGTCCTCGGTCGAGAGCGAGAAGATCGGAGAGAGGTTGTAGCCGGTGGCTCGGGTCAGCTCGAGCCGGTCGAGCAGCGGCCCGGGATGGGTGCGCTCGTGCGGGCGGACGGTGCCGCTCTCGTAGTCCTCGACCCGCACCCGGACAAGCAGGCCGTTGCGGCTGTAGCGGTTGCCGTCGGGGGCGGTGTAGTCCTGGGTCAGCGCCCAGATCGAGGGCGCCTCGTCCTGGACCAGCGCGCCCTCGGCGCGCCACTGCCCGATCCGCGCCGCCGCCTCCGCGTAGGGGTCGCCGCTCGGGTCGCTGTCCGGGTCGGCGGGGTCGAACGGCTTCGGCAGGTCGATCGCGACCGCGTTGTAGGGCGAGCGCGCCAGCAGCGCCGCCCGCTGCGCCGCGTCGATCACGTCGTAGGGAGGCGCCGCGACCGCGTCCAGCGACCCGACCTTCCCGAGGTCGTAATGAAGCGCCTTGATCGGGAGCACCTCTGCCACCGCCACAGAACCTACACTTGCCCTAGTCGGGGTGTGGCGCAGCCTGGTAGCGCGCCGCCTTTGGGTGGCGGAGGTCCCCGGTTCGAATCCGGGCACCCCGACTTGAGTCCCCGAGCGGTGGTCTCCTTGCGTGAGTTGCGCCAGCGGCCTGGGTAGAGGAATCTTGGGATTCGTCGACCAAGGAGGCTGCAGATGGAAAGTTGGGATTTGAAGACCGTGGACGTCGAGCCGCACCAGCCGCGGATCCTCGCCTCGGCTGACGACGCGCGGACGATCCTCCTGCTCCTGCCCGACGGCGAGGAGCTGCAGGAGCACGAGGTGCACGAGCGGGCGCGGGTGCTGGTCATCGACGGAAACGTCGACGTGGCCGAGCAGGACGGCGACTTCGCGAGCGTCGGCGCCGGCCACCTCTTCGAATTCGAGCCTGGGGAGCGGCGGACGATCGTCGCCCGCTCCGACGCTCGCCTGCTGATGGTCCTCTCACCCTGGCCCGGGGACGGCCACCCCGGCGCGATGACGCTGGAGGAAAAGGCGGTAGCGCGCGAGAAAGCCGCCGAACGCGCGGGCTGATGTAACTGGACAGTTGGTCCCGGTTTCTCCTGGGGCTTCAAGTTTTCCTGCTCCATAGCCGAAAACTCCGGTGTAGCCATGGAGCACGCACTTCGAAACCAGGCGGGGGAGGCGACGGAGAAATCGGCGCGGCGACGCGTCGAGCGAGCCGTGTTCGAAACCGACCGGCAGGTGGTCGAAGGGGACCTGACCCTGCCGCCGGCCGGCTACCAGAGCCGCTTCTCCGATTCGCTCAACCGCGGCGAATTCGAGTTCGTGCCGCTCACCAACGTGCAGGTCACCTCGCTCGAGAACGGCGAGGTCAGGCAGCTGCCCTTCCTCATCCTCTCCAAGCTCCACATCCGGGTCGCCTACCCGATCGAGCGCTAGCCGACCGCGCTAGGCCCGCACCGTGCGCTCGCGCCCGCCGCGGACGTAGGCGCCGAGGTCGACGACGAAGGCGAGGATGACGATGAACCACTCGAAGCCGGAGACGCGGTTCGAGCTCGACCACATCGCTGCGTAGGCGAGGGTCGTCCAGGGCAGCAGGAAGAAGCCGAGGAAGGGGACGAGCCAGCTGTCGAAGGCGCGACTCAGCAGGTCCGAGAAGAGGAAGATGAAGAACAGCGCCAGCCGCGGCGAGAGGAAGGCGAGGAGGACGACGAGACAGGCCATGCGCAGACGCTACCGTCTCTGTAGGAGGCCAGAACGAAGAACAGGTTCAGATGAGCAGACTCGGAAAGCTGGTGACGATGATGCACCCGGAGAAGACGGCGATGGTCGCCCCGGCCGACGCGCTGCCGGGGCGCAGCGAGCGGGCCTTCGAGGTGCCGAAGACGCACGCGGTGCTGGGGACGCCGCTCGAGCCGCCGTTCCCGGGGGGAATCGAGGTCGCCTACTTCGCGCTCGGCTGCTTCTGGGGCGCGGAGCGGCTGTTCTGGGAGCTCGACGGCGTCTACACGACGGCGGTCGGCTACCAGAACGGGACCACGCCGAACCCGACCTACGAGGAGGTATGCACGGCGAAGACCGGCCATGCCGAGGCGGTGCTGGTCGCTTTCGACCCGCAGAAGATCTCCTACGCGGACCTGCTCAAGGTCTTCTTCGAGGAGCACGACCCGACCCAGGGGATGCGCCAGGGCAACGACGTCGGCACCCAGTACCGCTCGGGCATCTACTTCACCAACGATGCCCAGAAGGCGACGGCGGAGATGGCGCGGGAGGCGTACGACCGCTCGCTGCGCGCCGCCGGCAAGGACCCGGTGACGACCGAGGTCGAGCCCGCGGGCCCGTTCTACTACGCCGAGGACTACCACCAGCAGTACCTGCACAAGGTGCCGAACGGCTACTGCGGCCTCAAAGGGACCGGGGTCGCCTGCACCATCCCGGCCCCCGCGGCCTAGCCGCGGCGGTGCCCGCCGGGCGCGCCGAATAGCATCACGCGCTTCGTGGCACCGTCTTTCGGCTCCTACATAGTCGGCTGCCTCGCCGTGATCGGCATCGTCGCGGCGGTCGGCCTCGGCGGCTACTGGCTGCGGCGCTGGATCGTGCCCGAATTCAGCGGCGCCCTGGCGCGGCTGGCGGAGGCGACGATCGGCGTCGCCCTGCTGGTGGTGACGCTGGAGATTCTCGGCACGCTCTCGATCCTGCGGCTGGGCTGGGTGATCCTCGGCTGCATCGGCGTCGGGCTCGCGGCGGCCTGGCTCGGGCGCTCGCGGGCGGGGGGGACCGGCCGGGAGATCGAGGCGCCGCGGGTCGAGAACGCCGCCCTGCTGATCGCCCTCGGCGTCGCCTCCTTCACCGTCGCCGAGTGGACCTTCCCCGCCCAGCAGAGCCTCGACTTCGGCATGTTCGGCGGCGACACCACCTGGTACCACATGCCCTTCGCGGCGGGGATCGCCCAGGCCCACTCGACGATCCACCTTCACTTCACCGACCCGCTGCGGCTGGCGCCCTGGTTCTACCCGCAGAGCTCGGAGCTGATCCACGCCACCGGGATCGTCATCTTCAAGAGCGACTGGCTCTCGCCGCTGATCAACCTCTTCTGGATCGCGATCGCGCTGCTCGCGGCCTACTGCATCGGCCGTCCCTACAAGGTCGGGCCGGCGACGCTCGTCGCCGCGGCGATCGTCCTCGACTCCGGGGTGATGATCGAAACCCAGCCGGGGGAGGGCCGCAACGACATCATGGGCCTGGCCTTCCTGCTCGCCTTCGCCGCTTTCCTGATCAACGGCCACCAGCGGCGGGCGCCCAGCGCGGGGGCGGTGCAGGACGCGCCGGAGCGGGGGGCGGCGCTGCTGGACAAGGGCCCGCTGGTCGCGGCGGGAATCGCCGCCGGGCTCGCCGCCTCGGTGAAGACGACGTTCCTGGTGCCGGTGGCGGCGATCACGATCGGCGTGATCGTCTTCAGCGGCAAGGGGCGGCGCTGGACGACGACCTGGGTGATGGGCCTGCCGCTGCTGGTCGTCGGCGGGTACTGGTACCTGCGGGCGGCGATCAAGAGTGGCGGCAACCCGATCCCGATCACCAAGTTCGGCCCGCTCAACCTGCCGACGCCCGACCAGATGCCGCTCGACCCGCGGCCGCGCTTCGCCGTCGCCCACTACCTCTTCGAACCGACGATCTACCGGCGCTGGTTCTTCCCCGAGCTCGAGAACGCCTTCGGGCCGCTCTGGCCGCTGATCCTGATCATCGCCGGCTGCGCCGCCGTCTACATCGCCTGGCGCTCGCGCAACAAGATCCTGCGGGTGATCGCGGTCGCCTCGCTGCTGACCGCGGTCGTTTACGTCTTCACGCCGCTGACCGCGGCCGGCCAGGAGGGCTCCCCGACCGGCTTCTTCACCAACACCCGCTACCTGGTGCCGGGGCTGGTGCTGGCGATGGCGATGCTGCCGATCGCGCGGCCCTTGCGGGCGCCGGACCGGCGGGCGAAGCTGACCCTCTACTTCCTCACCGCGGTGTACGCGATCACGGTGCTGACGACGCCGCGCTGGTTCACCACCTACATCCTCGGCACGATCTTCCTCACCCTGGCGCTGGTCTGGGCGCCGGCGGGGCTGTCGCTGGCGCGGAGCCGGTTCAGCGTCAGCCGGGCGATGGTGGTCGGGACCGCGGCCGCCGTGGTGCTGCTGGCGGTGGTGCTCGGGCGGGCGCAGCAGGTCCAGTACGCCGACCAGCACTACGTCAACCCGCTGCCGTTCCTCGGCGAAGGCGGGCCACGCGAAGCCTACGAATTCACCCAGAAGCTGCACGACCGCAGGATCGGGATCATCGGCTCGAGCGAGATCATCTTCGGCCAGTACGGCTTCTACGGCAACGACGCCTCAAACGAAGTCGAGTTCATCGGGGTGAAAGGTCCGCACGGGTCCAATCGCCTGCCGACCAGTTGCGGTCAGCTGCGCCGCCTGATCGACGAAGGCGGCTACGAATACGTGGTGATGAGCCAGTACACGGAGGACACCGGCCCGTACAACACCGGCACTCCGAACGCGTATCAGTTCCCGATCTACGCCTGGGTGAAGAACGACCCGGCGATGAAGCAGCTGATCGCCGAGCCGACGATCGTCCCCGAGCCCGACTACGTCTTCAAGGTGACCGGCAAGCTGGATCCGGCGGCGTGCAAGCCGGAAAAGCGGCCGGTAGTGCCGGGCGAAGAACCGATCGAATAGCTCAGGCAGTGGCGAGCGCATGCTCGCGGATGAGGTCGGCGGAGACCTCGGGCTGCTCCCACCAGAACATGTGGCCCACGCCTTCGAGCGTCTCAAGGCGGGCGCCGGGGATGAGCGAGGCGACCAGCTCGCCGTTCGCGTAAGGGAGGACGCCGTCGTCGCTGCCGTGGATGACCAGGGCGGGGGTGGAGATTTCGCTAAGCCCGGCGCTGGTGTTGTGGCCGAAGATCGCCTGCACCTGCAGTTCGATCGTCTGTTTAGCTGCGGGGACCGTCGTTGCCATCTCGTGGAAGGCGGAGAAGCGGCTCTCGTCGGCGCGGAAGGCGGGGGAGAGGTTGACTTCGAAGCTCGCCCGGATCGCTCTCTCGCGGTCCCCCGAGGCCATCCCTTCCATCAGCTTGCGCGCGTTCTCCTCCGGCATCAGCTGCGAGCCCGGGCCGCCGCAGTAGGTGCAGCCGAGGGTCAGGCTGCGCAGCAGCTCGGGCCGGGCGAGCGCCAGCTCCTGGGCGATCATCCCGCCCATCGAGATGCCGACCACGTGCGCGCTCTCCAGCCCCAACTCTCCCATCAGCGCCGCCGTGTCCTCGGCCATTTCCGCGATCGTGAAGGGGCCGTCGATCGGGGCCGAGAGGCCGATGCCCCGGTTGTCGAAGGCGGTGACGTCGAAGCTTTCGCGCAGCGGCGCCAGAAACGCCTCCCCCCAGGAGACGTGGGTGCCGCTCATCCCCTGGATCAGCACCAGCGGCTCGCCGGAGCCGGCACGCTCGTAGTGCAGCTCGGCGCTGGAGGTGCGGACGCTCGGCACCTCAGGCGTCGAACAGTTTGCCGGCGCGGATCTTGGCGGCCATGTCCTTGGACTCCTCGCGATACACGCGCCCGTCCTCGAACTCGATGACCGGGTACTTGCTCTGCCCCGAGAGCTCCTCGACCTTGCTCCGATCGCGCAGCGGTTCCCGCACGACCTCGTAGTCGACCCCCTGCTCGTCCAGCGCCTTCTGCACTTTCCAGCAAGGATGCGCCCCGATCTTGACCCACAACAGCCGGCACCTATGAAGTTTGATTGCCATGACCGACGATCCTAGCCCCACCCAGCCGCGCCCTGCAACGCTACGCTCATCGCGAGCCCCCGTAGCTCAGCTGGACAGAGCATCGGACTTCTAATCCGACGGTCGCTGGTTCGAATCCAGCCGGGGGCGCTGATGCGTTGAACGCCCTGGTGGCAGCGGAGGCGGGCACCGGTTGGCGCGAGCTTCGGTGAAGGAGACAAGCACGGGCCGTGCTGAGTTGTGCAATGCTTTGTTGGTGGCCACGAACCCGAAGCGCATAAACGTCACGCTGGATGAAGCTCATGCCCGCAAGCTCGCGAGACTGGCTGAGCGGACCCACGTGCAGGAAGGAACGCTGGCTCGGTCGCTCCTCTCGAGTGCGCTGGACGACGCCGATCCGGATGCCGGCCGGATTACTGAGATTCTCGATGCAATTCCAGGTGCGTGGGAGCGTGCGCAGGAGGGGCTCGCCCAAGCAAAGCGTGGGGAAGGTATTCCGCTCGACGAGCTGGGCTGAGTGGCACAGGTAATCGTCAGCCCGCGAGCGAAGCGGGACATGGATGAGGCCATCTCGAGGCTCGGTCTTCCGGCTGATACCTGGAACCGAATCGTTCGTTCGCTGCGGGTTCTCGAAACGTTTCCGCTTTCGGGTCCGGAACTGGGGGGAAGGTGGGCGCCGACTCGATTCGTTCTTGGTCCTTGGTCGTGGATGCTCCTGCTTTACAGCTATGAGGAGGCTTCCGATCGAGTCTTCATCGTCTCGATGCATGATGCGCGATCAGCCGCGTCACCGCGATCCTCCTGCCGCTGAAGATTTGGTCCCAAAATTGGTCCCCAACGTGATGGCAGAAGACGACGCGAACGCAATGCTGCTGGGCGCCCGCGATCTTCCCCCGCTGCGCGATTTCTATGCCGAAGTGGCCGGGCGACCCGATCGAGTTCGAGGGCCGAAACGCCTACTTCGCCGACCCCGAGGAGAATTAATGGGAGGTCGTCTACCTGAGAGCGGCGCTACCGGATCGGCGACCCATCCATAGGCGCACTGGATGGCGGTCGGCTTGAAGCGCGCTTAAGGAGCGTCCGTAATTGTGTGCGGGATGACGCATGACCTGCGCCCGCCGCTGGCGCTCTTGACCCTGCTGGCGATCGTCGCCCTTGCCGGCTGCGGCGGCTCGTCCTCGAACAGCACCGCGACCGCTGAGGGAGCCGCCCAGTTCTCCGGCGCCGAAGCCTCGCCGCCGCAGGAAGAGGCGCCGCTGAAGCTTGACAACTACCTTGGCGAACCGGTCGATTTGCGGGAATTCCGCGGCAAGGCCGTTCTCGTCACCTTCATATACACCCACTGCCCCGACGTCTGCCCGCTGATCGTCAGCCACATCAAAACCGCGCTGGCGCTGCTGGGGCCGAAGGCCAAGGACGTGCAGGTGGTCGCGGTCTCGACGGACCCGCGCGGGGACAACCGGGGGACGGTCGCGAAGTTCCTCCGCGAACACGGGATGACGGGGCGGATGCAGTACCTGATCGGCAGCCGCGGCGAACTGGGGCGCGTGTGGAAGAGCTGGAGCATCGTCTCCAAACCGGCGAGGACCAACCGCGACCTGGTCGAGCACTCGGCGCTGATCTACGGGATCGGCGCCGACGGCAAGGTGACGACCCTCTACCCGGCCAACTTCAAGCCCTCGCAGCTCGTCCACGACGTGCCCCTGCTGGCGCAGGAGTAGCGGTGCGCCGCGCCGTCTACGCCCTCGCCGCGCTGGCCGTGGTCGGGCTGATCGCCTTCGAGGTGGCGACCGCCGGCAACGGCGGCGACACCGGGCACCCGGCCCCCGAGCTGCCGGCGAAGGTCCTGCAGGGGCCGCCTATGCGGCTCGCGGATCTCCGCGGGCACCCCGCGGTGATCGACTTCTGGGCGAGCTGGTGCGAGCCCTGCCGCGAAGAGGCCCCGGAAATCGCCCGCCTCGGCCGCAATCCGGGCGGCGGAGCGAAGGTGGTGGGGATCGACTACACCGACCGCGAAGACAGCGCCCGCGCGTTCCTCGAGCGCTACGGCTGGACCTTCCCGGTGCTGAGCGACCCGGACGGCATCTACGGGGCCCACTTCGGCTTCAGCGGCCTGCCGACCGCGATCGTCCTCGACTCACGCGGGAACGTCAGCGCCGTCTTGCGCGGCCCGCAGCACGTCGCCGACTTTCGCCAGGCGCTGAAGCAGGCGGGCTGAGGCCGGCCCAGACGTCTGCGCTCAGCGGGTGAGCGCGAAGCGCATGAGGACGGTCGTCCCCGCGCCTTCCTGGACGATCCTCAGGTCGTCGCAGAGGCGGGCGATGATCGTCAGCCCCAGCCCCAGCCCGTCGGGACTGCCCCTGCCGAAGCTGCGGCCGGCGTCGGTGAGGCTGAGCTCGAGCCAGTCGCCGGCGACCGATGCCGAGAACACGAGCTCGTCGGGCGCACCGGTGCTGCCCCCGTACTTGACCGCGTTGGTCACCGCCTCGCTGACCGCGAGGTTGACGTCGGCGACCAGCTCCCTGCCGGCGCCCTGCTCGGCGGCGAAGGCCGCGGCCCGGCGCCGCAGCGAGGTGACCGACGCCGCCTCCGACGGAAATTCCAGCTTGATCTGCGGCTGCGAAGACTGGTTCATCGGTTTGAGTGGATCGGCCGTCGAGCCGGGATCTTTACGCTGGCAGCGTGTACCGCCGCGGTTTCAGTTTCGGATTGGGGCCCGAGGCCCCCGCCTCGTGGGTGGGAGTTCTAGCGACGGTCGGGGCGGTAGCGCTCGCCACCCTGCTCGTATACCCGATCAAGTCGGTGGCACCCGCGGTTTCGCTCGGCGTCGTCTACATCCCCGGCGTCCTCTTCATCTCCACCTTCTGGGGCTGGCGCGTGGGCCTCTTCGCCGCGGTGGCGAGCGCGCTCGCCTTCAACTGGTTCCACATCCCGCCGACCGGCCGCTTCGACGTCGCCGCCGACCGCGACGCGGTGGCGCTGGTCATCTTCGTCATCGTCGCGATCATCGGCAGCGCGGTGGCGGAGATGGCGCGCGCCCGCGCCGCCGAGGCGGAGCGGCGGCGGCGCGAAACCGACGCGGTGCTGGCCGACCTGCGCGAGCTCGCGGCCGAGCGCGACCGGATCGAAACCGAGGCGATCGAGGCGGGGGCGCTGCGGCGCAGCGACGAGCTGAAGACGGCGCTGCTGCGGGCCGTCTCCCATGATCTGCGGACGCCGCTGACCTCGATCATCGCCGCCGGCACCGCGCTCGACTCGCCCAACCTGACCGAGCAGGAGCGCCACGAGCTGAGCGAGGCGGTGGTCGAGGAGGGGCAGCGGCTATCGCGCCTGGTCGAGAACCTCCTCGACGTCTCGCGGCTCGAGTCCGGCAACGCCCCGCCGCGGCAGGAGCCGGTGGACCTGGCCGGCGTGCTGGAGGCGGCGCGCGAGTCGATCCGCGGCGACGGGGTCGAGATCAGGCTCGGGATCGACGCCGACATCCCCGCGGTGGTCGCCGACCCGGTCCAGCTCGAGCGCGCCTTCGCCAACCTTTTCGAGAACGGCGTCCGCCACGGCGGCGGCCGGCCGGTGCTGGTGCGCTCGCGCGAGAGCGGGGGCCGCCTCGTCGTCCGCGTGGTCGACCAGGGAGCCGGGATCCCCGAGCAGGAGCGGGCGCGGATCTTCGAACCCTTCTACCGGCGCGAGGGCAGCCAACCCGGCTCGGGCCTCGGTCTGGCGATCGCCAAGGGCTTCATCGAGGCCAACGGCGGCGAGATCGCGGTCGAGTCGGTGCCGGGGCAGGGCAGCACCTTCGTCGTCTCCTTCCCGCTCAACGGGGGCGGGGGGTGAGCGAGCAGCGCCGTGTCCTCGTCTGCGACGACGAGCCGCAGATCGTGCGGGCGCTGCGGGTGATTCTCCGCGACGCCGGCTTCGAGGCGGTGCCCGCGAGCACGGGGGAGGAGGCGCTCGACCTCGTCGCGGTGAAGCCGCCGCAGGCGGCGATCCTCGACCTGATGCTGCCCGACCTCGACGGGGTCGAGGTGACGCGGCGGATCCGCGAGTGGAGCGAGATGCCGATCGTCGTACTCTCGGCGCTCGGCGAGGAGGACCGCAAGGTCGAGGCGCTGGCGGCCGGGGCCGACGACTACGTGACCAAGCCCTTCGGCCCACGCGAGTTGGTGGCGCGCTTGGAGGCGGCGCTGCGGCGGGCGCGGCCGGAGGCGGAGGAGCCGGCGATCGCGATCGACGGCCTCGAGATCGACCTCGCGGCGCGGGTCGTCAAGCGCGACGGCGAGGAGGTCCACCTGACCCCGACCGAGTTCGAGCTGCTGCGCGTCCTCGTCCGCAACCGCGGCCGGCTGATGACCCACCGCGCCCTCCTGGTCGAGGTCTGGGGGGTCGAGTACGAAGACGACCTGCAGGTCCTCCGCGCCCACGTCGCCAACCTCCGCCGCAAGATCGAGCCGGAGGGCGAGCACGTCTTCATCCGCACCGACCCCGGCGTCGGCTACCGCTTCGCGGCATAATCGCGTTCGTGGCTATCCGGCGGGCAGTGGATACGTACCTCTCGGAGGCAGAGCAAAGTGGGGCGGGGTGGAAGGCGCAGTGGAAGGAAGCGCTCGATAGGACTGCCGGTATCGCCCCATACCTTCGGGAGGGGTCCGAGTACGTCGAGGAGATCCGGCGCCGGGAGCGCAACGACTCTCACCATTACCGGTCGATGCTGCGGTAGCGCGTCGAGCGGGGGAGCTCGGACGCCGCTGGCGACGCACTCATCCAGGCATCGGGGTCGCGGATCTCGCGATTGCCGCTACCGCAGAACATCTAGGTATCGAACTCGCCACTACGAACGTCAAGCATTTCCCGATGTTCAAAGGCCTGCGGGCGCCTTATTGAGCTCTTCCGGAATTCGGTGGCAGGAATAGCCGCTCAGGGGTGAAAATCCACCTCGTGGGCGACCTCGTGAGCTTCATCGGACTGGCGCTCACGGCGATGCTGAATCCGACGCTGCTGGCGGCGGTGACGGTGATGATGCTGCTGCCGGAGACCAAACGGCTGATGTTCGGCTACCTGCTGGGCAGCTACCTGACGAGCATCGCGGCGGGGCTGCTGATCGCCTTCACCTTTCACGGCAGCGGCGGCGCCGAAACCGCCCGCACCACCCTGACGCCGGCCCAGGACCTCGTCTTCGGGGCGATCGGGGTGATCGTCGGGCTGGTGCTGCGCAGCGATCTCGGCGAGGAGCGGCGGCGGCGCAAGCGGGAAGCGGAAAAGGAATCGTGGCCGCAGCGGATGCTCGGTCGGGGCTCCGCCAGGGTCGCCTTCGCGGTCGGCGCTGTGCTGAGCTTCCCCGGCGCCTCCTACCTGGTCGCGCTCAACCGCCTGGTCCACCTCGATCCCGGGACGGGGGCGACGGTCCTGCTCGTCGTCTTCTTCTGCGTCATCCAGGCTCTGTTCCTCGAGGTGCCGCTGATCGGCTACGTGATCTCGCCCGAGCGGACCCAGCGGGCGGTCGACGGCTTTCGCCGCTGGCTGAGCGAAAAGGGGCGGCGGGCCGCCGCCGCGGGAGCCATCGTGATCGGGCTCCTCTTGCTGCTGCGCGGCCTGCTCGAGCTGATCCTCCAGTAGCCCTATTCGAGAAGGGTGACCGCGTCAGTCGCCGAGGCGGCGGCGGAAGCGGCGCACCTCGACCACCGGCCCGTAGGGGTCCTCCTCCCGAGCGGCGCCGTCTCGGCGCCAGCCGTCGGCGGCGTAGAAGCGCTCGGCTCCCTCGTTGCCGCGCAGCACCCAGAGCACGCCGTCGCTGAAACCCGCCGCGGCGAGGCGGCGGCGGGACTCGAGCAGCAGCTCCCGCCCGGCGCCGGTCCCCACGTGCCCGGGGTCGATGTAGAGGGCGTAGATCTCGCCGGCTCCGGCGGCGTCGGCGTCGCGGCAGGGGCCGAAGGCGGAGAAGCCGACGATCTCCCTGCCAACTTCGCTGACGATCGTCTCGATCCCGCCGTCGGCGGCCGCCCCGAACTTGTAGATCGGGGCCCGGTCCTCCGGCCGCAGCGCGTCGAGGAACTCGTCGTCGATCAGCCCGCGGTAGGCCGCCTGCCAGGAGCGGACGTGGACGCGGGCGATCGCGAGGGCGTCCTCGTGCGTGGCTCGGCGGATCTTCACAACATCTGTATACGCGCCCGCCGCTTCTTGACGCGGCCTTCACGGGGTCGGGGGGACGATCGGAAGCGATCCCATATGGCTCAACTCAAGGTCAGGGGCCTGCGCAAGACGGTCGGCGTCCCCGGCCTCTTCGCGACCGCTTACGGCAACGTCGGCTCGTCGATCTACTACGCGCTGGGGCTGGTCGCCGCCCACGCGCTCGGGCTGACGCCGCTCGTCTTCCTCTTCGCCGGCGGGCTCTTCGCCCTCACCGCCAAGACCTACGCCGAGGGGGCGGCGATGTTCCCCGAGGCCGGCGGCTCCTCCTCGTTCGCCCGCCACGCCTTCAATGAGGTGGTCTCCTTCGTCGCCGGCTGGGGGCTCTCGCTCGACTACATCCTCACGATCGCGATCAGCGCCTTCTTCGTCCCCCACTACCTGGGGGCGTTCTTCCCGGCGCTGGGGCACGAGCCGGGCGACGTGATCGGCGGCGTCGCCGTGATCGCCCTGCTGGCGCTGGTCAACATCCGCGGCCTCGGCGAGTCCGCCAACCTCAACATCGCCCTCGCGGTCCTCGACCTCTGCACGCAGCTGGCGCTGGTCGTGATCGGGGCGGCGCTCGTGCTGCACCCCGCGACCCTGGTCGACCAGGTCCACCTCGGCGCCGTCCCGAGCTGGTCGCAGCTGATCTTCGCCGTCTCGATCTCGATGCTCGCCTACACCGGGATCGAGACCGTCTCCAACATGGCCGAGGAGGCGCGCGACCCGGGCGAGCAGGTGCCGAAGGCGGTGAACATGGTGCTGGTCGCGGTGCTCGGGCTCTACGCCGGGATCTCGATCATCGCCCTCTCGGCGCTGCCGGTCCACCAGACCGCGCCGGGGCACTACGCGACCCCGCTCGGCACCACCTACGCCGACGACCCGGTGCTGGGGATCGTCTCCGCCCTCGGCCTCCACGGCACCCTCGCCACCGTCGCCAACTACTACGTCGGCGCCCTGGCGGCGACGATCCTCGTCATCGCCACCAACGCCGGGATGATCGGCATCTCCCGCCTCTCCTGGTCGCTGGCCGAGCACCGCCAGCTGCCCGGCGCCTTCGCCCGGCTCCACCGCCGCTACCACACCCCCTGGATCACGATCCTCTTCTTCTCGGCGATCGCGGTGCTGCTGGTGCTGCCGGGCAACACCGAATTCCTCGGCAACCTCTACAGCTTCGGGGCGATGCTCTCGTTCACGATCGCCCACCTCTCGATCATCGCCCTGCGGCGCCGCCGGCCCGACGTCGAACGGCCCTACCGGGCGCCGTGGAACGTGCGCTGGCGGGGGAGCGAGATCCCGCTGACGGCGGTGATCGGGGCGATCGGGACCGGGGCCGCGTTCATTTCGGTGATCATCCTGCACCCGGAGGCGCGGATCATCGGCACCGCCTGGCTCGGCGCCGGCGTGGTCGGCTACCTGCTCTACCGCCGCCACCTCGGGATCGACCCGCGCGAGCTGCGGCAGGCAGACCGCCGCGAGCGCCCGCTCGACTTCCTCGAGGTCTCCTACAAATCGGTCCTGGTGCCGATCTTCGGCACCAACGTCGACGGCGAGGCGATGCACCGGGCGGCGGCGGTGGTCGATCCCGACGCCACCGTCGAGGCCCTCTACGTGCTGAAGATCCCGCCGGCGCAGGCGCTGGTGGACCCCGAGTTCGAGCTGCAGGAGTACGAAGCCCGCTGCGTGCTCGACATCGCCCGCCTGCAGGCCCGCGCCCGCGGCCTCAAAGTCCGGACCAAGCTCGTCCGCACCCGCAACCCGGGGCGGGCAATCGTCGAAGAGGCGCGCAAACGGCGCTCGGACCTGATCTACGTCAGCACCGAGCACGCGCCCAGCGACGAGCGCCTGCTCGGGCCGACCACGCGCTACCTGCTGGCGAAGCGGCCCTGCCGGGTGATCGTCGAGGGCGGGAACGCCGCCCCCGCACGCGTCCCCGCGCCGGTCAGCTCGCTTGCGGGCTCGGCACCTTGAAGCAGGCCTGCGAGGTGGAGACGTTGACGCCTCCCTCGCCCGACTCGACCATCCGCGCGGCGCTGCGCGCCTCGATCTCGACCAGCTCCAGCCGCAGCCGTTCGTGCGCCTCCAGCGCCTCCTCCAGCCCCTCTTCGTCCAGCACCAGCGCCGTGCGGGTGAGGTGGAAGTTTTTGTCCTCGCCGATCGTCTGGCCCCGCACCGCGGCGACGAAGTCGTCGAGGATCCTCTGCTCGGTGTCGCAGATCAGGCTCTCGGCCATCACCGGGTCGAGCTCTTCCCACTCCTCGGTGTCGATCAGGTGTCGCTCGGTCGCCCGGTAGAAGTGCTCCAGGGCTCCGCGCACGGGGCGGGTGCTGACCAGCTCCGCACATTCGAGCTCGACCAGCTGTTTGGTGTGGTAGCTGACGTTGGAGAGCTCCTCGCCGAGCTCGCGGGCCATCTCGGCCGGACTCGACGTCCGCTCGGTGAGGATGCGGAGGACCTGC
Organism: Solirubrobacterales bacterium; assembly: GCA_036378275.1. Lineage (GTDB taxonomy): Bacteria > Actinomycetota > Thermoleophilia > Solirubrobacterales > 70-9 > VAYN01. Next base: position 8,003 of record DASUWV010000083.1, on the reverse strand, counting down.
GCCCGCACCGGGTGGCTCATCGCTTTGATCCGCTTCTCTCCGGCCTTGCGTCGTTCCGTTTTAGATGGCATTGCTCGCTCTCTGCTGTGGGCTGATTACTGGTCGAGGCCCTGATCGTAATTCAGCTTCTTGACGCCATGTGCGGAATTTCACCGCTTGCTGACGGGAATTTGAGCGGTGGCGAGCGGGAAGACGCCTAGAGGCCCGGTGGGTGCCGGGCGACGAAGCCGGCGGTGGAGGTGGTCGCGAGGTGCCAGCGCGGGCCGGTCCCCTGGGCGTCGCCGACGGTGTCCCAGCGCAGGCCGGCGATCTCGGCGAAGGTATGGCCGGCGTTGGCGTAGACGGTGATCCACTTGCCGGGGCCGGGCGCGCCCCAGTGCTCTAGCTCGCCCGAGCTGAGCGGGCGGGGGATGAGGCCGCCGCCGAAGAGGGCGAAGCTGACCGAGCCCGAGCAGTCGTAGCCGCGCGAGTAGAAGGAGGCGTGGCCGCCGCCCCATATATAGGGGCGGCCGATGATCGTGTTGGCGGCGTTGATCGCGCCCTTCACCGCTTCGGGTGCGTCGGGCGGGGCGAGGGCGACACCGGTGAGCAGGATCGCGGTGGAGTTGGGGTCGCCGGCGCGGCGGTGGGCGAAGATCTGGTCGCGGCCGAGGTTGGAGGCATGCTGGACCGAGGTGCCGTTGGTGCCGGCCGAGGCGGGCGGCAGCTTCGACGGGTCGGCGGCGATTTCGCCCGGGGTGGGGGAGGCCTCGGTCGGCGTCGGGGCGGGCTTCGCGGCCGGTTGCACGGGCGCCGAGGCGAGCTGGTGGCGGGTCGTCACCAGCGCCAGGCTGTCGCCGACCGCGTTGATCGTCCGTTCCCCGCCGCTGACGCCCATGCCGACGTGGCCGAATGCGACCAGGACGGTGGCCAGTGCTGCCGTCACTCCCATCGTGCTTGAAAGACTAGGGACCGCGTTGAAACTGCTTCTGATCCCCATCGCGATCGTCGCCTTCGTGATCTTCCTCCTGGTGCTGGGGGCGATCGGCCTCGCCGTCGCCTTCGCCGTGTTGGCCGTGCTCGGCCGCGCCTACCGGCTGGTCTTCCGGCGCTCCTAGCCCGCCTTAAGGGCTCCACCCGCGTTTCCGATCGCTTGCAGCGGGAACTTTTTCCTTTGGGGAGAGGAATCGCTCAAGCCAGGAGAGGTGGAAAGGAACGTGGCCCAGCAGACCAAAAGCAGAAGCGACCGCAAAGGCTCGAAATCGAGAAGCGGGAAAAACAGCGGACGGGGGCGCAACAAAAGCCCGACTCCGAAGAAGGACCAGAGCGGCAGCTCGAACGGCGGGAAGCGACAGAGCGAGATCCGCAACCAGGGGGGCAAGAAGACCCGGCCGGAGCAGATGTACGAGGACTACACGGTCATCGACCCGGTCGAAATCAGCGACACCGACGAGCCCGACGTCATCGTCGACATCCCGGTAGTCAAGGTGGACGAAATCCACTTCGAGCTCGACGACCTCATGGCGCGCGTCTCGCTGCACGCCGAAGTCCTCGACCTGGTCAAACTCAGCGTCGGCGTCCACGCCGAGCTGGGGAAGGTCGAACTCAACATCAAGGGCGTCGAAGCGCAGGCGCTGATGCGGGCGCGGCTCGACCACGTCACCGCGATCATCGACCGGGTGCTGACCACGCTCGACCGCAACCCCGAGGTGCTGCAGAGCATCGCCAAGGCGCTCAAACCGGTGACCGAGGGGGCCGGCAAAGCCGTCGGCGAAGTCGGCGAAGGCGCGAACAAAGCCGTCGGCCAGATCGGCGAAGGCGCGGGCAGCGCGGTGGAAGACGTCGGCGAGGGCGCCGAGGGCGCGGTCAAAGACGTCGGCAAAGGCGCCGGTAGCGCTGTGAAAGACGTGGGCGAAGGCGCCGGCGGAGCGGTCGAAGACGTCGGCGAAGGCGCCGGTGGCGCCGTCAAAGACGTCGGCGGCGGCGCCGGCAAAGCGGTCGGCGAAGTCGGCGAAGGGGCGAACAAAGCCGTCGGCCAGGTCGGCGAAGGCGCGGGCCAGGCCGTGGGCAACGTCGGCGAAGGGGCCGGGCAGGCTGTCGGCGGCCTAGGCGAAGGTGCCGGGCAGGCGGTCGGCGGTCTCGGTCAGGGCGCCGGCGCGCTCGGTGCCCTGGGCCAGCTCGCCGGAGCCGGCGGCGGCAACGGCGGCGAAGGCGGTGGTGGCAATGGCGGCGGCAATGGCGGCCAAGGGGTCACCGGTGGCCAGATCGCCAAACAGATCGCGAAAGTGGTCGCCGCCGAGATCAAAGCGGCGGCCAGCGACGAGGTCAAAGACATCGGCCTGGGCGCCGCTCACAAGGCGATTGAGCTGGGCGAGAAACGTCGTCAGCGCCGCGCCCAGAAGCACAACGCCACCGAGGCGGCGATGCGCAAGGCCCAGGAGGCAGGCGTCGACATCGACGAGGTCGAGGGCACGGGTGCCGAAGGGCGCGTCACCGTCCATGACGTCGAGAAGGCGGCGACCGCGTGAAGGGCCGCCCCGACCTCGAATGGCTCACCACGGTCAAGGCGAAGGAGGTGACCTTCGGCAAGCTCTCCGACGAGCGGAAGGTCACCTACTTCGGCGAACCCGACCACGAAACCGACGCCACGGTGGAGCGGGAGAACATCCCGGAGGAGCCGGAGGTCGGCGTCACCTACCGCGACGTCAAGGTCGACTGGTCGGTGCTGCAGCGGATCGTCCACTCGATGGACGAGGAGAGCGACGAAGGATGAGGCCTGCGACCGCGCGTCCCGGACGCGCGGTCGCAGCCAATGTCCTCAGGGCCGGCTCCGGCGCTAACGCCTCGCGGTAAGCCCCTGTAGAACGACCTCTACCGGCGAGCGGTGCTTCTTCCCACCGTCCGCCGACTCTCGAGCGCGCTGCAGCTCGTTCGCGAGCTGTCCCACCTGCGCGCCGAAGTTCCCCACCTCTTTGGCTGCCTTCGCCATGTCGCCGGAGTCGATCTTGACCTTCGGCCGGCGGGCGAGTTTCTTGGCGACGCCGCTCTTGCCGGCGCCTTTGGTCGCCGCGAGCGCCATCCCTCCGGCCGCTCCGGCCAGCGCCGCCCCGCCTGCGACGAGGGGCAGTTTCACTTTGCTCGCAGCTTTGCCGACGGTCGAGACCGGGCCGGCGCCGTTCGAGCTCTGCGGTTTCGAGCCGGCGCTTTTCGCTTTGGGTTTCGACTGCGATTTCGATTTCGGCGAAGAGCCGGCGCGTTTTTTCGCTGCCGGTTTTTTCGCTTTCGATTTGCTCTGAGTCTGGGCCATGTTCCTCTCTCCTCGCGGGTGTCCCTGTTGGGTCAGATACCCAATCCAATGGGCGCGAATCAGCCTCCACGCGGCCAAATCAGCAAGAGTGGACGCTCGCGGCGCTCTTCGCGACTTCGAAGGCGCTGCCAGGGATCCGCTTCAGCTGGTCGAGGTCGGCGTCGTCCCAGCGGCGGTCGCTGGTTCCGGAGAAGAACCAGTTGGAGCCGTTGTCGGCGACGATCAGCCCGTAGCGCTTCATCGCTTCGGCGATCGTCCTGGCGCCGCCGCTGAAGCCGCCGAGGCCGTAGCTCGCCTTCAGGCGCAGTCGCAGGCCCATCGGCGGCGCGCTCGGGTTGGCGGTGTCGCCGGCGCAGTGGGAGGCGGGGTGGACCCAGGCGTCGCGGGTGCTGTCGAAGGTGACGCGGATCGCGTGGTCGAGGCGGCCGGAGGCGACCTCGTCGTAGCGGACGAGGCCGGGGAAGATCGGCAGTCCGGCGGCGTCGGCCGAAGTCCAGCCCTCGGGTCGGCGGGCGGCTGAGCGAAGGTCCCATTCGGCGCCCGAATCGGCGTTCCAGTGCGGGCGGAGGTTGGCGACGTAGAAGGCGCGGTAGAGCTCGTACAGCTTGCAGGTGGAGCGATCGACGACAAGCACGTGGCGGTCGCCGTCGCTGCGGTTGCCGCCCTCGACCGGCGCCTTCGCCGGGACCGGGAACGGCCCGGGGTCGCTCTCGTCGCCGTAGGCCGTGTAGTGGATCGGCAGCTTCCGCTGCCCGGCGCCGACGACCGAGTAGGGGAAGCCGTAGGCGCGCGGCGAGCCGAAGTCGGGGTGCAGGTGGTCGCCACCGTGCGAGTCGATGTAGGCGATGTAGGCGGCCGAGCGCGGATCCCGGGGCGCCTTCGAGACGTCCTGGTTCCACGTCGCCTCGGTCGCAAGGGAAGGCGCGCGGGGCGAGAGCGAGGCCGGCGGCTGCGGGAAGACCGGGCAGGAGGTGAGGGCGGGGTAGGGGCCGACGGCACCCGCTTGTCCCCCCAGCGTGACCGCGGTCAGTCCAGCGATCAGCCCAAGTGCAGCCCCCAGACACCGCTTCCGATTCAGAGCACACCCTGCTGTGTCAAGAATCGGATGCGCCGCTCTGCTGCCCGGGATCACCTTCGCCATCCGGCACCGTAGCGGCGCGTTCCGGGGTCACGAGGACCCTGGACGAAGAACCAGCACCGAACCCGGACGCCGCTCCGCTCTCGCGGTTGGTCTTCTCACCCAAGCGGGAACCGAGTCAGGCTCGGTGAAAGCCGCCGGGGTCCGGGTCGGTGCCGCGCCGTATGGGTACCCCTGTTGAAGCGAGCGAAACGCGGGTTTCAGCTCGGCTCGGCGGTTCCGTAGATCGCCCGCAGCCAGATGTCGACGAGGACGTCGAGGACGCGGTCTTCGTCGAGCGACGGCGCCTCCTCGGTGAAGGTCGCGTACTGGACCCGCTCGTTCATCTGCACCAGGGCGATCGCGAGGTCGCGGGCGGGCTGGCCGGGCGGGGCGGTGCCGCGGGTGCGCTCGGCCTCGATCACCGCGGCGGTGTCGGCGACCCAGCCCTCCATCACCTGCGACCACAGCTCGCGCGCCTCGGGGTTGGTCATCCGCAGTTCGGCGGCGGCGAGGGAGACGGCGCGGCGGGAGCGGAAGGCGCCGTAGAGGTCCTCGAGCGCCTGGCGCAGCCCCGCCCGCGGCTCGCCCGCGGCGAGCATCTTCAGCGCTTCCTCGCGGCTGTCGGCCGCGGCGGCCACGAGGCGGTCGATGATCGTCAGCACCACCGCGTCCTTGGAGGGGAAATAGAAGTAGAAGGTGGGGCGGGAGATGCCGGCGCCCCTGGCGAGGTCGTCGACTGAGATCTCGCTCAGCGGCCGCTCCTCGAGCAGCCGCTCGGCGGTCTCCAGGATCGCCCGTTCGCGTTCGTCGCCGCTGGCGCGGGCGGCGCGGCGGCCGCGCCCGTTCGGGGCGGGTTTGGCTTTCGATACGGCGGGCATGTGTGAGCCATGCTACATAGCGTCGATAAATTCGACAAGAAGTTGATCTTCTCGACACACCGTTGATAGGCTTGGCCGGTGAGCCAGCCGCCCGAGGAGGACTAGATGCCCAGCGACCAGGGTCAGCCCACCACCAGAGAGCACGTCGACGTCCTCATCGTCGGCGCCGGCCTCTCCGGCATCGGCGCCGCCGTCCACCTCCAGCAGAACTGCCCCGGCAAGAGCTACGCGATCCTCGAGGCCCGCGAGGCGATCGGCGGCACCTGGGACCTCTTCCGCTACCCCGGCATCCGCTCCGACTCCGACATGTACACGCTCGGCTACTCGTTCAAGCCGTGGAGCGACGAAGACTCGATCGCCGCCGGCGAGAAGATCCGCGACTACATCCAGGAGACCGCGCGCGAGTACCGGGTCGAGGACCACATCCGCTTCGGCCACAAGGTCCTCTCCGCCGAGTGGTCGAGCGACGAGGCGCTGTGGACGGTGCGCGCCGAGCACGGGGGGCAGCCGGTCGAGCTCACCTGCAACTTCTTCTACGGCTGCACCGGCTACTACCGCTACGACGAGGGCTTCTCGCCCGAGTTCCCGGGCGCCGACCGCTTCCAGGGACAGATCGTCCACCCCCAGCACTGGCCCGAGGACCTCGACTACCGCGGCAAGCGGGTGGTCGTGATCGGCAGCGGCGCCACCGCGGTGACGCTGATCCCGGCGATGGCGCCCGAGACCGAGCACATCACGATGCTGCAGCGCTCGCCCGGCTACGTCGTCACCCTGCCCGCCCAGGACCCGGTCGCCAGGGCGCTGCGCCGCGTACTGCCCGACAAGGCCCGCTACGCGGTGATCCGCTGGAAGAACGTCCTCATCCAGATGGCCTTCTTCCAGCTCTCGCGCCGGGCGCCGCGTCTCGCCCGCAAGCTGATCCGCCGCGGCGTCGAGCGCCAGCTGCCAGCCGGCTACGACGTCGACGGCAACTTCGAACCGCGTTACAACCCCTGGGACGAGCGCGTCTGCCTCGTCCCCGGCGGCGACCTCTTCCAGGCGATCAGCTCCGGCCGCGCCGACGTCGTCACCGACACGATCGAGACCTTCACCGAGACGGGGATCAAGCTGACCTCCGGACGCGACCTCGAGGCCGACGTCATCATCACCGCCACCGGGCTCAACCTGCTGGTGCTGGGCGGGATCGACGTCTCCGTCGACGGCGAGAAGCAGGAGTTCTCGAAGCTGGTCGGCTACAAGGGCGCGATGTTCGGCGGCGTTCCCAACCTGGCGCTCGCCCTCGGCTACACCAACGCCTCCTTCACCCTCAAGTGCGACCTCGTCTCCCAGTATGTCTGCCGCCTGCTCAACCACATGGACGCCCACGGCTACCGCGTCGCCACCCCGCGCGAGCCCGACCCCTCGCTTCCGCGCGTGCCCTTCCTCGACCTCAAATCCGGCTACGTCCTGCGCTCGCTCGACCAGCTGCCGAAGCAGGGCCAGACCCGACCCTGGCGCCTGCACCAGAACTACGCCCGCGACATCCGCCTCTTCAAGCACGGCCCGGTCGACGACGAGATCGACTTCTCGCGCGGGCCGGCGCAGACGGGGGTCCGGTCCGGGGCACCGGTCGAGGTTGCCGCCTAGCTGATCGATGCGAGTTGCGGAGACCACTACGCTTGCGAGCGGCCGGCTCACTGCCGAGGAGGCGGCGACGCTACCAGCGCCGCCGCTCGTGCCGACGCCACGGCGCTCGGGTCGTGATCCGCTCGCGGCGGGTGTGAAGCCGGGGCTCGCTCGCAAATTTGCGGGCTTTGGATCGATGCGCGCTCGCCATTGCCGAGGTGTCATCGACGAGTGCCCCGCGGCGAGTTCCTAAAGAAATCCTTTAAGAAAAAGAAACCTCTTGCATTCGAGCGAGTGGCGGATGAAGCTGCTACCGATCGACCGAAATCACAGGGCTGGCGGGCAGGAGCGACCGGCGCGTGGCGTCCGCCCAGTATTCAGGAGGAAAAGTATGAGCTACCTCAAGCTACTGGGCCTTGCAGTGGTTGCTGCCATGGCCGCGATGGCCGTCCTCGGGGCGAGCATGGCTTCCGCAAGTGAGCCGGTGTCCGAAAGCGAAGGTGGAAAACCGGTCACCTTCACCGGAATGGGCGGCGCAAGTACGCTCGAAGTCCTGCCCGAAGGAGGCAAAAGCCGCACTGTGAATTGCACGAGCACCAAAAGCTCCGGGGAATTCAGTCTCGCCTCAACCGAGAAATTCACGAAAATAACCTTCAACGGCTGTACCGCCACGGGTCCGTTCGGAACCAAAGTCTCTTGCAGCTCAGGACTTATGGGCGGCGAAATCTTCACCACCGCGCTCAAAGGCACATTGGTCTATCTCACCGCTGGGAGCTCCGAAGCGGGGATCGATCTCGAACCCGAAAGTGGAACGACGATCGCGACCTTCACCTGCGGGTTTGAGAGCATGACGGTGACGGGATCGGTAATCGGGAAATTCACGCCGGTGAACACGTGGGCCACCGCTTACGCCCTGAAATTTGCCCAGACTGGCGGCAAACAGGAAGCGGAAACGTTCCTCGCGAACGTCGGTTGCGCTCCGGTCACTGATGTCCTGTCCACCACCGGAACGGGCGCCGAAGCCTTTGGGCCGCGGCAGTCTGGACTCGCGGCAGAAGAAAAAATGACGTTTGTGAAACAGGTGAGAATGGCTACGTCTAAATGTTCCTAGGGT
>DASUWV010000082.1:0-5145 GCA_036378275.1 Solirubrobacterales bacterium | reverse complement strand
TCGTCGCGTCCTTGTTCGTGAGCAGCGCGTCGCGCGCCATCATCGAACGCGACTGCTGGCCGGCGGTGACGACGAGCGGCGTGCGGTTGTCGCGCGCGTTGATGATCGAGCCCATCGCGTGCCCGACGCCGGGTGTCGTGTGGAGGTTCACGTGGGTGGGGCGGCCGAGCGATTGGGCGTAGCCGTCGGCCATCCCGACGACCACCGCCTCCTGGAGCCCGAGGACGTAGCGGAAGTCCGAGGGGAAGTCCTTGAGCATCGGCAGCTCGGTCGAGCCCGGGTTGCCGAACATCGTCGTCATCCCGTGCTCGCGGAACAGCTCGAAGGTGGCCTCGCGGACGGTGGGCACGGATCGAACCCTATCTGGCTGCCCAGCCAGGCAGGATTCAAGGACCCGGCGTCGTAGCGCCGATAACTCGGGGGTGAGCCACCGCCTTCTCGCCCACGCCTGGGTCCGAGCCCTGGCGATCTTCGCCCTCTCGCTGGCGCCCCTCCTCTTCGTCTGCGCCTACTCGCAGGCGGCGCCGCTGCCGGCGACGAAGCTGCTGTATGCGCCGGGGAAGATCGTCCCGATCCCGGCCTCGATTCCGCACGAAGAAGGCGACATGGTCGACAACCGGATCCTCCCGGACCTGCGCTGGATCGCCAAGCGCTACCCGATCTACGTCACCGACGGCTACTCCGGGCCGCTGCCGAACGGCGAACACGTCGGCTGCAACCGCTGCCACGTCAAAGGCTCCGACCACTACAACGGCCTCGCGGTCGACATCGTGCCGCTGAACGGCGACGGAAAATGCGACGCGACCTGGGCGCCGATCACCCGCCTGGCGCTGTGGGCGGAGCCGATCCAGAACCACCCGCGGGCGCCCTTCCGCTGGGTCGGCTACAACGGCGACGAGGGCCACGGCTGCGGCAACCACCTCCACCTCTCCTGGAACCACGCCCCCGCCCCGGAATACACCCTCGCCTCCTGGGTCGAAGTCTTCCCGGTCAGCTTCAGCGGCATCAAGACCAGCGCCCGCGGCAAACAGACGGCGGCCCCGAAGCCCCCGCCCGGCCCCTCCGGCGGCGTCTCCCAGGCCACCACCGGCGGCCTCTCCGCGAACGGCTCCGGCGACTAGCTAGTAGCCCTCCATAGGATGCGGCGGTGCGTTTTGCCGCCCTCCTCGCCTCCGCCCTTTTAGGCCTCGCCGCGCTGATCGGCGGCTGCGGCAGCCAGGACGAATCGACGCCGGTCGCCTGCCTCGAAGGGGCGGCGGCTTACGAAAGGGCGCTGCGGGACGCGCCGCGGGAAATGCTGGTCGGGGGCGAGACGCCGATCGGCGACTGCCTCGCATCCAACCAGAAGCCCGGCGACCTGGCGCAGGTCGGCGAAGCGATGATCGAGGCCGCGACGGCGCTGAACGCCGAAGCCCGCGCCGGGGACCGCCGGGCCGCGATCGAGCTCGGCTACCTGATCGGCGCCGCCCAGCGTGGCGCCTCCGACAGCGAAGGCATCCACTCCGACCTCCTCCGCCGCCTCACCGTCGCCGCCCGCTTCGCCCCGGACAAGCAGCCCCTCCCGCCCGGCTTCCTCGCCCACTATCGCGAAGGCTTTGACGTCGGCCGCTCCAGCGGCTGAAGTGAGCTCAAAGCCTGAGTGCTCCGACTGCACAACTGAGCTACGCGGTCGCGGTGAGTTTGCGCGGGCCGCGGCTGAAGCCGGCGCCGATCAGGGCGTCCTCGTGGCCGGAGCCGATGATCGCCTCGCCGTCGAGCTTCTCGACCGAGAGCTTCGGCAGGTGGCCGGCGGCGACGGCGTCTGCGAGGGCCCGCATGGCCTCCTCCAGCTCCTCGCCCTGGAGGTCCTGGAGGCGGAGGAGGCCGCGGCCGCCGCGCTCGACGAAGACCAGCGGTTCGCCGTCGCGCAGGAGCAGGTGGGCGCCGGGGGTGCGGCCGGGGCGGCGGCCGCTCTCGAGCTTCGGCCAGGGCAGGGAGGCGCCGTAGGGGTTGGCGGGGTCGGTGGCGGCGAGGCCGAGGTAGGAGCCGTCGGCTTCGGGCAGCGAGCGCAGGCGCTCGACCGCGCCGGGGAGGGCGAACTGGGCGCCGCCGAGGCCCTCGACGAAGTAGCCGCGGCGGGCGGTGCCGAGCAGCTCGAGGTTGCCGAGCTCGCCGTAGAGGGTCGAGAAGCCGCCGGGGATGCCCTCGGCGAGGACGGTCTCGCGGGTGACGATGCCGTAGCGCTCGAGCATCAGCTCGGCCTGGGCGCGCAGTTTCGCCCCGGGGCCGGGTGCGCTCGCGAAGAGCGGTGCGGTCAGCGACCAGCGGCCCTGGACGGCGGCGCCGGTGGTCGAGCGGCGGCGGGCGAAACGGCGCCCCGGGCGTTCTGAGGGCGGCACCGCCCGCAGCCGCGGCGCCCGCAGCGGCGCGAAGGCGTCGTTGGTCACCTCGCCCGTCCAGACCAGGTCCCAGAGGGCGTTGTGGACGTCCTCGGCGGGATGCTCGAGGTCGACGACGAGGTCGAGCCAGAAGGAGGGGCCGGCGTCGAGCCGCTCCCGGATCGCCTCGTGGACCTCGCCGCTCGGCGCCTCCAGCTTGGCGTTGGCGGGCGGCGGCCCGGCGAGGCGGACGTCTTCGCGGAAGTAGAGGGCGACGCGGCCGTCGTTGCGCCCGAGGGCGCCGGCGCCGATCCAGACCAGCTCGCCGCTGGTGCAGAGCTCGTCGAGCCAGCTCTGGGAGTAGGCGCCGAGCCGGCGCGGCAGCACGTCGCCCTCCCAGACTTTCGGCGTCAGCGCCACCCCCTGCAGCGGCACCAGCGCCTCGCGCAGGCGGTCGAGGCCGGCGCCGGTGCGGCGGAAGGCGTCGACGTTCTGCCAGCTGGGGAGGAAGCGGGCGAGCTCGCGGGTGTCGGCCGCCTCGACCTCCTTGCGCAGGCAGGCGAGGCTGGCGCGGCGGACCCGGCGCAGGACTTCGGAGTCGCACCACTCGCGCTCGGTCCCGCCGGGCAGGAGCTCGCCGCGGACCATCGCCCCTTCGGACTCGAGCTCGCGCAGCGCCGGCGAGGGGTCGACGCCGTAGCGCTCGGCCAGCTGGTGGGTCGGGAAGGGGCCGTGGGTGCGGGCGTAGCGGCGGACCAGCGCCCGCATCGCGTCGGGGTGCTCCTCGAGGAACGTCTCCGGCAGCCCCGGCGGCTCCGGCACCCCGAGCGCGTCGCGGTAGAGGCCGGCGTCCTCGGCGGCGATGTAGCGCTCTTCGCCGGCGACGCGGACCCTGGCGACCCGCCGCTCGGCGACGAGTTTCTCCAGCATCGATTTGGCCGAATAGCCCTCGGCGACGCGCTCCTCGGCCTCCCCCGGAGTGAGGTCGCCGAGGTTGCGCAGCAGCTGCTGCAGGGCGTCGCGGTCGCCGGCGCGGCCCGCCTCGGTGCGGTGCTGCAGCTGCGCCTCTACTTCCTCCAGCGCCTCGGGGTCGATCAGCTCGCGCAGCTCCTCCTGGCCGAGCAGCTCGCGCAGGAGGTCGCGGTCGAGGGCCAGCGCCGCCGCCCGCCGCTCGGCGTTCGGCGTGTCCCCCTCGTACATGTAGGTGGCGACGTAATCGAAGAGCAGCGAGGAGGCGAAGGGCGAGGCGGTCGGCGTCTCCACCTCGACCAGGCTGAGCGCGCGTGAGTGCAGCTTTACCAGCAGCTCGGCGAGGGCGGGCAGGTCGAGGACGTCGCGCAGGCACTCGCGGTAGGTCTCGAGCACGACCGGGAAGCGGGGGAAGTCCCGCGCCACCTCGAGCAGGCTCTGCGACTTCAGCCGCTGCTGCCAGAGCGGGGTGCGCTTGCCGGGGTAGGCGCGCGGGATCAGCAGCGAGCGCGAGGCGTTCTCGCGGAAGCGGGCGCCGAACAGGGCCGAGCCGGAGAGCTCGCCGACGACGAGGTCTTCGATCTGGTCGGGGTCGATCAGGACGAGGTCGGCGGGCGGCGGCTCGTCGGCGTCGGGGAGGTGGACGACGATGCCGTCGTCGGACCAGATCGCGTCGGCCTCGAGGTCGCGCTCGTCGCGGATCTTGGCGGCGAGGGCGAGGCCCCAGGCGGCGTGGACGCGGCCGCCGTAGGGCGAGAGGACGCAGAGGCGCCAGTCGCCGATCTCGTCGCGGAAGCGCTCGACGACGATCGTCTCGTCGGAGGGGACGACGCGGGTCGCCTGCTGCTGCTCGCGCAGGTAGCTGACGAGGTTGTTCGCGGCGCGCTCGTCGAGGTCGTACTCCTTCGCGAGGTCGGCGGGCTCGCGGCTGACCGCCTCGCGGGCGAAGGCGCCGATCGCCCGGCCGAGCTCGGCGGGGCGGCCGATCCCGTCGCCCTTCCAGAAGGGGACCGCGCCGGGGGCGCCGGGGGCTGGGGTGACGATCACCCGGTCGCGGGTGATTTCCTCGATCCGCCAGGTGCTGGAGCCGAGCAGGAAGGTCTGGCCGGGGCGCGCCTCGTAGACCATCTCCTCGTCGAGCTCGCCGACCCGGCGGCCGTCGGGCAGGTGGACGCCGTAGAGGCCGCGGTCGGGGATCGTGCCGGCGTTGGTGACGACCAGCTGGCGAGCGCCTTTGCGGCCGTGGATCGTGCCCTCCGTGCGATCCCAGACGATCCGCGGGCGCAGCTCGGCGAAGCGGTCGGAGGGGTAGCGGCCGTCGAGCATGTCGAGCACGTTCTCCAACTGTTCGCGGGAAAGATCATGAAAAGGCTCGGTGGTAGTCAGGAGGCGCTCGACCTCGTCCACCTCCCACTCGTCCAGCGCCGCCATCGAGACCAGGTGCTGGGCGAGCACGTCGAGCGGGTTCTGCGGGATCGTCGTTTCCTCGATCTCGGCCTCGCGCATGCGGCGGGCGACGACCGCGCACTCGAGCAGGTCACCGCGGTATTTGGGGAAGATCCGGCCTTTGGAGACTTCGCCCATCCGGTGCCCGGCGCGGCCGATCCGCTGCAGGCCGCGGGTCACCGACTTCGGCGACTCGACCTGGATCACGAGGTCGACCGCGCCCATGTCGATGCCGAGCTCCAGGGAGCTGGTGGCGACGAGGCAGGGCAGCTCGCCCGACTTGAGCATCTCCTCGACGTTGGCGCGCTCCTCGTGGGAGAGCGAGCCGTGGTGGGCGCGGGCGATCTCTACGTAGGTATCTGAGGAAGAGCCG
>DASUWV010000081.1:0-16851 GCA_036378275.1 Solirubrobacterales bacterium | reverse complement strand
GTCGTAGCCGAGCGACCCGACCGGCTCGGCCCCGTTCGAGGCCATCTGCTGGACCAGTTTGACGTCGTCGCGCTGCCAGCCGAAGCCGGCGAGGACGCGGTCGGAGACCCGGACCGGCTCCTCGGGGCCGGCGTCGGTGTAGCCGGGGACGTCCTGGCCCTCGAGCGGGCCGCCGGTCTCCAGCGCGCGCTCGTAGCCGGCGACTGCCTCGGCGCCGTTGCGCGCCAGCCAGCGGTCGCAGACGATGCGGAGCATCTCGTCGTGCGGGTGCAGCGTCGCCTGGCGCTCGGCGCGGTCGATCAGCACCATCGCCTTCTCGCCCGGGGCGAGCGGCTTCGGCTCGGAGGTCATCTTGCCGACCGGGACGACGCCGGGCTCGGAGCTGAAGACGAAGTCGTCTTCGGTCTCCACCTGCCAGAGCGGCCGCAGGCCCATCGCGTCGGCGGAGAAGACGCATTCGTCGGCGTGGCGGGCGATCAGCGCCACCGGGCCCTGCGCGAACGGACCCATCGTCTGGTGCAGGTACATGTAGAAGGCGTGCAGGTCCTCGGGCAGGCCGCGGACCTCCTCGACGATCGGCGGCACGACCATCTCCATCGCCTCGGCGAGGCTGAAGCCCTCGCGGCTGACCAGGGTGTCGATCGTGCGGTTGAGGTCCTGCGAGTCCGAGGAGCCGGGCTGGATCGGCACCGCCAGCATCTTCGCCTCCTGGCGCAGCTGCTGGATCGTGTTGATCTCGCCGTTGTGGCCGAGGACCGAGAACGGCTGCACCCGCTTGAACGAGGGCCAGGTGTTGGTCGAGTAGCGGTTGTGGCCGAAGCAGCCGATCGTCTCGAAGCGCGGGTCGCGCAGGTCCGGGTAGTACTCGCCGAGCACGTTCGGCGAGCCCATCACCTTGTAGACGCAGGTGGTGGCGGAGAAGGAGGGGACGTGGACGTCGAGCTCTTTCTCGAGGTCGATCATCAGGTCGAAGAGGACGTCGTCGCGGCACTTGGCGTCGGCGACGAGGCCGGCGACCTGCCAGAAGATCGGCTCCTCCTCGCGCGCGGTCGGGCCGAGGGCGGGCGAGTTGACGACGCCGACCCGCTCGGCGAGGACGCGGAAGCCGCCCGCGGCGAGCAGCTCGCGGGCGTCGTGCTTGACCTTCTCGACGTCCTGGGAGCGCTCGATGAAGATGTGGGCGACGCCGAAGGCGTCGTCGGTGGCGAGCGAGGGGTCGTGGCCGCCGGAGCGGACCTCCTCGGCCCAGATCTTGCGCGGGATGTCGAGCAGGACCCCGCAGCCGTCGCCCTCGCCGTCGACGTTGCCGGCGCGGTGGAGCATCTTCTGCAGGGCGGGGATCGCCAGCTCGATCGGCTCGTGGCTCGGCGTCGCGTCCTTGCGGACCGAGGCGTAGATGGCGCACGCGTCCTTGTCCTCGACGCTGGGCGGCGAGACCAGTGGGCGGTAAGGGCGCTCTGGCGAATAGCGCTCGACGGGAGCGCTTCGATCGGACTGGGTCTTCAATTTTTGACCTCCCGGGTTCCACGCCTTCTTCGAGCGGGCGCGCGACGGGTTGACGAGTCCGGGAATTATAGGCGCGGGTCCAAACCCGCCCCCAGGCTGCTCGATTTTTCCTGCGTTATGCGGGGAATTCGGCCCCGATAGCGGGTCTCAAGCCCAGGACATCGGCTCGTAGCCGCCCTCGGGCTGGACGCCGACCAGCAGCGCCGTGACCTTGGCGTCGGAGCGGTTGAGGATCTGGCGGGTCGCGGCGGGCTCGATCGAGGCGTAGGTGCCGGCGGGCGCCGGGTGGTCCTCGCCGTCGAGACGCAGCACCGCCTCCCCCTCGAGGATCGCGTAGAGCTCGACCTGCCCGCTACGGGCCTCGTCGTGCTCGGGGATCTGGCCGCCCGGCGCGATCTCGACCAGGTTGTAGCCGAAAGCGCCGGTGCCGAGCGCCTTGCGCGCCAGCAGCCAGGTGCAGTCCCCCGACCCCTCCATCCGCTCGAACTCGTCCCGGTTCTTGATCGTGTAGTTCGCCATGGACCGACCCTAACCGCCCCCACCTCGAACTGCATCACTTTTTCTATCCAGCAGGTGGAAAAAGTGATGTAGTTCGGAGAGGATCGCTCCTATGGATGCGAAGGACTCGCCGGAGGCGCTGCGGAAAGCGATCGATTGCTACAACGCGGCCTGGAACGAGCACGACCTCGACGCGATCATCGCGATGCACGCCCGGGACATGGTCTTCGACAACCACACGGCGGGCGAGGCGGCCGAAGGCGAGGCGGTCCGCGGCCACATCGGCTCGATCTTCGAGACCTGGCCCGACATCGAGTTCACCACCCGGCGCGTCTACCTGCGCGAGGGCCTGGTCGTCCAAGAATGGACCGCAGCCGCGACCCACACCCAGACGATGCGCCGGGGCGACCTCGTCGCCGACCCGACCGGCAACCGGGTCGAGTGGGACGGCCTCGACGTGATCCCGTTCGAGAACGGCCTCGTCAAGCGCAAGGACGTCTACTCCGACAGCGTCTCGATCCTGCGCCAGGTGGGACTGCTGGATTAGGCGTGAGGCGGCTCGGTGAACCGTCAGCGAGCCGCTTTAGCGGCCGTGACGCTCCCGGCACCGGGAACTTCGATGACCTCCCCCTGGGGAAGGTTGTCCAGAGTCGCTTTCAGTCGCTGCCGAAACGCAGGGCGACTGGCCTCGAGCTCTTCTGCGCTCTCCCGCTGGACGCGGGCGTTCCGCAAAAGCTCCTCGATTGCCTGCAGTGCGATCTCCATGTTGAAAATGATAGCGGCGGAGCGGCCGGGTTCAGCGGGCGTCGATCCGCTGCCCTTGTTCGTCCACCTTTTTCTTGAGCGACTCAAGGTCGCCTGCTAAATCAGCCACCGCTTCCGCCGCCGTGAGCGCGTTGTGCGAGCTCAATTTTGCCTGCTTGTCCAGCTTCTCGGCGACCTCGTCGATCCTCGCGCCAAGTTCCTCCGAAGCGATGCGTGAGCTGATCAGCTCTCGTTCCGGATAGCGGGGGCCTTTCGTGCTGAGCTCGGTCGGAAGTTCACCAGCGAAGATCGCCCGAGCCAAAGGAAGGAGCAGCAGGAGAGCGCCGTAGAAGATGGCCAGAAAAAGAAGGGCTCCGTACAAGAGGTGGTTCTTGAAAGCGATAGCGGGCGCATCGTCAGTGGCGTGAGCGATCCGATACGCGCCGTAGCCCGCAGCGACAAACGCAAGGGGGACCACGACGCGCGCGAATCCTCGTTCCGCCCGCGGCTCCTTCGGCACATGCGTAAACCAGCCCATAGTCCCACCGTCCCTGTCGAGGGCCTCAACCTACTCCTTTACTTCCGGCAGAGTTGATCTTCCCTGCCTCCCCCCTCAGAGCTCGGGGACGTCGGCGCCGAGGGGGCTGAAGGGCAGTCGCTTCACCTCGGCCCAGCCGGCGCAGTGCTCCTCCAGAGCGGCGGCGACCTTGCCGGCCTCCTGCCAGGTGGTCCAGACGAGGACGGCCGGGCCGGCGCCGGAGATCGTCGCCCCCAGGGCGCCCAGCTCGCGGGCCGAGTCGACGATCTCCATCGAGCGCGGGTAGAGGTCGCGGCGGCGCTCCTGGTGGATGCGGTCGCGCAGGCCCTCGGCGAGCAGGTCGAGGTCGGCGCTGCGCAGGCCCAGCACCAGCGTCGCCGCGGCGGAGACGTTGGCGACGGCGTCGGCAAGCGGCAGCTCGGCCGGGATCGCCTCCCGCGCCCGCTCGGTCGAGACCTCCTCGGGCGGGATCACGACGATCCCCTCCAACCCCTCCGGCGGGTCGAAGCGCGCCGCCGCCGGGCCGCTCTCCCCCGCCCGGCAGACGACGAAGCCGCCGTAGATCGCAGCGGCGACGTTGTCGGGATGTCCCTCGATCTCGGTCGCCCGCGCCAGCAGCTCCTCTTTCGTCAGCGCCAGCTCGTAGAGGTGGTCGGCCGCCGCCAGCCCCGCGACGATCGCCGCCGCGCTCGACCCCAGCCCCCGCGCCAGCGGGATCTCGCTGCGCAGCCGGAAGGCGATCCCGTCCGCCGGCCGCAGGCTCTCGAACGCCCGCACGATCAGGTTGTCGCGCCCGGTCGAGACCCCCAGCCCGCCGTCGTCGAAGGAGAACTCGCCGGCCTCCTCCACCTCCAGCTCGAGGAACAGCGCCATCGCCGCCGCCATCACGTCGTACCCGGGCCCGAGGTTGGCCGAGGAGGCGGGAACGCGGACGAGCCGGTGGCGCGCGGTCATCGCCTAATCAAACACGGCCCGCTCGACGGCGCTGAGGTCGTTCTCGCAGTTGATCACCGAGGGCGCTTTGGCGAGGGCGGTGTCGGGGTCCTTGAGGCCGTGGCCGGTGAGGACGCAGACGACGGTCTCGGGCTTCGGGGCGTCTTCGGCGGTCGGCATGCCGTGGGCGAGGAGGCCGGCGACGGAGGCGGCGCTGGCGGGCTCGCAGAAGACGCCTTCGTTATCGGCGAGCCAGCGGTAGGCGTTGAGGATTTGCTCATCGGAGACGGCGGCGACGCGGCCGCGGGAGGCGGTAAAGGCGGCCATCGCCTCCTCCCAGCGCGCCGGGTTGCCGATCCGGATCGCCGAGGCGACGGTCTCGGGATGCTCGACCGGTTCGCCGCGCACCAGCGGCGCCGCGCCCTCGGCCTGGAAGCCGTAGAGGACGGGTCTCGAACCCGCGACCTCAAGCTGGTCAGCCTCCGCCAACTCGGCCACCTCGCAGAAACCGCGCCAGTAAGCCGTCACGTTCCCGGCGTTCCCGACGGGAATCGCCAGGGCTCCAGGCATCTCCCCCAGGTCCTCGACCACCTCGAAAGCGGCCGTCTTCTGGCCTTCGATCCGGTGCGGGTTGACGGAGTTGACGAGCTCGATCGGGTGCTTCTGCGAGAGCTCGCGGACGATCCGCAGGGCGTCGTCGAAGTTCCCCTGCAGCGCCACCACCCGCGCCCCGTGCATCAGCGCCTGCGCGAGCTTGCCGATCGCGATCTTCCCCTCCGGCACGATCACCGCGCCCCGCAGCCCCGCCCGCGCCGCGTAGGCGGCGCAGCTGGCGGCGGTGTTGCCGGTCGAGGCGCAGATCACCGCCTCCGCCCCGCGCCCCTTCGCCCGCGAGACCGCCACCGTCATCCCCCGGTCCTTGAACGAGCCGGTCGGGTTCAGCCCCTCGAACTTGAGGTAGGCCCTGGCGCCGATCCGCTCCGAGAGCCGCGGCGCCTCGATCAGCGGCGTCGAGCCCTCGTTCAGGGTCACCACCGGGTCGCCCGGCTCCAGCGAGAGCCGGTCGCGGTAGCGGTCGATCAGCCCCGCCGCCATCGACCCCGTCCTCGCATCAGTACTCCTCCTCGATGACGCGAATCGAGCGCGGCGCCGAACGAAGCTCCTCCAGCGCCCCCAGCGCCTCGACCGCCTCGGAGAAACGCGACTCCAGGCACTCGTGGATCACCATCACCAGCCGCGCCTCGTCGCCGATCCCGCGCTGGACGACGCTCTTGACGGAGATCTCATGGTCGCCGAGCACCGTCGCCACCCGCGCCAGCACGCCCGGCCGGTCGGCCACCTCCAGGTAGAGGTAGAAGGAGGAGCTGACGTCGTGGACGATCGGCAGCTCGACCCGCGTCTCGTGGACCGGCGCGTCGCCGGCGAGGATCGAGACGACGTCCCCGAGCACCGCCGAGGCGGTCTGCAGCCCGCCGGCCCCCGGCCCGGACATCGTCACCTCGCTGATCGCCGGCGCCTCGACCATCACCGCGTTGAACGGCCCCTCGATCGGCGCCAGCGGGTGGCCGCGGTAGAGGAAGCAGGGGAAGACGCGGACGCTGACGCCGCCGTCGCGCCGTTCCGCCACGCCGAGCAGCTTCAGCGAGAGCCCGAGCTCCTTCGCGTAGGCGAGGTCGTCGGGGAGGATCCGCTCGATCCCCTCGTAGGTGACCTCGCCGAGCGTGACCGGCGTGTGGAAGGCGAGACGGGCGAGGATCGCCATCTTCGCCGCCGCGTCGGCGCCGCTGACGTCGTCGGTGGGGTCGGCCTCGGCGTAGCCGAGCTCCTGCGCCCGCGCCAGCACCTCGTCGAAGCCGGCCCCGCTCGCGGCCATCTCGGTGAGGATGAAGTTGGTGGTGCCGTTGACGATCCCGAAGACCTTGGAGATCTCGGTGACGCCGAAGCTCTCCTGGATCGTGCGGACGATCGGGATCACCGCCGCGACCGCCGCCTCGAAGCGCAGCTGCACCCCCGCCTCGCGGGCGACCCCGAACAGCTCGTCGCCGTGCTGGGCGAGCAGCTGCTTGTTGGCGGTGACGACCGGCTTGCCCGCCCGGAGCGCCGCCAGCACGTGGTCGCGCGCCGGCTCGGTCCCGCCCATCAGCTCGACGATCAGGTCCGAGCCCTCGAGGATCTGCCCGAAGTCGCCCTCGCCGCGGGTCAGCACGCCTGAGACCTTCGGCCGCCGCCCCGTCGCCACCTCGACGGCGTCAGCGCGCTCGGCCAGCAGGTCGGCAAATGCAGCGCCGACCGTGCCGCGGCCGAGCAGCCCGATCCGGACCGGTTTGGAGCCCGCCGCAGCCATCGCGCCCTAGACGTCCCTCGCGGTCAGGTCCTCGTAGGTCTCGCGACGGACGACCACGCGCGAGGTGCCGTCGCGGCAGAAGACGACCGGGGGACGAGGCACGCCGTTGTAGTTGTTGGCCATCGCGTAGCCGTAGGCGCCGGTGGCCGGGGTGACGAGGACGTCGCCGACGGCCGGCTCGGCCAGCATCGTGTCGCGGACGATCACGTCGCCCGACTCGCAGTGCATGCCGGCGATCGTCACCAGGGTGTCGGGCGCGGCGGCGGCACGGTCGGCGATGAGCGCCTCGTAGTGGGAGCCGTAGAGCATCGGCCGCAGGTTGTCCGACATGCCGCCGTCGACGGCGACGTAGGTCCGCACCCCCGGGATCTGCTTGACCGTGCCGACACGGTAGGCGGTGAGGCCGGCGTTGGCGACCAGCGAGCGGCCCGGCTCGACCAGGATCTGCACCCCCTCGCCGAAGACGGCGGCCACCCCCCGCACCTTGACGTCGACGTAGGCGTCGATCGAGGGCGGCTCGTCCTCGGCCGTGTAGGCGACGCCGAGGCCGCCGCCGACGTTGACCACCCGGCACCAGTCGCTGGCCAGCTCGCCCAGCGCCTCGATCGCCAGCTTGTAGGGCTCGAGCTCGAAGATCTGCGAGCCGATGTGGGCGTGCAGCCCGACCAGCTCGAGCCTGTCGGAGGCGAGCACGCGCTCGATCGCCCGCGCCGCCAGCCCGTCCGCGAGGCCGAAGCCGAACTTGGAGTCGAGCTGGCCGGTGGTGATGTAGTCGTGGGTCGAGGGCTTGATCCCGGGCGTCACCCGGATCAGCACCCGCTGCGGTTCGTCGAGCAGCCGCTCGCAGCGCTCGATCTCGTCGAAGGAGTCGAGGATCAGGTGGCGGATCCCGGCGCGGGCGGCGAAGAGGATCTCCTCGTCGGACTTGTTGTTGCCGTGCATGTGGATGCGGTCGGGGTCGAAGCCGGCCTTCAGCGCCATGTGCAGCTCGCCGCCGGAGGCGACGTCGACCGACAGCCCCTCCTCGGCGAGGAGCCGGTAGGCGGCGGTGCAGGGCAGCGACTTGCTGGCGAAGAGGACCTCGTAGTCGGCGCCTCGGCTCTCGAACGCCTCCCGATATTCGCGGGCGCGGGAGCGGATGTCCTCCTCGGCGTAGAGGTAGGCGGGGGTCCCCAGCTCTTCGGCCAGCTCGACCACGTCGCAGCCGGCGACCTCCAGGCGCCCCTCCTCGTTCACCCGGCTCCCCCGCGGGAAGACCGCCGAGCCCGAGATCGGATCGCCGCTCGCTACCGCCTGTCCATGCTCCGCCATCGAGTCGGCATTGTGGCCGATCGGGGTCTATGCAGGCGGAAAGCTTCTACCTGAGGGAGCCGGAGCGGCTATTCGCCGAGCGCGCCTTCGACGGTTTTGGTCGTGCCTTCGACCGTTTTCGTCGTTTCGTCGACGGTTTTGCCGACGGTCGATTCGGGCCCGGCCGCCCCGTTGACGACTTCTTCGGTCGTGTTGGTGACGCCGGCTTCGTTCAGGGCGCCGCCGGTGGCGGTTTCGTCGACGGTGTTGACGGTTTCGTTGACGGTGCCGGCTACTTTGGACGAAGGCGACGAGGTCGTGCCGCCGCCCGAGGTGCCTCCACCACCGCCGCCGCCCGAGTTGGTGCCGCTGCCGCCGGAGCCGCCCGAACCGCCGCCGGGGGCCGAGCCGCCTTCGCCCCCACCACCCGCGCCGCCTCCTTCGCCGCCACCGGCCGGGGAGCCGCCGCCTCCGCTGCCGTTGACGCCGGCCGCTCCGCCGGCGCCTGAGCCGCCTCCGTTGCCGCCACCGCCGCCTTTCCCAGCGGTGGCCGCGCCTTTCGCGCCGCCGCCGGCTGCCGCTCCCCCGGCTTCGCCGGCTGCCGACGTCGCGGCCTCCTTGGCGCTGGAAACCGAGGAGTCGCTACCCCCGCCGAGCAACCCGGCGACCGGGAAGTCGCCGAAGACCTGCGTCGAAACCAGCATGACGAAGACCGCGATGGCGATGGCGATCAGGCTCGCCCCCGACATCGCGCCCACCATGTAGGTCCGCGCTTGGCGAATCATCAGCTTGATTGTTCCCTATAGGTAGCCCATCGGGTCGGTCACGGAGCCGTTTATACGAACCTCGAAGTGGAGATGAGGCCCGAGGCAGTATCCGGTGCAGCCCGTGTACCCGATTACATCACCTTGGCTAACCGATTGGCCGAGGGAAACCGCGAAAGAGCTCTGGTGGGCATAGCAAGTGGAGAGCCCGCCGCCGTGGTCGAGGCAGGTGTAGTTGCCGTAGCCGCCGCTTTCGGCCTCTGACTGCTGCAGGCTGACGGTGCCGCCGAGGGCGGCGCGGATCGGCGTCCCTTCCGGCACCGCGATGTCGATCCCGGGGTGGAACTCGTAGCTGCCGTTGATCGTCCGCGGGCCGAAACCGGATACGACCGGCCCGTCGACCGGCCAGATCATGCTGCCGCTGCCGCCTTTGACCGGGCCGATCGGCAGCGGCGCCGAGCCGGTTTCGGCGAGCTCTGAGGCGATCTTTGCCTGGATGTCGGCGACCGAGCCGTCGAGCTCTTCTTCGTGTTCGCGCACCTTCGCGAGCGCCGCTTCGCGATCGTGGCGCGCCGTTACGAGCTCGGCCTGGTGGCTCTGCAGCGCCGCCCGCGCCGCCGTCAGCGCCTGCTTTTCGGAGGCGATCGCGTCGCGCGCGGATTCGATCCGGTCCTTGGTGTTGCGCAGGCGCGTCACCAAGGACCTCACCTGGTCGCGGAGGTCGCGCACCCGCCCGACCACCGCCTCGTCCATCCCGTGCAGGCGGTCGAGGTATTCGGTGCGGGCGGCGAGGTCGTCGAGGCTGCTGGAGCCGACGAGGACGCTGAGCAGGTCCGGGCTGCCCGCCTCGTACATCGCCACCAGCCGTGCGCGCAGCGCGCTCAGCGCCCGTTTCAGGTGCGCCCGCACCCGTTCCAGGCGCGCCTGGGCGGCGTCGAGCTGGGCCATGGCTTTGTCCAGTTCGGCCTGCTTGGCGGCGAGCCTGGCCTGGACCGCGGCCTCGCGGTTGCGGATGTCGGCGACCTCGGCGATCAGCCGGTCGATCTCGTCCTTGTAGTGGGAGATCGTCGTCGTCAAGACGCCCTTGCGTTCTTCGACCTTCGACAGCTGCGACTGCTTGTGTTCCAGCTTCGACTGGAGGTCGGCGGCAGGCGCCGCCGGGGCGGCTATGAGCAGGAGGACGAGCGCTGCGGCGGCAGCAAGAAACGCCCCCGCAACGGAACGATTGAGGACCATCGCGACGAGGCTAGCCAAGGGCGATTTTCGCCTCAGCTACCTAAAAGTGCCTGCAATCAGGGTTGCGGAGCGTTCTCCACGCGGAGGAGCTCCTGGGACGCCTCCTCCTCCATCTGGAGAGTGGTGTGCTCGATGCCGAAGTTCTCCCGCAGGCTCAGCTCCAAACGACGGCGGATCAGGTCGCGGTCGACGCCCTCGGCGACGACCACGTGGGCGGCGATCGCGCCGAAGCCGGAGGTGACGGTCCAGACGTGGAGGTCGTGGACCGAGCGGACGCCCTCCTCGGTGCAGATCGCCTGGCCGACGCCGTCGACGTCGATGTCGGCGGGGGCGGACTCCATCAGCACGTTGAACGGCTCCTTGATCAGCCGCCAGGAGGAGGCGAGGACGAGGGAGGCGATCAGCAGGCCGACGATCGGGTCGACCACCGCCGAGCCGCCTGCCAGGACCCAGGCGCCGGCGACGAGCACCCCGAGCGAGCCGACGGCGTCGGCGGCCGAATGCCGCAGCACCCCCTCGAGGTTGAGGTCCTCGCGCTCGCCGCCGGCGAGGACGAGGGTCGCGGCGAGGTTGCCGGCGAGGCCGATGGCGCCGAGGGCCAGCACGCCCCAGCCGTCGATCGAGGGCGGGTTCGAGAAGCGGCCGATCGCGGCGATCGCGATCGCGATGCTCACCGCGACCAGCAGCAGGCCGTTGACCAGCGCCGCCAGCACCTCCGAGCGCTGGTAGCCGAAGGTGCGCTGCCCGGCCGCCGGCATCGTCGCCAGCCGCGCCGCGATCAGCGCCAGGACGATCGAGCCGACGTCGGAGAGCAGGTGGCCAGCGTCGGCGAGGACGGCCAGCGACCCGGTGAGGAAGCCGCCGATCGCCTCGGCGAAGAGGAGGCCGACGTTGATCGCCAGCGCCACCCACATCCGCCGCCGGCTGTCCTCCCGGCGCATGTCGAGCGCATGCGAATGGCTGTGACCGTGCGGCCCGTGCATCCACCGAGGATAAGCCCGCCGACGGGACGAAAATACCCCTATATGGAGTGGAATCGTCCCGTCGGCAATCAGGCGGCGACCGGCTCCTTCTTCGCCGCCTGCTCGGCGACTTCGGCGGCGTAGCCGAGCTTCTCGGCGTATTCGCGCGCCTGCATGCGGCTGATGACCATCCGCTGGATCTCGGCCGTGCCCTCGAACAGCTGGTAGATCTTGGCGTCGCGGAACCACTTCTCGAGCGGGCAGTCGGTGGTCTGCGCGTAGGGGCCGACCAGGTCCATCAGCGTCGTCGTCGCCCACATCGTCACGTCGCCGGCCTTGAGCTTCGACATCGAGCCCTGCCCGCCGGTCATCGGCACGCCGTTGCGGCCCATCCAGGCCGCCCGCTGCACCAGCAGCCGCGCCGACTCGATCTCGGTCGCGACGTCGGCCAGGGTCTGCTGGATCCGCTGCGCGCTCAGCAGCGGCACCCCGCCTTCTTCCCGACCGTCGAGGTGCTCGAGCGTCCACTCGTAGGCGGCCTGGGCGATCCCCAGGGCCGAGGCCCCGACCAGCGGCCGGGTGATCTCGAAGGTCGCGAGCGCGTCGGCGCCGCGCGATTTCTTGCCTTCGCGGCCGCGCTGCAGCTTCTTCTCCAGCTTCTCCTCGCCGCCGAGCAGGTACTCGGCGGGGATGCGGCAGTCCTCGAGCACGACCTCGGCGGTATGGGAGGCGCGGATCCCGAGCTTGGTCTCCTTCTTGCCCTGGGAGAGGCCCGGCGTGCCCTTGGGGACGACGAAGGAGGCCTGGCCGCGGGTGCCGAGCGCCGGGTCGACGGTGGCGACGACGACGTGAACGTCGGCGATGCCGCCGTTGGTGATGAAGACCTTGGTGCCGTTGAGGACCCACTCGTCGCCGTCGCGCCTGGCGGTCGTCTTCAGGCTCTTGACGTCGGAGCCGGCCTGCGGCTCGGTCACCGCGTAGGCGCCGAGCTTGATCTCCTCGCCTTCGCCGAAACACTCGGGCACCCAGCGGCCGATCTGCTCGGGCGTGCCGGAGGCGGCGATGCCGGCGGCGGCGAGGCCGGAGCCGCTGATCGCCAGCGCGATCCCGGCGCAGCCCCAGTGGAACTCCTCGGCCGAGATCACCTGCATCTGGCCCTCCGGGTCCGACGCGTTGCGCTGGATCGCCTCGAGGCCGCCGAAGCCCTGCCTGCGCGCCTCCTTGATCGCCTCCCAGGGGATGCTCTCCTCTTCGTCGTGCTTGCGGGCGACCGGCCGGATCACCTCGCGCGCGAACTTCCGACAGCGCGCTTTGAACTCTTTCTGCTCGTCGTTAAGGGCGAAATTCATCTCGTTCTCCTCCCGGTTCCAGTCCTGTCGCCGCCTGATTGACTGGTCAGTCAGCCAGTTTCGGGAACTCTACTCCTTCCGGCGCCAACCGCTCGGTACGTTTCCCGTCGGTGATCCCGAAGCGCCCGATCAACGCCGACGTCCCCGCCCCCGAGAAGGAGACGCGGCAGCTCGACCCGGTCGAGAAGGGGGCGCCGGAGAAAAAGCCCGAACCGCAGTGGAAACAGGCGGAGGCGCCGGCACCGGCGAGCGAGCCCGCGCAGCCGCGCGAGCCCAGGCCGCTCGCCCCGAAGGTGCTGGTCGGCCTCGCGGGGCTCGCCGTCCTCTTCATTGTCGTCGCGGTCGTCTTCAGCAGCGGCGGCAAGGACGAGGGCGCGAAGGAAGGCACGGCGGCGCCGAAGCCCGCGACCACCGCAAGCGGCGCCGAGCCGTCGTCCTCCCAGACCGCCGAAGCGCTCGGCTATCCGAGCTTCGCGACCAACAACACGACCCGGATCGGCGGCTCGGACCCGACGGCAAACGCCGCGGCCGTCGCCCTCGCCGTCTTCCCCTCCACCACCCCGGCGCAGCAGCCCCACGCCGTCACCCTGGTCGGCGAAGAAGACTGGGCGGGGGCGATCGCGGCCTCGGTGCTGATGGCCGAACCGATCAAAGCGCCGATCCTCTTCTCGCAAACCGACGAAGTGCCCGAAGCGAGCGCGGAAGCGTTCGCGGCGCTCGACCCGCAGCCGACCAAAGCGACCAACGGCGACTCGGTCTTCGCGATCGGCTCGGTCGCGCTGCCCTCGGGGGCGAAAGCGACCCACGTCGACTCCGGCGACCCGGCCGCGACCGCCGCCCAAATCGCCACCCTGCGCGAAATCCTCGCCGGCGAACCGCCCGCCCACATCATCGTCGCCTCCAGCTCCAGCCCCGACTTCGCGATGCCCGCCGCCGGCTGGGCCGCCCGCTCCGGCGACCCGGTCCTCTTCACCGAATCCGGCAAGCTCTCGGCGGCCACCGCCGGGGTCTTGAAGGAACACCCGAAGACGCCCGTCTTCGTCCTCGGCCCCGCCGCCGCGGTCTCGGCCAGGACGCTGAAGGAAATCGAAAAGCTCTCCGAGCGGGTGAAGCGGGTAGCCGGCAAGGACCCGGCCGCCAGCGCGATCGCCCTCGCCCGCTTCCACGCCGGCAGCTTCGGCTGGAACGTCAACGACCCCGGCCACGGCTTCGTCCTCGCCCGCAGCGACTCCCCCGCCGACGCCGCCGCGGCGGCCCCGCTCTCGGCGTCGGGCACCTGGGGGCCGCTCCTCCTCACCGAAGACGCCGGTACGCTGCCGAGCGCCGTCCGCAACTACCTCCTCGACGTGAAGCCCGGCTACACCACCGACCCCACCCGCGCCTTCTACAACCACGTCTGGCTGATCGGCGACCAGGACGCGATCGGCCTCGACCAGCAGGCGGAAGTCAACGAACTGGCCGAACTCGCCAGAATCGGCGGCGAACGATGAGCGAGTCCGAGAACCCCGAGCTGCTGGGCCAGGCGAAGGAGCTGACCGCCGAGGACGTCCGCGCCCTCGCGGGCCCGGTCACCCCTCACTTCTCGCTGCAGATCCGCAACCGCATCCGCCGCCTGATCGCGCCGCTGCCCGCCGGCCACCCGGCGCGGGTCGAAGGCGAGCGCCAGATCGCCCGGCTCGAAGAGCTCTCCCAGCACAGCGGCGAGCCGCGCGACGGGCTCGGGATCTCGCATTGAAGCACCTGGCTCCCGGCGTCTGGCGGCTGAAGGAGTTCCCGGCGCCGACGATCAACGTCTACCTCGCCGAGGACGTCCTCATCGACGCCGGCCGCACCTGGGACAGGCGGCGGATCTTCGGCGAGCTCGAGGGGCGCGAGATCTCGATGGTCGCGCTGACCCACGTCCACCCCGACCACCAGGGGGCGGCCAAGGACGTCTGCGAAGCGCGCGGGGTCCCGCTCGCCTGCCACGCCGACGACGTCGAGGCGATGGAAGGCAAGCGGCCGATGCAGGAGGCGGCGACCGGCAACCCCGTCAACCGCATCGTCCGCGCCGTCTGGGAGGGCCCGCCGTACAAGGTCGAGCGGGTGCTGCGGGAGGGCGACGAGGTCGCCGGCTTCCGCTGCGTCCACACCCCCGGCCACTCGCGCGGCCACCTCGTCTTCTTCCGCGATAGCGACCGGGTCGCGATCTGCGGCGACGTGATCCGCAACATGAGCTACGCGACCGGGCTGCCGGGGATCAAGGAGCCGCCGGGCATCTTCACCTACGACCCGGCCGAGAACCGGCGCTCGATCCGCAAGCTCGCCGAGCTCGAGCCCTCGCTGATCCTCCCCGGCCACGGCCCCGCCGTGACCGACATGGGCGCCTTCGAGCGCTTCGTTTCCGCTCTCCCGGGTTAAAGGGGGAGGAGAGGCCGGGACCCCCGGCACCCGACGGAAGGAGCGCAGGATGAAGACGCTTTGGAACAAGCGCCCGTCGCCGGCGATGGTCGTCGCGGTAATCGCCCTGATCGTTGCGCTGGCGGGAACCGCATACGCGGCCCAGACGATCAACGGCGGCTCGATCAAGAAGCAGTCGATCGGCGGCGGCAAGCTGAAGAAGAAGACCCTGACGGGGTTCCAGATCAACACCGGCAAGCTCGGCACGGTGCCGTTCGCGAAGGTGGCGACGCACACCTTCTGGGCGGTCGTCCACAACCCCGGCGGCCAGGGCAACGCGGCGCTCGCCCGCTCGAGCGGCCCCGACATCACCGCCACCGAGAGCGGCGGCGCCGTCACCGTCACCTTCCCCTTCAACGTCAGCGTCTGCGCCGACGTCGCCGGCCGCAATAACGCCGGCACCTCGAACCCGCAGTCGGGCTACGCGCAGACCAACACCTCGCCCTCGAACCCGAACGCGATCGAAGTCCGCACCCGCGACAAAGAAGGCGGCAACGAGGACGCCGACTTCCATTTGATCGTGGTCTGCCCGTAGACGTAGGATCGGTGCATGGTCGAACGGCACGAAGTCGAGGAAGGGGTCGACAAGCCGGGAGAAGCGCGGCAGCTGGCGATCCAGCGCCTGAAGATGAAGCAGGACTTCAAGGGCCTGGCCGGCAGCGCTCTCCTGGCGGTCGCCGTCACCACGATCATCTGGGCGATGGGCGGGGGCGGCGACTACTGGCCCAAGTGGGTGATCCTCGGCGTCGGCATCGCCCTCGTCGTCCAGGGCTGGAAAGCCTACGGCCCCAGCAACCGCATCACCGAGGCCGACGTCCAGCGGGAGATCGAACGGAGCTAGCTCGGGACGCGGGCGCGGCGCATGTCGACCCGCCGGCCCTTGAAGGGCACGCCCTCGGTGCGCAGCAGCGCCCGCTGGCGGTCGCCCTTGGCGAGCGAGCCGTCGGCGCGAACGACGCGCCACCACGGCAGATCGGGATCGTCGTCGTGGAAGAGGACGGTGCCGGCGAACCGCGGCGCCCCCGGCGACACGTCCCCGTAGGTCCGCACAGACCCCTCCGGGATCGCCCGCACCCGCTCCAGCACCTCGAACTCGCGAGTCCGTGAAAACTGTTGCTCTACAACAGTTTTCGCGGACTCGCGGCTCACGCTTCCGGGCCGAAGGCGTCGATGATGCGGTTCTGGAACTCGCTCAGCTCCTCGGGCGAGATGAAGTAGGTCGGCGGGGTGAGGAAGAGGCCGTCGGCGCGCTCGGCGGTGGCCTCGACCCGGGCGCGGACCTTGTCGAGGGGGCCGGCGGCGCAGTAGGCCTCGACCATCTCGTCGCTGATCGCGGCGGGGACGGCGGCGAGGTCGCCGCGGCGGAAGGCCTCCCCCGCCTCGACCGCGTTGTCGGCGAAGCCGTGCATCTCCCAGAGCGGCATGTAGGTCTTGACCGTCGCGTAGAAGGAGATCGTGCGGCGGGCCATCTCGATCGCCCGCCCCTCGTCCTCGTCGATCGCGCAGCAGACGGTCGGCAGGTAGTCGAAGCTCGAGCGCTCCCTATCGGAGCGTCCCAGGCCCTTCTCGAAAGCGGGGACGATCACCTCGTCGATCCAGCGCAGGCTCTGGATCGGGTGCCCGATCAAGCCGTCGGCGACGTCGCCGGCCATCCGCGCCATCCCCGCCTGCACGGCGGCGGTGTAGATCGGCACCGCCTCGCGCGGCGCCGGATGCGGGCGGATCCACCCCTTGATGTCGATGTCGTAGTACTCGCCCTCGTAGCGGATCGGCTCGCCGGCGCTGGCCTGGCGCATGATCAGCCGCGTCGCCTCGATCGCCTCGCGCAGGTGCGGCGCCGGTTTGCCGTAATCGGCGTTGTGCCAGGTCTCGTTCAGGCGTTTGACCCCGGCGCCCATCCCCAGGCGGAAGCGCCCGGCGGACATCTCGTCGACGTCGAGGGCGCTGATCGCGTGGATGAAAGGGCTGCGGGTGAAGGCCCAGACGATCCCGGTCGCGACGCCGATCCGCTCGGTCTTCGCCGCCAGGTAGGCCGCCTGGGCGACGGCGCTGCGGAACAGCTCCGGCGCCCAGACGCACTCGACGCCGGCCGCCTCGGCCCGCAGCGTCTCCGCCTCGAGGTCGGCGACGGAGGTGCCGATCGCGGCGACGGAGATGCGGTCGAGCGCGCCCATGTCGCCCCGGTCAGGCGCTCGCCGGGGCGGTCTCGCCGGCCAGGACCGCGTCGGCGACCCGCTCGCGGTGCCAC
>DASUWV010000080.1:0-2369 GCA_036378275.1 Solirubrobacterales bacterium | reverse complement strand
CGCTTCATCAACCTCTGCGACGCCTTCAACATCCCGCTCGTCTTCCTCCAGGACGTGCCCGGCTTCATGGTCGGCTCGAAGGTCGAGCACGCCGGGATCATCCGCCACGGGGCGAAGATGCTCTACGCGGTCAGCCGCGCCACGGTGCCGAAGGTGACCGTGGTCGTCCGCAAGGCCTACGGCGCCGGCTACTACGTGATGTGCGGCAAGGCGTACGAGCCCGACCTGATCGTCGCCTGGCCCGGAGCCGAGATCTCGGTGATGGGCGCCGAGGGCGCGGTCAACATCATCGGCCGCTCGGCGATCGAGGCCTCCGAGGACCCGGAGGCGACCCGCGAGGCGATGCTGAACGCGGTTCGCGAGCAGATCGACCCCTACATCGCCGCCGGCAACGCGGTGATCGACGACATCATCGACCCGCGCGAGACCCGGCCGACGATCGTCAGGGCGCTGCGGATGGCCCGCACCAAGCACGTCGAGAAGCCGAAGAAACGCCACGGCGTGATGCCGGTCTAGGAGGTAGAGATGAGCTCGTTCGACGACCCGGTGATCATCAGCTGCTCGATCAGCGGCGTGATCGCCAACCGCGACCAGTGCCCGGCGATCCCCTACACGCCGGAGGAGTACGCGGCGGAGGCGCGGCGCGCGGTGGACGAGGGCGCCTCGCAGATCCACATCCACGCCCGCAAGCCTGACGGCACGCCCTCGTATGAGGTCGAGGACTTCCGGGCGATCACCGAGGCGATCCTGGCCGAGGTCGGCGACGTGATCGTCAACTACTCGACCGGGGCGATCGGGATCCCGATCGAGAAGCGGCTCGAGTACCTGCGCGCCTGCCGCCCCGACGTCGCCGCGCTGAACATGAGCTCGATGAACTACGCGAAGTACTCGAAGCGCCGCAAGGACTTCGTCTTCAAAGCGGTCTTCGAGAACAGCTTCGACACGATCGTCGAGTTCCTCACCGCGATGAAGGAGCTGGGGATCAAGCCCGAGCACGAGTGCTTCGACTCCGGCCACGTCGCCAACCTCGACCCGCTGATCGACATGGACCTGCTGCAGCCGCCGCTGCAGATCTCGCTGGTGATGGGGGTGACCGGCGGCATCCGCGCGACCCCGCGCAACGTCAACCTGATGTCGGACCAGATCCCCGGTGGGCCGGAGGGGGAGAACCAGTGGCAGGTGATCGGCATCTCGCGCGACCAGTGGAAGCTGCTCGCCGCCTCGCTGGTCCTCGGCGGCAACGTCCGCGCCGGCGTCGAGGACAACCTCTACCTGCCGAGCGGCGAGATGGCGAAGTCGAACGGCGAGCTGATCGCGAAGGCGCGCCAGATGGCCGAAGACGTCGGCCGCCGGCCCGCGAGCGTGGCCGAGGCGCGGGAGCTGCTGGGGGTCCCGAAGCGTGAGCGCTCTCCCGCTTAGCGACGTCAGGGTCCTCGACCTCACCCGCCTGCTGCCGGGCGGCTTCTGCTCGCTGCTGCTGGCCGACCTCGGCGCCGAGGTGCTGAAGGTCGAGGACACCGGCATGGGCGACTACATCCGCTGGGCGCCGCCCTACTACGGCAGCGACGAGCAGCAGGCGCTCGGCACCCGCTCCTCGCTCTACCTCGCGCTCAACCGCGGCAAGCGCTCGATCCGGCTCGACCTCAAGAGTGAGGGGGGCAGGGAGGCGCTGCTGCGGCTGGTCGCCGGCTACGACGTCGTCCTCGACGGCTTCCGCCCCGGCGTGCTCGACAAGCTCGGGGTCGGCTACGAGCGGTTGCGCGAGGCCAACCCGC
The DNA here is from genome assembly GCA_036378275.1 of Solirubrobacterales bacterium. Taxonomy (GTDB): domain Bacteria; phylum Actinomycetota; class Thermoleophilia; order Solirubrobacterales; family 70-9; genus VAYN01. The sequence continues at coordinate 594 of DASUWV010000080.1, read as the reverse complement.
GCGTCGTCTACTGCGCGATCACCGGCTACGGCCAGGACGGGCCCTATGCCCAGCGCGCCGGCCACGACATGAACTATCTCGGCCTCGTCGGCCTGCTCGGCCTCACCGGGGCCAAGGGCGGGCCGCCGGTGCAGTCGGCCGGTCAGATCGCCGACCTCGGCGGCGGCGCCCTGATGGCCGCCTTCGGGGTGATGGCGGCGCTGCACGAGCGCGAGCGCTCGGGCGAGGGGCAGACGGTCGACGTCTCGATGGCCGACGGCGCCCTCTCCTGGCTGGCGATGGTCGCCGGCCGCTACTTCTGCGACGGGGAGGTGCCGCGCCGGGGTGAGCAGCAGCTCGCCGGCGGCCTCGTCTGCTACCTGCCCTACGAGGCATCTGACGGCTGGGTCACCTGCGGCGCGCTGGAGCCGAAGTTCTGGGCCGCCTTCTGCAACGGCGTCGGCCGTCCCGACCTGATCGAGAGGCAGTTCGAAGCGCCGGGGTCGGAGGTTTGGGAGCAGGTCGCCGAGGTCTTCCGCTCGCGCAGCCGCGACGAATGGCTCGCCTTCAACGACGAGCACGACTGCTGCATCGAGCCGGTCCTCGACCTCGACG
>DASUWV010000079.1:0-15773 GCA_036378275.1 Solirubrobacterales bacterium | reverse complement strand
CGGCATCTTCACCAAGGCCGCCGACGTCGGCGCCGACCTGGTCGGCAAGGTCGAGGCGGGGATCCCCGAGGACGATCCCCGCAACCCGGCCGTGATCGCCGACAACGTCGGCGACAACGTCGGCGACTGCGCCGGCATGGCGGCCGACCTGTTCGAGACCTATGCCGTCACCTCGGTCGCGGTGATGCTGCTCGGCGTCCTCACCTTCACCTCCGACTACGCCCGTGAGGTCGCGATCTACCCGCTGGTCCTCGGCGGCGTGGCGATCATCGCCTCGATCATCGGCGCGCTCTGCGTGCGGACCAAGTCCGACAAGGTGGAGAGCGCCCTCTACATCGGCCTGCTGATCTCGGGGATCATCTCGATCGCCGCGTTCTACCCGATCACCGACTGGCTGATGAGCGACCCGCTGCGGCTCGGCTTCGCCGACACCGCCGCCAAGGCGGTCAGCGTGACCGACCTCTGGCTCTGCGCCGTGATCGGGGTCGCCGTCACCGCGCTGCTGTTCGGGATCACCGAATTTTATACGTCGACCCGGTTCCGGCCGGTGCGGACGATCGCCCAGGCTTCCGAGACCGGGCACGCGACGAACATCATCCAGGGGCTCGCCCAGGGCTTCCAGTCGACCGCCGCTCCGGCGCTCGTGATCGCCTTCGCGATCCTCGGCGCCAACGAGCTCGCCGGGATCTACGGCATCGGCATCGCCGTCGTCGCCCAGCTCTCGCTCTGCGGCCTGATCGTCGCCCTCGACGCCTTCGGCCCGATCACCGACAACGCCGGCGGCATCGCCGAGATGGCCGACCTGCCGGAGGACGTCCGCAACGTCACCGACCCGCTCGACGCGGTCGGCAACACGACCAAGGCGGTGACCAAGGGTTACGCGATCGGCTCCGCCGCCCTCGCGGCGCTGGTGCTGTTCGCGGCGTTCCGCAGCGAATTGGCCGACGAAGCGCCTGCCGGCTTCGACCTCAACGGGCTCTTCCACCTGACCAGCCCCGACGTCCTGATCGGGCTGATCATCGGCGGGATGATGGTCTACCTGTTCGCGGCCTTCGCGATCGAGGCGGTCGGCCGTGCCGGCGGCCAGGTCGTCGAGGAGGTGCGGAAACAGTTCCGCGAGCACCCCGGGATCATGGAGGGGACCGAGAAACCCGAGTACGGCAAAACGGTCGCGATCGTCACCGCTGCCGCGCAGAAAGAGATGATCCTGCCGGCGCTGATCCCGATCGTCGTGCCGGTGATCGTCGGCCTGCTCAGCGTCGACGCGCTCGGCGGCCTGCTGATCGGCGTCATCGTCGTCGGCCTCTTCGCCGCGGTCAGCATGACCGCCGGCGGCGGCGCCTGGGACAATGCGAAGAAGCTGATCGAGGACGGCGCCCACGGCGGCAAGGGCTCCGAGGCCCACGCCGCCTCGGTGACCGGCGACACCGTCGGCGATCCCTACAAGGACACCGCCGGCCCGGCGATCAACCCGATGATCAAGGTGGCGAACATCGTCGCCATCCTGATCATCCCCATCGTCCACTTCTAGGGCGACCCAAGGGCGCACAAGCGGCTCGAATCGGGCCGCACCAACCTCCACTTCGGCAGGTAGAGGTTGGTGCGGCCCGATTCATGTGCGGGAGACCGCCGCGCCGTGATTGGGCAAGAAGTTCAGTGTCGCGAAGATCTTCGCCTTCATGAGGGCTGGGCTCGCGGCGGGTGCCCCGGGTCTGCTCCGGATCGATCGGCGGGGGCAGCGGAATGCGGGCGACCGCCCAAGTGCCGTCTTTCTGCTCGACCGGAACCCAGTTGACTCACCCACGGTCCGGATGCTCACGCGCCAGCTCCGCGCAGCGCTCTTTCGCTTCCCGCTCGTTCACACCCCGGAAGGCTACGTGCCCCTCATCCGAACTGCATCAACTTCTACACCCAGCAGAAGTAGAAGTTGATGCAGTTCGGGGTTGTTAGCGTTCCGCGGGTGCGGGGGCTCGGGCGCAAGTTGACTTATCCGCTGCGGCGGTGGCCGCGGCTGTCGAGGTTCGTGCTCGTCGGGGCGGCGGTGATGGCGCTGGTGGTGGTCTTCGCCAACGTCTACGTGCTTTACGAGGGCGGCGACTCGACTTCCAGGGTGGCGGACGTCCCCAAGGTGGAAGTGGCGATCGTCCCCGGGGCTCTGGTGCAGCCGGACGGGAAGATGAGCCCGATGCTTGCGGACAGGGTTCGACAGGCGTCTGCGCTCTGGCACGCGGGCAAGGTGCGGAAGATCCTCGTCTCCGGCGACCACGGCAGCTGGGGCTACGACGAGCCAGACACGATGCGAAAGGCGCTGGTCGGCGACGGGGTCCCGCCGCGGGACGTGTTCGAGGACCACGCCGGCTTCGACACCTGGGCGACGATGGTGCGGGCACGCCGCATCTTCGGCATTCGCCGTGCGGTTGTGGTCACCCAGGGCTTTCACATGCCGCGTGCGCTCTACCTCGCCCACGAAGCCGGGATCGACGCGACCGGGCTGACCGCCGACCTCCACCAATGGGGCTTCCAGGGCCGCAAGAGCGAAGCCCGCGAGGTGCTGTCGCGGGTCAAGGCGATCGTCGACGTCAGCCTCGACACGCCGGCGATGGCGGGGCCAAAGATTCCGATCGCGACCTCCGACGGCCGCGAATCCTGGGGACCGGCGGCGCCGCCGGGAACGCCACCCGCCGGCTCACCCAGCCCCTGAACGCACTCCGAACTGCATCAAATTCTCTATCTCCTGGGTGGAGAATTTGATGCAGTTCGGTTGGGAGTAGGGTCGCGGCGTGAGCGAGGACTGGATCAACGTCTACGACGCCGAGGGGGAGGGGATGTTGGGCCTCGAGCAGGGGCCACGCGACTACTTCAACGGGGGCGCGGGGGACGAAGTCACTCTGCGGGACAACGTCGAGGCTTGGGTTCGCTGGCGGCTGCGGCCGCGGGTGCTGAAAGACGTGCGCGAGGTCTCGACCGAAACCGAGGTGCTGGGCGGCCCGGTGCGGGCGCCGGTGCTGGTGGCGCCGGTCGCCTACCAGCGGATGGCGCACCCGGAAGCGGAGGCGGGGATGGCGGCGGGGGCGGCGGCGGCCGGGACCGCGATGTGCCTCTCGACGCTCTCGACCACGCGCCCCGCCGAGGTGGCCGCGGCCGCGCCCGGGGGCCGGCACTGGTTCCAGCTCTATGCCTTCAGGGACGAGGCGGTGACCCGGGCGCTGATGGAGGAGGCGATCGAGGCGGGCTTCGAGGCGGTCGTCGTCACCGCCGATGCGCCGCCCGGGGGCAACCGGGAGCGCGACCGGCGCAACCGGTTCACCCTGCCGCAGGAGCTCGGCACCCCGAGCCTGAGCGCCGCCGTCGGCGGCGAGCGGTCGCTCTCGATCGAGGAAACCTTCGCGCTGATGAACCACGCCCTCACCTGGGACGACGTCGCCGACCTCGCCTCCGAGTGCAGCGTCCCGGTCCTGGTCAAGGGCGTCCTCACCGCCGAGGACGCCGAGCTGGCGCTCGAGCACGGCGCCGCCGGCGTCGTCGTCTCCAACCACGGCGGCCGCCAGCTCGACCGCTCGCTCGCCACCGCCGACGCCCTCCCCGAGATCGCCGATGCGCTCGAGGGCCGCGGCACCCTGCTGGTCGACGGCGGCATCCGCCGCGGCGTCGACGTCGCCACCGCGCTCGCCCTCGGCGCCGATGCGGTGCTGGTCGGCCGCCCCGCCCTGTGGGGGCTCGCGGCGGCCGGAAAGGAGGGGGTCGCCAGGGTGCTGGGGCTCCTGCGCGAGGAGCTCGCGCTCACCCTCGCCCTCTGCGGCTGCACCAACCCCTCGCAGTTGTCACGAGAGCACGTGCGGCGAGCACCCGCCGCGTCCGTATATTCGGTCTGAGTGACCTCGTTGCAGACGACCTGAATTGGCCCAGCGGATCCCAAGAGACGAGTCGCTGAGCCGCGTCCACGGCGTCGGAGCGCTGTTCTCCGCCGCCTACGGCAACGTCGGCTCCTCGATCTACTACGCCCTCGGCGTCACCGCCGCCTTCGCCCTCGGCCTCACCCCGATCGCATTCGTCATCTCCGGGCTGATCTTCGCCGCCACCGCCGCCACCTACGCCGAGGCGACCGTGATGTACCCGGAGGCCGGCGGCTCCTCCAGCTTCGCCCGCCATGCCTTCAACGAGCTGGTCAGCTTCGTCGCCGCCTGGGGGCAGATGCTCAACTACACGATCACGGTCGCGATCTCGGCCTTCTTCGTGCCCCACTACCTGGCGGTCTTCTGGCCCTGGCTCGGCGACAGTCCCGGCGACATCATCGGCGGCGCGGCGCTGATCGTCGGCCTCGCCGCGATCAACATCCGCGGCACCGAGGAGTCGGCGAAACTGAACCTGATCCTCGCCGTTGCCGACCTCGCCACCCAGGTCGTCCTGGTCGGGATCGGCGTGGTCCTCGTCCTCAGCCCGACGATCCTGGTCGACAACGTCCACCTCGGCGTCGCCCCGACCTGGAGCGACTTCGCGCTCGGGATCGCGGTGGGGATGATCGCCTACACCGGGATCGAGACGATCTCCAACATGGCCGAGGAGGCGAGAGACGCCGCCCGCACGATCCCCCGCAGCGTCGCCCTCGTTGTCGCCGCCGTGCTCGGGCTCTACCTGCTGATCCCGATCGTCGCCCTCTCGGCGATGCCGGTCGTCAGGGACTCCGCCGGCCACTACGTGACCGCGCTCGGCTCGCGCTACGCCGACGACCCGATCCTCGGCATCGTCGAGAACCTCGGCCTCTCCCACGTCCCGACCGAAGTCCTGCGCTACTACGTCGGCGTGCTGGCGGCGGTGATCCTGCTGATCGCCACCAACGCCGGCCTGATCGGCGTCTCCCGGCTCACCTACTCGATGGGCCAGCACCGCCAGCTGCCCGAGGGGCTGCGCCAGGTCCATCCCAAGTACCGCACGCCCTACATCGCGATCCTGATCTTCGCCGCGGTCGCGATCGTCACCCTGCTGCCGGGGCAGACCGAATTCCTGGCGACGATGTACTCGTTCGGGGCGATGCTCTCGTTCACGATCGCCCACGTGGCGGTGATCCAGCTGCGCCGCAAGCACCCCGACCGCGAGCGCACCTGGAAGCCGCTGGGCAACGTCCACGCCTTCGGCTTCGAGGTGCCGATGACCGCGGTCCTCGGCGGCCTCGGCACCTTCGGCGCCTGGATCGTGGTGATGGCGCTCAATCCCCGCACGCTCTTCGTCGGCACCGGCTGGATGGTGCTGGGGATCGCCGTCTACGTCCTCTACCGCCGCAACCAGCGGCTGCCGCTGACCGAGACCGTGAAGGTGGTGCTGCCGGAGCCGCTCGGGGTCGAGGAGGTCGAGTACCGAAGCGTGCTGGTCGCTTTCGAGGACGACGAAGAATTCTCGCCGGAGATGGTCGCGACCGCGGTCAAACTGGCCGGCAAGCGCCGCCGCGGCATCCACGTCCACTCGATGATGACGGTGCCGGCGAACCTGCCCCTCAACGCCGAGATGCCCGAGAGCGAAGCCGAGGCCCAGCGCAAGATCGAGGAGGCGAAGCTGATCGGCGGCCAGCGGGTGACCGGACACGTCTCGCGGGTGCGGCCCGGCCAGGCCGGCTACTCGGTCGCCGAGGAGGCGGCAGAGATCAAGGCCGAGGCGATCGTCGTCGGCCTCAGCTACCGCAACGGCGTGCCGCAGTACGACAAGACCCTGCAGACGATCCTCGGCGAGCGGCCCTGCCGCGTCCTCGTCGTCTCCGACCCGTCCGAAAAGCCGGCGGCGATCCCCGGGGCGGCGCTGGCGGAGGCGCTGCCGTGAGCGGCGAGCGGGCCTACCGGGGCGCCGTCCGCGCCCTCTCGGTCGCCTTCATCGCCCTCGGCCTCGCGGTGCTCGTCCGCACCCTCGCCCATGGCGGCGGGCCGGTCTCGCTCGGCTTCCTGATGGGCCTCGCCTTCGTCGGCATCGGCGTCGGCCGCCTCTGGGCGGGGGCGAGGATGGGCAGATGAGCGACGGCGACGCCCGCTCGGCGACCGAGCGGGGGCAGGGCGAGGCGGGGCCGCGCCGGCCGGAGGAGCCGCGCGACGAGCCGATCCTCGAGCGCGGCCTCGGCGTCCCCTGGCTGTTCGCCGCCGCCTACTCGGCGGTCGGCTTCTCGATCTACTTCGCGCTCGGCGTCGTCGCCGACCGCGGACTCGGGCTGACGCCGCTGATCTTCCTCGCCGCCGGCGTCCTCTTCGGCCTGACCACGCTCACCTACGTCGAGGGCGGGGCGATGTTCCGCGAGCGCGGCGGCTCCTCGACCTTCGCCCGCCACGCCTTCAACGAGCTCGTCGCCTTCATCGCCGGCTGGGCGATCCTGATCGACTACCTGATCGTGATCGCCCTGGCGGCGATCTCGGTCCCGCACTACCTGGAGCCGATCTCCGGCGACCTCGCCGACCCCGGCTGGGAGGTCGCGATCGCCGCCGCGGTGATCGTCCTCGTCTCCGCCCTCAACATCCTCAACGTCACCGGCCGCGAGCGCCAGGCCTCGCTGGTCTTCCTCGCCCTCGCCGACCTCGGCCTGCAGCTGGGGGTGATCGTCGTCGGCGTGCTCGCCGTCTGGCACCCCGACCGGCTGACCGAACACCTCCACCTCTTCAGCGAACCCAGCTTCAGGGACATCGTCTACGCCGCGGTGGTGGCGATGCTCGCCTACGCGGGGATCGAGGCCGCCTCCGACCTGGCGCCGGACATCGACGTCAGCCGCGAGGACCTGCGGCGGGTGGCCGGGATCGGGGCGATCGGGGTGCCGGTCGTCTACGCGCTGATGGCCGCGGTGGCATTGATGGCGGTGCCTGTGGTCGGCGGCCCCGGCGGCCCCCACACCGCGCTCGGCGGCGAGTTCATCGAGGAGCCGATCCTCGGGGTCGTCTCCCAGTACCACCCGGCGTGGGTTGCGGACACGATGCGATGGCTGGTCGCGGCGATCGCCACGCCGGTGCTGATCTGGGCCGCCAGCACCTCGATGCTCGGGGTCTCCCGCCACATCTACACGCTGGCGATCAACCGCCAGATCCCCAGCTGGCTCGGCAAACTCGACAAGCGCACGGCGACGCCCTACGTGGCGATCGCGATCAGCGGCTTGATCGCGATCGGCCTCGTCATCCCGACCAACGTCAAGCTGCTGGCCTCGATCTACGCCTTCGGGGCGACGCTGGCGATCACGATCGCCCACCTCTCGATCATCCGCCTGCGGGTCAAGGACCCGGACCGGCGGCGGCCGTTCCGGATCCCGGTGGGCTTCCACTGGGGGGTGGCGACGGTGCCGCTGCCGGCGGTCGTCGCCGCCGTCCTCAGCGGCCTCGCCTTCGTCAGCGTCCTCGCCTTCCACACCACTGCTCGCTGGGTCGGGCTCGGCTGGATGGCCTTCGGGCTCACCTTCTACGTCGTCTACCGCAAGGTCTTCGAGGGGACGACGCTGACCAAGCGGGTCTCGGTCACCGAGCGGGCGCTGACCAAGCAGGTGCCCGAGATCGAGTTCAGCAACATCCTCGTCCCCGTCTTCGGCACCAAGTTCGACGACGACATCGTCGCCACCGCCGGGAGGCTGGCGGCGGCCGACGCCGACGGCGACGCCAAAGAGGGCATCTCCCGCCTCGACGTCGTCTACGTGATCGAGGTGCCGCTGACGCTGCCGCTCGACGCGAAGCTGCCGAAGGAGCGCGAGGAGCAGGCGCGGCGGGCGTTGGAGCGGGCGCGCGAGGTGGGGGAGGAGTACGAGGACGTCGAGGTGACGACCGACGTGATCCGGGCCCGCAAGATCGGCGCCGGCATCCTCGAGGCGGCCCGCCGCGGCAACGCGGAAGCGATCGTGATCGGGGGGGAGCCGCCGACCAAGATCCGCGGCGGCGGGGTCCTCGGGGGCATCGGCGCCGCCAAGCCGGCGGAGATCGGCGCCGCCACCGAGTACGTGCTCAAGAAAGCGCCCTGCCGGGTCCTGCTTACGGCCCCGCCGGAACCTGAATAGCCCGCCGGTTGGCCTAGTATCCCGCCCATGTTCGTTCTGATCGTCGGCTGCGGCCGCGTCGGCTCCTCGGTGGCGCGGGCGATGCTCCGCGAGGGCCACACCGTCTCCTGCCTCGACGAGGACCCGGAGTCGCACGCGCGGCTCGAGGTCGGGCTGGAGAAGAGCTGGGAGGACCTCGGCGGCCACTTCACGGTCGGGGCGGGGCTGGAGACCGAGGCGCTGGAGGCCGCCGGGATCGCCGACGCCGACGTCTTCATCGCCTCCACCGACGGCGACAACACCAACATCGTGATCTCCCAGATCGCCCAGAAGCGCTACGAGGTGCCGACGGTGATCGCCCGCGTGCTCGACCCGCTGCGGGCCGAGTGGTACCAGCGCCAGGGCCTGCACACCGTCTGCCCGACCCGGGTCGCGATCGACATGCTGGAGAGCGCGGTGCGCGAGGCCGCCGACCGCGGCGGGGCGGCCGACGACGCGACGGCGACGGTCTAGGGGGAGCCGGAAGACCATGTACATCATCGTCGTCGGAGCGGGCAAGGTCGGTTGGAACCTGGCCCGGGAGCTGCTCGACAAGGGCCACGAGGTGACGCTGATCGAGAGCGACCGCCGCCGCTACCTGACCGTCGAGCAGGAGCTCGAGCACAACGTCTCCTACGGCGACGCCTCCGAGCTCTGGGTGCTGGAGCGGGCCGGGATCCAGCGCGCCGACATGGTGATTGCGGTCACCGGCGACGACGAGGACAACATGCTGATCTGCCAGGTGGCGAAGGAGAAGTACCTGGTCGACCAGATCATCGCCCGGGTCAACAACCCGCGCAACCGGTCGCACTTCGACCTGCTCGGGATCAAGCCCTCGGTCTCGGCGACCGACCTGATCCTGCGCCTGCTCGAGCACGAGGTGCCCGAGTACGGGCTGGTCCACCTGCTCGACCTGCAGGAGGAGCAGCTGGAGATCATCGAGATGCTGCTCGGCTCGGACTCGGGCGTGACCGGCCGCCGGGTCGGCGACCTCAGCATGCCCGAAGGCAGCCTGCTGATCTCGGTCCTGCGCGCCGGCAAGGGCTTCGTCCCCAACGCGGACACGGTGCTGCAGGAGGGCGACGAGGTCCTCGCCGTGCTCGACCCGGGCAAGGAGGACGACCTGAAGGCGCTCTTCGGGCCCGAGGGCGTCGATGCCCGATCGTGAAGTCGATTTCCTGCTGATCGGCGGCGGCATGGCCTCCGCCAACTGCGCCTCGGAGCTGCGCCGGCGCGGGGCCGACGGCTCGATCCTGCTGGTCGGCCGCGAGCCGGAGCCGCCGTACGAACGGCCGCCGCTCTCGAAGGAGTACCTGCGCGGCGAGGCGGGGCGCGAGGACGCCCACGTCCAGCCGCCCTCCTGGTATGCGGAGAACGACGTCGAGCTGCTGAGCGGACGCAACGTGATGTCGCTCGACCCGGAGGCGCGGACGGCGACGATCCAGGGCGGGGAGGAGGTCAGGTTCGGCAAGGCGCTGCTCGCGACCGGGGCGATGGTCAACATCCTCCGCGTCGAGGGGGCGGAGAACGAGGGCGTCCACTACCTGCGGGCCTTCGGCAACTCCGATGCGATCCGCGCCGACGCCGAGGCGGCCGAGCACGTGGTCCTGGTCGGAGGCAGCTACATCGGCTGCGAGGTCGCCGCCTCGCTGACCGCGCGGGGGACCAGGTGCACGATCATCGCGATGGAGGACGTGGCCCTGTCGCGGACGTTCGGGGATGAGGCGGGGCGCTGGTTCCAGGAGCAGCTCGAATCGCACGGCGTCACCTTCCACGGCGGCGAGACCCTGAGCGCCTTCGAGGGCGACGGCCGGGTCAAGGCGGTGATCGCCGAGAGCGGGCTGACGGTCGAGTGCGACGCGGTCGTGGTCGGCGCCGGCGTACGGCCAGACGCGATGCTGGCGCAGCGGGCGGGGATCGAGGTCGGCGACGGCGGCATCGTCTGCGACTCGAAGCTGCGGACCTCGATCGAGGGGATCTACGCGGCGGGCGACTGCTGCTCGTACGAGAGCGTCGTCCACGGGCGCCGCATCCACATCGAGCACTGGGACGTGGCGATGCAGCAGGGGGCGAAGGCGGCGGCGAACATGCTTGGCGCCGACGAGCACTACGACGTCGTCCCGTACTTCTTCAGCGACCTCGCCGACTGGGCGAGCCTCGAGTACGTCGGGCCGGCGTACGAGTGGGACCGGGAAGTCTGGCGCGGCGACCGCGACGGCGGCGAGTTCTCGGTCTGGTACCTGCAGGGCGGACACGTGGCGGGCTGCCTCAGCGTCGAGCGCTCCGAGGACCTGGCCGAGGCGCGGCGGATGCTGGCCGAGGGCGTCGATGTCTCCGGCGCCCTCGATCAGCTCGAAGACCCCTCCGCCGATCTCGCGTCGATATCCTGAGAGGAGCCGTTGCGGCCTGGTGTAATGGCAGCACGCCTCGCTCTGGACGAGGTAGTCGGGGTTCGAGTCCCTGGGCCGCAGTAAAAATGCTGATCGACGAGCCGCGTGAGCAACGCTCGTGAGATTGCCGTTTCAAAGGGTCGGTAAGCCGTTACAATGCGAAGCAGAAGGGCAGTAGCTCTTCTTATTCGTACATAGCGACCCCAGTCGGGGCCGCATTGAGCAAAGGCGGTAGCCGAATTGTCTCCCATTCAGCCTCTGGGTCAGCCAGAACCCATCCGGCTGCAGTTTCAGTGTTGTGTCTCTGAAGATTGGCTCGATGAGCAGATCCAGGAACTCGGCATGCATCTGCCGGAGGATTGGGAGGTCGAGTTTCTTCTAACTGAGGTTCCAGCTCCTTTGCGAGGGCGTCTGATGAAGGCTCATCGGGCTTACGAGGAAGTCCCTGGTTATCCAACCCTCTACGCCCCCACTGATAATGCCGAGGATTTTCTTGAGGTGGTGGAGGTTTGGCTTGAGGACGCACTCCAAACGCTTGCCGAAGAAGAAGAAGCTACGGCCATGCTGAGGAACAGCGAAGAAGAGGAAAACGTTTCGTTTGAGCGCGAACGTCGTGCCTGGATTGAGCAACATGGATCAGAGCGTTTGCGCATCGCGGAGAGTCGCAACTACAAGATCAATCGGCTCTACGCGCTCGAGCGTGCAGCCTCGGAGTTCCCTTTTGCCTGGGTCGAGACTGGGAACGAGGCCGAGTGGCGGGAGCGTACCGACCCCTCCATCGACGCCCTTCGCCTTGAAGAACAGTTGAGAGCGTATATGGAGCGTCGAGCCTTGGACTACCAGGATCCGCGGATCATTTGGTTGGTCGAGCCGCCGAAGGCGTTGGAAGAAGCCCTGCACGAGGCAGACGTATTTTTTGAACAGCAGGAGGCGGTCTTCATCAACGAATTTCTAGGGCGCTACGCCCTTTTCATTCCCGTCGATGAGGAGCTTCAGCGGCATGTTCTGCAAGGTGGGGAGGTACATGGCTGATGGATCTCCGAGTGACCAACTTAGATGGAGACGGCATTGGCTCGGAGGTGTTGACCGGGACTGAATGGATCCGGTACACGCCAGAGACGGCGGGCGCCGTCGAAGATCGGGTCGAGGAATTTGAGTCGCTCAATAACTCGGCCGGTCAGGCGGCGGAGGGTTTCCTCAAGAAGGATGCCCTTCAGAACGCGGGTATTACGCGCACCCACCTCTGCCTTTCGGAGACACGGGTCGAGGGCTTCTTCAGCTGCTGCTCGGCCTCGGTCCGTTTATCCAAGCGATCCATTAGCCGCCTCGGCTTCCGAACGGGGATTACGACGATGCCCGCGATCCTAGTGACGTGGGTGGCCCGCCATCGAACCGGAACTGTTGGGGGTCTAGAGCTAATGCAGACCGCTTACGGCCTAGCCCGCGCTGCAAGTCAAACCATCGCAGCAGCAGCCCTTGTTCTGGACCCGATGGACGCGGAGGTTGCGGAAGTCTGGAAGTCGGAGCCCTACTTATTCCAGGAGTCCGAGCAGAAGCGGGGGAATGGTTCTCGCCGCCTCTGGTTGCCACTCGATCCCAAAGGAGCTGAGGCTCCTGCCGCCCCGGAAGTGAAGATCAGTGGAGACGACCTTCGGACTTGAGCCTTCGAATATGGGCATCGGCCAAGCGAGCGAACCTAGAGATCCCAGGGTTCGCTTGGGCACGCTGAAAGGCCTTTGCATCAATCTCAGCTATGGGCTCGCTCTCTTTGCTGCGGCCGAAGGTAAGGCCGAATGCGAACTTTCGGTCCAATATTGCCATCGCGCCTGCTCCTTTCCCTTGGTCGCTTTGCGTTCATCGTTACGCCGATGAAGACTCTATACCCGAGGCAAGACCTCGCCATCGAAAGGGTTTGTCATCATCGCCCATGCGTTTATACAGGGCTAGACAAGAAGAATGGTATCGCCCTGTTCAAATGGGCCTGATCTTGTGACCTCTGTACGCCGCCGTTCTTCAACTTAACAATTAAGGCAGGGGGCTTGCTACTGGCGTCCAGCCGCCCTGCTAGCTTCGCCACCCGTGAAGAGACCCCGCAACAAGACGACCCTGCTTCTGCTCGCGGCGCTGCTGGCGCTGCTGGTCGCCGGCTGCGGCGGCGGTGGTGGCGAAACGAGCGAATCGACCACGACCACCGAAGCAGCCCGGAAGCTGACGAAAGCCGAACTGATCGAACAGGGCGACGACATCTGCGCCGAGGTCAACGCCGCGGTGGGGGCGCTGGATTCCCAACCCGAAGAAAGCGCCGTGCCGGCGACGATCGAAAAAACCGCCAACCTCTACACGGGGATGGTCGAACGGCTGCAGGAACTCGGCAGGCCCGAAGGCGCCGAAAGCAAATTCACCAGCTTCATGGAATCGGCCGAAGAGCTGGCCAAGGTCGAGGGCGAAGTGAAGCTCGCGGCCGAACGCGAAGACACCGCCGCGCTCGGCGAAGCGGCTACCGAAGCCGGGCCGAAGCTCGAAGAATTCGAGACCCAGGCTGAAGCCTACGGTTTCCAGCAATGCAGCCAGGGACCGGGCGCTCCGACTCCGAGCACCTCAGGGTCCGGCTCCGAAGCGGGTGAAGAACTCGAAGGCGGCGTAGAAGAAGGCGGGGTCGAACCCGAACCCGAACTCGAAGAACCCGCTCCCGAAGAAGAAATCGTCCCCGAAGAAGAAGCGGCCCCTGAAACCGGCGGCGCCGGCGGCGGCCCAGAAGCAGCGCCCGAAGGCGGCGGAGGAGAATCCGGCGGCTCCGAATCCGGCGGCGTCGGCCCCGGCTGAGAAGCCTGCAAACCGGCGCATCTCGGAGTCCTCGGTCCGCCGAGCTGCTTGGTTTTCGGCTTCTCAGGAAGCCTCGTATCTGATCAGTCTCTGACGTCTGCGATAGGGCTGTTGAAAGAGGGGTCGGGCGTCCCCTGAACGGCTTGTACTTTTTCGGTGCTGGAATCTCGGACGGCCGAAGGCGATCCACCGAAAAAGTTGAGAGAAGGGGATGCCCGACCCCTCCTACCGGCCGGGCTTGGTCCCTTGCCCTAAGCGGCTGACGTGGAGTCGGCCCAGGCGCCATAGAGCCTGGAGTAGGGGCCGCCGGCGGCGATCAGGTCGTCGTGGGTGCCCTGCTCGGCGATTTGGCCGTGCTCGAGGACGACGATCGTGCCGGCGCGGCGGATGGTGGAGAGGCGGTGGGCGATGACGATGGCGGTGCGGCCGTGGAGGAGGCGCTCGAGGCCGCGCTCGATGGTTTTCTCGGTGCGGACGTCGACGTTGGAGGTGGCCTCGTCGAGGATGAGGATGCGGGGCTCGGCGAGGAGGGCTCGGGCGAAAGCGACCAGCTGGCGCTGGCCAGCCGAGAGCTGGATGCCGCGCTCGCCGACTTCGGTGTCGAGGCCCTGGGGGAGGGCGCTGACGAACTCGGTCGCCCCGACGGCGGCGATCGCCGCTTCGATCTCCTCGGCGCTTGCCTCGGGCCGGCCGAAGGCGACGTTTTCGCGCACGCTGCCGCTGAAGAGGAAGCCCTCCTGGGGAACGATCCCCAGCTGCCGCCGCAGCGCCCGCTGCCGGACCCCGCGCAGGTCGTGGCCGTCGACGCGCACCGTCCCCTGCTGCGGGTCGTAGAAGCGCGCGACCAGCTTGGCGAAGGTCGACTTGCCCGCCCCGGTCGCCCCGACCAGCGCCAGCGTCTGCCCCGGCGGCACGTGCAGATCGACGCCGCGCAGCGCCCAGAGGTCGGCGGCGCCGTCGCCGTCGGGCAGGCCGGGCTCGTCGGCGTAGGAGAACCAGACCCGCTCGAGCTCGATCTCCCCCCGCAGCGTTCCCGGGTCGGTCGCCCCGGGCGCGTCGACCATGTCCGGCGGCGTGTCGAGCAGGTCGAAGATCTTGTCGAGCGCCGCCATCCCCTGCTGGTAGGTCGTGTACAGCTGGCTCAGTTCCTGGATCGGTTCGAAGAACCGGGTCAGGTAGCCGACGAAGGCGACGACGACGCCGACTTCGATCGCGCCGTCGATCGCCTGGCTGCCGCCGTATAGCAGGATCACCGCCGTCCCCATCGCCGCCAGCAGTTCCACAGCCGGGAAGTAGGAGGCGTTGAGGTAGACGGTCTTCATGTTGACGTCGCGGTTTTCCTCGTTGAGGCGGGTCATCGCCGCCTGGTGGCGGGCCTCCTGGCCGAAGCTGCGGACGATCCTCACGCCGCTGAGG
This sequence comes from Solirubrobacterales bacterium, assembly GCA_036378275.1. Lineage (GTDB taxonomy): Bacteria > Actinomycetota > Thermoleophilia > Solirubrobacterales > 70-9 > VAYN01. The sequence continues at coordinate 1,127 of DASUWV010000079.1, read as the reverse complement.
GTTTCCTGCAGGTAGGCGGTGACCGCGGCGATCCGCTCGCGCGTCGCCCGGTAGGCGCCGGCCGAGACGATCCGGAAGACGATGCTCGCCACCGCCAGCAGCGGGAAGGTGAGGAAGGTGATCAGCGCCAGCTTGACGTCGAGGGCGAGCATGATCACGACCACGCCGACCAGGGTCAGGGTGCTGTTGAAGATCGTCACCAGCCCGTTCGTCACCAGCTGGTTCATCGCTTCGACGTCGTTGGTCATCCGCGAGATCAGCACCCCGGGGCTGCGGCGAGTGAAGAAGCCGATCGACATCGACTGCAGGTGGGTGAAGATCCGCTCGCGCAGGTCCTGCAGCGCCCGCGTCCCGACCCAGCCGACCAGGTAGCTCTCCCAGTAGGTGGCGACCGCGTAGAGGACGGTGGCGAAGAGGAAGGCGGCGACGATCCAGTCGAGCGCGGCGACGTCGCCGGCGCGGATGCCGCTGTCGATCGCCTTGCCCAGCAGGTAGGGAGGGGCGAGGGCGGCGGCGGTCTCCAGCAGCAGCGCCGTGAACATCAGGATCAGGCGGGTGCGGTAGGGCCGCAGCAGCCGGATCATCCAGCGCACCTTGCGCCCGCGCTGATCCTGCCCGCGGACCAGCCGCCAGAGGTCGGCGAAGAGCCGGCCGACGTTGCCGATCGCGCTCCCCTCGCCGTTCACAGCCGCGCCACCTCCTCCCGCTCCTCGAGGTCGTGCTGGAGGAAGACCGAGTCGGCGAGCCCGTGCTCGGCGATCTCGCGGTAGAAGCCGCAGCCCGCCATCAGCTCCTCGTGGCTGCCGCGGTCGACGATCGTGCCCGCGTCCATCACCACGATCTCGTCGGCGAGCGAGACGGTGGAGAGGCGGTGGGCGATGATGAAGGTCGTCCGCCCCGCCATCACCTCCCGCAGGCCGGCTTTGATCGCCGCCTCGGTGGTCGCGTCGACCGAGGAGGTGGCGTCGTCGAGGATGAGGATGCGGGGGTCGGCGAGCAGGGCGCGGGCGATCGCCACCCGCTGGCGCTGGCCGCCGGAGAGGGTGAGGCCGCGCTCGCCGACACGGGTCTCGTAGCCGTCGGGCAGCTCGCGGATGAAGCCGTCGGCCTGGGCGCGGCGGGCGGCC
>DASUWV010000078.1:0-10261 GCA_036378275.1 Solirubrobacterales bacterium | reverse complement strand
CTGGAAGCTAATACGGGAACCCGATAGCTTCAAGAAAGCTTCGGTGCGCCGGAGAGGCGCTACTGAATTTTCGCGCGTTTGCACCCTCGTTACCCTCTACGGAGCCCGGTGACTTCCTTTCTCCACACCTGCTACCGGATCGGCGACATCGAGCGCTCGGTCGGCTTCTACGAGAAGCTCGGCTTCGAAGAGGTGCGGCGGATGCCGATCGGCGACGAGGCGATCAACGTCTTCATGGCGCTGCCCGGCGAAGACCCCCGCCTCGAGCTCACCTACAACCACGGCGTCAGCGGCTACGACCATGGCACCGGCTACAACCACATCGCCCTCCTCGTCGACGGCAACCTCGACGACACCCTCGCCCAGCTGACCGAGCTGGGGGTCGAGCCCGAAAAGCCCCCCTACCGCCCCGGCGGCCGCACCGAGGGCCACCGCATCTGCTTCGTCCGCGATCCCGACGGCTACCGGATCGAGCTGATCGGGGAGTGAGCGTGGAGCTGTTCGCGGTCTCGACGGGCGTCGCCGTCGCATACGGAGTCGCTCTCTGCGCCGTGCTGATCGCCGGGCCCTTGGCCATCACGGCGCTGAAGGGTCACTGGCTCCTCTTCGCCGCCGGCTGGCTCACCATCGGGGCGGTCTGGTGGATCGCCGCTCTGAGGCTCGCGCGGCCCGGGTCATGGTGGTCTCGCCATTTCTACGGGCCGGAAAAGCTGGCACGTTCGCAGGCTCGATACGGCGCGGCCACCCCTGGCGCGGATCTACCCTGAGCATCATCTCCGAGATTCGCCACGCTATGGCGAGGTCAAGTTCGGAGCAGTGAAACGTCAGCCGGCGCCGACGCCGCCGCTGGGGGCGGAGGGTGGCGCGGGGGCCGGCGTCGGCGCGGGGGCGGGTTCGGGGGCCGGGGCCGGCGTCGGCGTCGGGGTGTTTTCTTCGGCCGGTTCGTTGCCGCCCTTTTTGCCCTTTTCTTCGCCTTCTTCGCTTTCTTCTTCTTCGCCGTATTCGTAGCTTTCTTCTTCTTCGTAGCCCGAGGAGCTGGAAGAGGAAGAGGTGTGTTCGCTGCTGAGGCCTTCCAGTTCGGGCAGGGAGCTCGGCTGTTCAAATTCGGGGCAGTCGCTTCCCTGCGCGGAGGACATGTAGTTCTGCCAGACCGGGCCGGCGGTCGGGCCGCCGAAGCCGGTGTATTCGCGCGTGGTCGGGTGGCCGACCCAGACCGCGGTCGAGTACTTCGGCGCGTAGCCGACGAACCAGGCGTCGGACTCCCCCTCCGAGGTTCCGGTCTTGCCGGCCTCCGCGCTGCAGCCCATGTAGGTGTAGCCGGCGCCGGTGCCTTCGGTGATCACCGTTTCGAGGATCTTCGTCACTTCGTAGGCCTCGCCCGGGGAGAGGACGCGTTCGCCGTTTTCGCTCAGCAGGTCGTCGACCTTGCCGTTGGGGAATTCGACCCGGCTGACCGCGGTGGGGTCGTGATGGATGCCGCCGTCGGCCAGGGTCGCGTAGGCGTCGGCCATTTCGAGCGGGCTGACCCCGTAGGCCAGACCGCCGATCGCCTCCGCCGGGACCGACTGCAGTTCCGCTTCGATCCCCATTTCTTCCGCCGTTTCGGTCACCGCTTCCGGCCCGACGTCGAGGTCGAGCTGGGCGTAGACGACGTTGACCGAGTCGGTGGTCGCCTGCGCCAGCGACATCACGCCGCCACCCGGCTCGGCGTTGTGGACGTTCCAGTAGCCGCCGCCGGGGATCGCCAGGGTGATCGGCGAGGTCCCGTTGTAGTAGGTCGAGTAAGGGTCGACCCCCTGCTTGATCGCGGTCGTGAGGACGAAGGTCTTGAAGGACGACCCCGGCTGGCGTTCGGCCTGCCAGGAGTAGTTGAATTCTTCTTCGCCTTCGCCGGGGGGGCTCGAGGCGAGGGCGACGATCGCCCCGTTCTGGGGTTCGACCGAGGCGAGACCGGCCACCGGACCGCCTTCGTAGCAGGCGTAGCAGGATTCGGCGATCGCGTTTTCGGCCTTTTCCTGCAGTTCGGGGTCGATCGTCGTGTAGGCCTTGAGGCCGCCGTTGCGGACGGTGTTGATCCCGAACTTTTCGATCAGTTCGCTTTCGACCAGGTCGAAGAGGAACTGGTCCTTGACCGAGGTGTACTTGTGGCCGCGGTCGAGACCGAGCCCCTTGGTCTTCGCTTCCCGGAATTCGGCCTGGGTGATGTAGCCCTGTTCGGCCATCGTCCCCAGCACCTCGTTGCGGCGCTGCAGGGCGGCCTTCGGGTAGAGGAAGGGGTTGTATTCGGACGGCGCCTGCGGCAACCCGGCCAGGAGCGCGGCCTCGGTCAGGTTCAGGTCCTTGACCGGCTTGTTGAAGTAGGTCTGGGCGGCGGCTTCGGCCCCGACCGCGGTCTGGCCGTCGTTGGTCCCGTAGGGGGCCGTGTTGAGGTACTGGGTGAGGATCCAGCTGCGGCTGTGCTTTTCGAACAGGTCTTCGGCCAGGTGCGCTTCGACGATCTTGCGGTGGAGGGTGTCTTCGGGGTGCTGGATGTAGAGGTTGCGGACCAGCTGCTGGGTGATCGTCGAGGCCCCCTGCACCGGCTTGCCGCCGGCCAGCAGGTCCTTCCAGGCGGCGCGGGCGATCCCCTGCGGGTCAAGCGCTTCGTGCTGCCAGAAGCCCTTGTCCTCGATCGAGACCGTCGCGTCCTTGAGGTCTTCGGGGAGCTGGCTGGAGGCGACGGGCTGGCGGATGTTGTCCGACTGGATGAACCCGATCAGCGAGCCGTCGGCGGCGTAGATCGCCGAGGACCGGCCCTTCTGGACCGGTTTCAGCTTGGAGAGCGGCGGCGCCGAGTTGTAGATGTTGATCGCCCAGGCGACGGCGATGCCGCCGGCGACCAGCATCAGCGCAAGGAGGACCCCCAGGGGGAGCGCGAACTTGTGCCAGAGGGAGTGGTGCGGCTTGCGTCGCCGCCTGCGGAGCCGCGAGGCCATTCGGGGGAAATTGTAGGGACGCGCGGGGGCGGGCACTCGCGGCGGTTTGAGCGCGCAAGGCCGGTTGCCGTCCCGGTAGGCTCGGCCCGCAGGCGGCAGCTAGGGAGAGGAAGGCGAAGTGAAACTTGTGATCGGGATCGTTCGCCCCGAGCAGGCGAACCAGGTCCTGGAGGCGCTTCATCGGGCCGAGGTCCGGGGCTTTTCGATGAGCCGCGTCCAGGGCCACGGCGGCGAGGTGGAGCGGGTCGAGACCTACCGTGGGACGACCGTGCAGATGGGGCTCTCCGAGAAGGTCCGGTTCGAGGTCGCCGTCTCCGACGGCTTCGTCGACCGGACCGTGCAGGCGCTCTGCGAAGGCGGCCGCACCGGCGAAGTCGGCGACGGCAAGATCTTCGTCCTGCCGCTGGAGCGGGCGGTGCGGATCCGCACCGGGGACACCGACGAAGGCGCCGTGACGCCGGTGAGCCGATGAGCGCCGGGATCGACACCGGCGACACCGCCTGGATGCTGGTCGCCACCGCGCTGGTGCTGATGATGACGCCGGCGCTGGGGCTCTTCTACGCCGGGCTGGTGCGCTCGAAGAACACCCTCAACACCTTCATGATGAGCGTCGCCGCGATCGCGGTCGCCGCCGTCACCTGGGCGGCGGTCGGCTACTCGCTCGCCTTCGACGGCGAAGGCGCGATCGTCGGCGGCCTCGGCAACGCGTTCCTCAACGGCGTCGACTTCGCGCCGCGGGCGGGCGGGACCATCCCCGAGCTCGTCTTCTTCGCCTTCCAGGCGACCTTCTGCATCATCACCGTGGCGCTGATCTCCGGCGCCGTGGTCGAGCGGATGCGCTTCGGCGCCTTCCTCGTCTTCGCGGCGCTGTGGTCGGTGCTGGTCTACGCCGTGCTCGCCCACTGGGCCTTCGGCGGCGGCTGGCTGATGCACGGCGGCACGCTCGACTTCGCCGGCGGCGTGCCGGTCGAGATGGGCTCCGGCTTCTCGGCCCTGGCGGCGGCGCTGGTCGTCGGCGCCCGCAAGGACTACGGCCGCCAGGCGCTCCTCCCCCACAACGCGGTCTACGTCCTGCTCGGGGCGGGGCTGCTGTGGTTCGGCTGGTTCGGCTTCAACGGCGGCAGCGGCTTCTCGACCGGCCACCCGAGCGTGCTCGCCTTCACCAACACCCTGCTCTGCCCGGCCTGCACGCTGGTCGTCTGGTTCGCCCTCGACCTCTTCCGCGGCCGCAAAGTGACCGCGATCGGCGCCGCCACCGCGATCGTCGTCGGCTGCGTCGCGATCACCCCGGCGGGCGGCTTCGTCAGCCCCGGCTGGGCGATGCTGCTGGGCGCTCTGGCGGCGCTGCCGAGCTACGGGATCATCGTCTGGCGCACGCGCACGCGGGTCGACGAGACCCTCGACGTGCTCGCCGCCCACGGCACCGCCGGCTTCTTCGGGATCCTCTTCATCGGCTTCTTCGCCCAGGCGAGCTGGAACGGCGTCTCCGACGGCCTCTTCTACGGCAACGCGGCGCAGCTCGGGCACCAGGCGCTGGCGGCGCTGGCGGGCCCGGCCTACGCCTTCACCGCCACCTTTGTGCTGCTGAAGCTGATCGGCGCCGTGATACCGCTGCGGGCGAGCGACCGCGAGGAGGCGATGGGCATGGACGTCGTCCAGCACGGCGAGGAGGCCTACGTCACCGGCGAGGGCGCGATCCTGCTCCTGCCCGACGACGTCGGCAAAGTCGCGGTTCCGGTCGCCGACCCAGGATGATCGAACTGCATCAAATTTCCGGTCCTCGAGGCAGGAAATTTGATGCAGTTCCATCATGAGTGAGTTCGTTCAGGTCCTGACCACGGCCGGCTCCGAGGAGGAGGCCGGGCGGATCGCCTCGCGGCTGGTCGAGCGGCGGCTGGCGGCCTGCGTCCAGGTCGTCGGGCCGGTCGTCAGCCGGTATCGCTGGCAGGGCGCAGTCGAGAAGGAGCGGGAGTGGCAGTGCCTGGCGAAGACGACGCGCGCTGCCTACGAGGCGGTCGAGGCGGCGATCCGCGAGGCCCACTCCTACGAGGAGCCGGAGATCATCGCCACCCCGATCGTCGCCGGCTCCCCCGGCTACCTCGCCTGGATCGACGAGAACGTCGACTAGGCGCGGAGGCGGTAGCCGCGGCTGAAGAGGCGCAGGTTGAAGAGGAAGAGCGCGGCGGTGGCGGCGGTCAGGGCCAGCAGCGAGAGGGCGATGCTGACTTCGCTGAAGCCGACGAAGCCGTAGCGGACCAGGTTGATCATGTAGAAGATCGGGTCGAAGCGGGTCAGGGTCTCCCACGGCTGCGGCAGCAGCGAGGCCGAGTAGAAGACGCCGCCGAGGAAGATCAGTGGCTGCAGGACGAAGGTCTGGGCGAAGGCGACGTCGTCGAACTGTTCGGCGCGGACGCCGATCAGCACGCCGAGCTGGGAGAAGAAGAAACCGACCAGCGCGAGGGCGGGGATCAGAACGAGGACGTGTTCGACTGGTAGGCCGACGAGGACCACCGAGACGAGGAAGGTCAGGAACGCCACCGTCAGCCCGCGCATGAAGCCGCCGAGCGAGAAGGCGAGCAGCAGCTCGGCCGGCGAGGCCGGCGAGGAGAGCTGGTCCTGGATCGCGCCCTGGAACTTCTGCTGCAGGATCGAGGAGGAGTTGTTGGAGAAGGCGTTGGTCGAGAAGGCCATCATGATCAGGCCGGGGATGACGAAGAGGATGTAGTCGATCCCGTGCAGGTGCTTGATCCGCGAGCCGAGGGCGGCGCCGAAGACGGTGATGTAGAGGAACGTTTCCAGCATCGGCGCGCCGATCGTCTGCTTCTTGATCTTCAGGAAGCGGTTGCACTCGCGGCGCCAGAGGGTGGCGAAGCGGATCTGCGCGGCGCTCATCGGAACGCCTCCGCGGCTCATGCCTCGACCTCGTCGGCCGCCATCTCGATGTGCGAGCGCGAGAGCTCTTTGCGGCCGACCAGAGCCAGGTAGGCGTCCTCGAGGTTCGGCACGTCGAAGCGCTCGGCGAGCTCGCCGCTCGTCCCCTCGGCGACGATCTGGCCCTCGGCGATGAAGGCGATCCGGTCGCAGAGCTGCTCGGCCTCCTCGAGGTAGTGCGTGGTGAGGAGGATCGTCGTCCCCTCCTGGTTGATTTTCTGTACGTAGTGCCAGAGCTCGAGCCGCAGCTCGACGTCGACCCCGGCGGTCGGCTCGTCGAGGATCAGCAGGCGGGGGCGGTGCATCATCGCCCGGGCCAGGATCAGCCGCCGTTTCATCCCGCCTGAGAGGGTGCGGGTGCGCTCGTCGCGCTTCTCGGTCAGCGAGAAGGTCTCGAGCAGCTCCCTGGTGCGCTCGCGGCGTGCCTTGCGCGGCATCCCGAAGTAGCCGGCGTGGTAGTCGAGCGTCTCCTCGACGGTGAGGAACCAGTCGATGTTGGGCTCCTGCGGGGCGAGCCCGACCGCCTGGCGCGCCTCGGCGTAGTGGTCGATCGCGTCGTGCCCGAATATTTCGATCGAGCCGCCGGTCGGCTGCGCGAGCCCGGTGGTGCAGTGGATCAGCGTCGACTTGCCGGCTCCGTTGGGGCCGAGCAGGCCGAAGAACTCCCCCTCGGCGATGTCGAGCGAGACCCCGCGCAGGGCCTCGACCCCGTTCGGGTAGCGCTTCTGCAGGTTGTCGATGTGGAGCGCCTCCATGCGGAGACCAATCTAGCCATAGGCTGCACTCGTGCCCGCGCCGCTGCTCGCCGTCGACGCTCCCTCGATGCTGTTCCGAGCCTTCTACGCGCTGCCGAGCAAGATCGTCGGGCCGGACGGGCGGCCGGTGAACGCGCTGCTGGGGACGGCGAACCTGATCCTGCGCGAGGTCGAGCTCTACGAGCCGCGGGCGGTGGTGCTCTGCTTCGGGCCCGACGCGGCTGCTTACCGGACTGAGCTCTACCCCGCCTACCACGCCGAGCGGGAGGCGGCGATGCCCGAGGAGCTGCCCCACCAGTTCGCCGACGCGCGCGACTTCTTCGAGGCCTTCGGCTGGACCGTGACGACGGCCGAGGACCTCGAGGCCGACGACCTGCTCGGCACCTACGGCCGGCTCGAGTCCGAGGCGGGCGGCCAGGCGCTGCTCTTGACCGGCGACCGCGACATGTACCAGTGCGCGAGCGGCGAGGTGACCGTGCTCTACGTCCGCACCGGCGGCAAAGGCGCCGAAGAGGTGGGGCCGGCGGAGGTGCGCGAGCGCTACGGGATCGACCCCGAGCTCGTCCCCGACTTCATCGCCCTCCGCGGCGACCCCTCCGACGGCCTCCCCGGCGCCAGGGGCGTCGGGCCGAAGACCGCGGCCGAGCTGCTGCGGCAGCACGGCTCGCTGGAGGCGATCCTCGACAACGCGATCCGCGAGCGACGCCCGGCGCTGCGCGGGGCGCTGATCGAGGGCCGCGACGACCTCCTCGCCTTCAAGGAGATCGCGACGCTGCGCGACGCGAAGGTCAAGCGCCCGCCCGACCGCGCCACCGACTGGAAGGGCGCAGCCGCCGCGGCGCGCGAGCGAGGGATGAAGAAACTGGCGGAGCGCCTAGAAGCCAAGGCTGAGTAGGCCCCAAGCCGAGACCATTTACGAGATGCGCTTCTTCGACCACGGCCAGCTGCGCAAGCGCTGGCGCTACGTCGCCCTCTTCGCCGAGGAGCTGATGCTCTGCGCAGCCCGGGCCGAGATCGGCCCGGCGACGCAGTCGTTCTGGGTCCTCTGGGACCGGGAGGCGCGGCGGCAGTGGTCGCACACCTCCCCCCTCCCCGGCAGCCGCGAGGTGGTCTTCGACGGGCCGCGCCTGGAGATCGATGGGCCGGGTCTGCGCGCTGGCCTCGAGCTCGGCGAGGCAGTGCCGGTCGAGGCCACCTGCCCCAGCGGCAGGAGCTGGGCCTGGACCCGCAAGCGCGCCGGGATGCCTGTCGAGGGGATCGTCGAGGTGCCGGGGCGGCGCCGCGAAGTCTCCGGCCGGGGCGTCGATGACGAGTCGGCCGGCTACCATCAGCGCCGCACCAGCTGGCGCTGGTCGGCGGGGGTGGGCGAATCGGTCGAGGGGCGCAATCTTGCCTGGAATCTGGTCGAGGGGATCAACGACCCGCCGCAGGGCAGCGAGCGGGCGATCTGGGTCGACGGCGAGCCGACCGAGCCGCCGCCAGCCCGCTTCCGCGGCCTCGAGGGCATCGACCTCGGCGACGCCGGCACGCTCAACTTCAGCTCCGAGTCGGACCACGCCCGCGACGACAACTACCTCCTGGTCCACTCCCGCTACCGCCACCGCTTTGGCAGCTTCGCCGGCGCCCTCGGCGGCCTCACCCTCGCCACCGGCCTCGGCGTGATGGAGGAACACGATGCGTTCTGGTGAGCGCTTCCGACTTCGAGCACACCCCGCTGTGTCGAAAATCGGCTGCGCTAGGCGCGGTGCTCGGGGTTCGGCAGGTCGAAGTGGCAGCCCGCTTCCCATTCCTTCGGCTGGTTGCCGTGGGCGGGGATGCCGCCGGCGTCCTTCAGCATCCGCGCCAGGTGCATCAGGTTCCAGGCGGCGAAGGTGGTGTTGCGGTTGGTGAAGTCGTTCTCGGGGCCGCCTGAGCCTTCGTCGAGGTAGGACGGGCCGGGGCCGGCCTCGCCGATCCAGCCGGAGTCGGCCTGGGGCGGGATCGTGTAGCCGAGGTGCTGCAGGGAGTAGAGGACGTTCATCGCGCAGTGCTTGATCCCGTCCTCGTTGCCGGTGACGATGCAGCCGCCGACGCGCCCGTAGTAGGCCCACTGGCCCCGGTCGTTCAGCAGGTGCGAGTTGCCGTAGAGGCGCTCGATCACGTGGGTCGCAACCGAGGACTTCTCCCCCAGCCAGATCGGCATCCCGAGGACGAGGATGTCGGCGGCCAGCACCTTCTCGTAGATCTGCGGCCACTCGTCGCTCTCCCAGCCGTGCTCGGTCATGTCGGGCCAGACGCCGACGGCGATGTCGTGGTCGATCGCGCGGATCGATTCGACCTCGACCCCGTTGGCGCGCATGACCTCCATCGAGAGGTCCATCAGGCCCTGCGTGTTGGAGACCTCGGGGCTGCGCTTCAAGGTGCAGTTGACGAAGAGCGCGCGCAGGTCGGAGTAGTCGGCGTGGGGCATGTCGGTTGTGTCTCCCTTTCTCACCAGGTGTCGACGAAGCGGTGGGCGCCGGGTGGACGAGCGTCGCCGGCAGCGGTCAGAGTCGATGCGATCAGGGCCCGAGTCTCGGCGGGATCGATCACGTCGTCAAGCTCGAACAGCGCGGCCGCGTTCAGCGCCTTCGCGTTCTCTTCGGCCTGGACGGTGAGGTCACGCACGCGCTGCTCGCGCTCGGCCTCGTCGGCGATCGCCTCCAGCTCCTTGCGCAGCGCCAGCCGCACCGCCCCCTCCAGCCCCATCGGCCCGAGGTGGGCGCTCGGCCAGGCGACCGTCAGCAGCGGCTCGTGCAGGCTGCCGCCGACCATCGCCTGGGCGCCGAGGCCGTAGCCGCGGCGCAGGACCACCGCGATCAGCGGCACCCGCAGCGCGGCGCCGGCGACCAGCAGCCGCGAGGCGTGGCGGACGAGGCCGGTCGCCTCGGCCTCGGGGCCGACCATGTAGCCGGGGGTGTCGACGAGGGAGAGGACCGGCAGCCCGAAGGCGTCGCAGAGCCGCAGCAGCCGCGCCGCCTTGTCAGCCGCCTCGGAGGTGACGGCGCCGGCGGTGTGGCGAGTGTCGTTGGCGATGATCCCCAGCGGCCGGCCCTCGATCCGGGCCAGCGCCGTCACCATCTCCGGCGCGAAGCGCTCGCGCAGGAAGGTGACCGAGCCCTCGTCGCAGAGGGTCTCGACGATCGGCCGCGGGTCGTAGGCGCGGCGCTTGCGCTCGGGGACCGCCTCGCGCAGGGGCGCCTGGTCGGGCTCGGCGCCCGGCGCGGTCGCTCCCTGGAAGTAGGCGAGCAGCTTCTTCGTCGCCGCGGTCGCCTCGGCCTCGTCGGCGCAGACGACGTCGACGACGCCGTTCGGCGCCTGCATCCCGATCGGGCCGACCTCGTCGGGCTCCACCGTGCCGAGCCCGCCTCCCTCGATCATCGCCGGGCCTCCCATCCCCAGGGAGATGTCCTCGGTGGCGACGATCAGGTCGGAGCAGCCGGCGATCACCGCGTTGCCGGCGAAGCAGCGGCCGGCGACCACCGCGATCCGCGGCACCAGTCCCGAGAGCCCGGCCCAGAGCGCGAAGGCGCGGGTCTCGAGCGCCGAGACCACCGCGTAGTCGGTGTCTCCCGGACGACC
>DASUWV010000077.1:0-4822 GCA_036378275.1 Solirubrobacterales bacterium | reverse complement strand
TGCATTCTCCGGAAGCTCCTCCACAAGGGAGCTGAGCAGGTCGATGAGGGCGAGGCCGGTGCGGAGCAGCTCCTCGACGAACTCGCGGGCTGCATCCGTTTCAGTTGATGTAGTCATGCCGAGTTAAGTCTCGGCGGGAGGAAACTCTCCCCCCTCAGCCCGGTTCTGACCGCAGAAGCCCGTAAATAACGGAATCGAGCCAGCGCCCGCCGATCAGCTCGGTGTCGCGGAGCGTCGCTCCTTCGCGGAAGCCCAACCGCTCCGGGATGGCGCGGCTGCGGTGGTTGCATCGGCCGTCCGCAGCGGCCGCAGGCCGAGCGCTTCCAGCTTCGCCGGGAACTCAGTCAACCGCCGAGCCGAGGGCCTTGTCGATGAACGGTCCGAGCAGCTCCGCCACTGCCTTCGCCGTGTCCTCGGCCGACTCGCCGGGCGTCGTCACGTAGCTGATCCCGAGCCGCACCAGGCTCTCGGCCAGCGTCTTCACGTCGGCCTCGGGCGCCTCCGGCCAGCCCTCTTCGATCACCGCGGTCAGACGGGTGGTCGCCCACTGGACCACGGGCAGGCCCTGGGTGGTGACGAACGGCAGCATCCCCCCCGTGCCGTCGTCGCTGAGCAGGATCCGGATCAGCTGGTCCTCGCCCGCCGTCCGCAGGAAATGCTCGAGGGCTGCGGTCACCGCGGCCCGCGGCTCGTTGCGGTGCTCCAGCACCGCCGCCTCGACGTCGTCCATGAACCGTTCGGCCTCGTGGATGACGAACGCGAAGCCGAATTCATTGCGGTTGCCGAACTCGTTGTAGAGGGTCTGACGGCTGACGCCGGCGCCGCTGGCCACGTCGGCCATCGTTATCTCCGACCAGGGCCGCTGCCCCAGCTGCTCGCGGGCGGCGTCGAACACGGTCTGGCGCAGCAGCTCCCGCGTCGCCTCCTGGTAGGGGGTCCTCCCGTTCTGCACACCCCCTATCGTCGCAGCGGAAACGGTCAGGTGTCTTCTACGACCGGCTCGAAATCGATCTTGTCGCGGACGCCGCAGTCCGGGCAGACCCAGTCGTCGGGCACCTCGCTCCATTTCGTCCCGGCCGGGAAGCCCTCGCGCGGGTGGCCCTCCGCCTCGTCGAAGACGTAACCGCAGCTGGGGCAGCGCCAGGCGCTCATGCGGGCCGGCCGTAGCGCTCCAGCACGCGGCCGAGCTGGCGCGGCTGGATGTTGCAGCGGGTGACGTCGCCTTCGTAGTGCTCGAGCAGGATCGGGTCCATCACCCGCCGCCACAGCGGCGGGAACCAGGCGAGGACGATCATCCCCGCGTAGCCGGTCGGCAGCTGCGGCGCCTCGTCCACGTGGCGCAGCGCCTGGTAGCGCCGGGTCGGGTTGGCGTGGTGGTCGGAGTGGCGCTGCAGGTGGTAGAGGAGGACGTTGGAGGCGACGTTGTTGCTGTTCCAGCTGTGCTCGGGCCGGCAGCGCTCGTAGCGCCCGTCCTCTTTCTTCTGCCGCAGCAGCCCGTAGTGCTCGAGGTAGTTGACGACCTCCAACAGCGAGAAGCCGATCACCGCCTGCGCCAGCAGGTAGGGCAGAACGACCCAGCCGAAGACGAGCGTGAGCCCGGCGAAGAGGCCGACCGTCATCGCCCAGGCGGTGAGGACGTCGTTGTGGATGCCGAGGCGCGGCTTCTCCAGCCGGTCGAGCCGCTGGCCTTCGATCTCCCAGGCCGAGCGCACGCTGCCGGCGACGGTGCGAGGCAGGAAGGCCCAGAAGCTCTCCCCCAGCCGCGAGCTCGCCGGGTCCTCGGGGGTGGCGACTTTGACGTGGTGGCCGCGGTTGTGCTCGATGAAGAAGTGGCCGTAGCCGGTCTGGGCGAGGGCGACGCGGCTGAGCCAGCGCTCCGAGCTCGCCCGCTTGTGGCCGAGCTCGTGCGCGGTGTTGATCGCGATCCCCCCGACGACGCCCATCGTCAGCGCCAGCCCGATCGATCCCACCGGGCCGAGATCGCCGCTCGACCACATCCAGCAGGCGAAGACGAGCCCCGCGTACTGGATTGGGATGAAGAGGTAGGTGCACCAGCGGTAGTAGCGGTCCTGCTCGAGGAACTTGAGGACGCTGTCCGGCGGGTTGGTCGGGTCCAGCCCGATCGCCATGTCGAGCAGCGGAAAGATGACGAAGACGAGGACGGGCCCCAGGAACCAAAAGCCTTCGAAGCCGGTCAGGTGCCAGTAGAGCCCGGCCCAGAAGGGGCCCAGCGGGACGATGATCCCCAGCAGCCACGCGTAGCGCTTGCCGTCGGTCCACGCCGCCGGATTGACCTCGACGTCCTCGTGGTGATGCTGATGCGCATGCTCCGCGTGTGCCTCCACAGCTCCCCTCCTTGTCAATTGCCCGCGACTCGTCGGCCATCTTTACACAAAGCGCGGATATGTCAAGCGCGGCTACAGACTGACTCACCTTGTCTTCTCCCCGCGATCGGCCCAGACGGAGGGGAGGACCCCCGGAGGAGCCTCCACAAATCTGCGACGGAGGGGGTCCTCCCCTCCGTCCCTCTGCCGCCTTAGATCTTCAGCAGCAGAAAAGTGTTCAGCACGAACAGCACCGCGAAGAAGACAGTGGCGCGGTCCAAATTCCGCTCGACCATCGAGCCGCCGCCAATCGAGCTGCCGCCGCCGCCGATGCCGAAGGCACCGGATAGGCCGGCGTCTTTGCCCGAGTGGAGCAGGATCAGGAAGATCAGCACGACGGCGATGATCACCTGGAGGATTCCGAAGAGCGTGAACACGGTCCGAGAAGTCTAGCTTTGCTCGATTTTTTCCGGCTCGCGGGTGGCGTCGGCGGAGCCGGCGCCGTCTCCGTTGCCGTTCGCCTTGTGCCCGTTCTCGCTGTCGAGGATCTCCAGCGCTTCGCGCCGCAGCTCGGCGTCGACCGCGGCGAAGTCCTCGTCGGAGAGCTTGCCGACCGCGTGGTCGAGCTCGGCGTCGCGGATCTCGCGGTACTTCGCTTCCTTGCGGGCGTCGGCCTCGGTGCGGACGAGGGCGCCGCGGCGCCTCCCCCGCGTAGGCCAGATCGCGATCAGCGCCCCGGCCAGCGCGATCAGGCCACCGATCCACATCCAGGTGACCAGCGGGTTGACGATCACCTTGAAGGTGACCGCCGCGTTGTCGCGGAGGTAGGACCTGGCGACGCCTTCGGCGGAGATCGACTGCAGTTTCGAGATCTGCCCGAGGGCCTGCGCGCGCAGCGTCGGGTTGGCCGCGGCCGCCCGCATCATCTGCTCGAGCGCTTTGCACGAGGAGGGCGTTCCCGGCGCACCTTTTGCGCATCTGCGGAAGCCCCTGTCGGCCGCCCGCGCCCGTTTCTGCACGGCGAGGACGTCGACCCGCGGCGCGATCCAGAGGTCTTCCTTCAGGCCCGCTTCCAGCCCGACCTCGCTGGTCGACTCGCCGGCGAAATAGCTCTCGATCGTCGGCACTTCCCCCCCGGTCGGTTTGAAGAAGCGCTGGCTCGGTTCGAGGTAGGTGACCTTGCCGCCCTCTTCGACCCGCAGCAGCGAGGCGAAGGTGTACTTCTCGCTGTCGACCTTGACGATCGGCTTGACGTAGGTGACCTTGCGGCCGTCGACGACGGTGCTTTCACCCGGCTTGAGGTCGACGTCGCGGTTGGTCTGGAAGCTCGAGCTGGCGGCGATGCCGATCAGCAGGACCGCGACGCCGATGTGGACGACGTAGCCGCCGTAGCGCCGCCGGTTGCGGGTGACGAGGCCGACCAGGGCCTGCGGCCCCGACTCGCCGCTGAGCCGCCGCCGCGCCGCCGCGCCGGTCCAGAACTCCTGCGCCAGCCCGGTCAGGGCGAAGGCGGCGAGCGTGAAGAGCGCCAGCGCCCAGGGCTTGTGGGCGGCGTCGGTGAAGATCGCCAGCGCCAGCCCGGCCACGACCGCCACCGCGGCCGGCACCCGGAAGACGCGCTTCGCCGACTCCCAGCTGACCCGCCGCCAGGCCAGCAGCGGCCCGATCCCGGTGAACAGGACCAGCAGGATCGCCAGCGGCGTCGTGTAGCGGTCGAACCAGGGGGCGGCCAGCGATGCCTTGTTGCCGGTGAAGAGTTCGGAGATCAGCGGGAAGAAGGTGCCCCAGAAGATCACCGCGCACAATCCGACCAGGAGCAGGTTGTTGACCAGGAAGACGGCCTCGCGCGAGACCAGCGAGTCGATCCGCTTCGGCGTGCGCAGGTCGTCGAGGCGGCTGACGATCAGCAGCGTCGAGCCGATCACCACCAGCCCGATCAGGCCGAGGATGTAGGGGCCGACGGTGTTGTCGCCGAAGGCGTGGATCGACTGCAGCACCCCGGAGCGGACGAGGAAGGTGCCGAGCAGCGCCATCGAGAAGGTGCCGACGACGAGGCAGGCGTTCCAGACCTTCAGCATCCCCCGCTTCTCCTGGACCATGATCGAGTGCAGGAAGGCGGTGCCGAGCAGCCACGGCATCAGCGCCGCGTTCTCGACCGGGTCCCAGGCCCAGTAGCCGCCCCAGCCCAGCTCGGTGTAGGACCAGCGCGCGCCGAGCAGCAGGCCGAAGCCGAGGAAGGTCCAGGCGATCAGGGCGAAGCGGCGGGTGGCGCGGATCCACTCGGCGTCGAGCCGGCGGGTGACGAGGGCGCCGATCGCGAAGGCGAACGGCACCGTGAAGGCGACGTAGCCCGAGTAGAGCATCGGCGGGTGGATCATCATGCTCGGGTGCTGCAGCAGCGGGTTGAGGCCGACCCCGTTAACCGGCGCCGGGTCGAGCGTCGCGAACGGGTCGACGTTGGGCGCGAACAGCATCAGCCCGGTGAAGAAGGCGGCGAC
>DASUWV010000076.1:0-26555 GCA_036378275.1 Solirubrobacterales bacterium | reverse complement strand
AGCGCCGCTTCGACGTAGGCGATCGCGTTGGAGAGGGTGAAGGCGACCTCCTGCACGGCCGAGCAGCCCTTCTCGCGGATGTGGTACCCGGAGATCGAGATCGTGTTCCATTTCGGCACGTTTTCCCGGCAGTACTCGAAGATGTCGGTGGTGAGCCGCATCGTCGGCTCCGGCGGGTAGATGTAGTTGCCGCGGGCCATGTACTCCTTCAGCACGTCGTTCTGGACGGTGCCGCGCAGCTTCTCGGAGGGGACGCCCTGCTCCTCGCCGACCAGCTCGTAGAGGAGCAGCAGGATCGCCGCCGGGGCGTTGATCGTCATCGAGGTCGAGACGCCGTCGAGCGGGATCGCCTCGAAGCAGATCCGCATGTCCTCGATCGTGTCGATCGGGACGCCGGTGCGGCCGACCTCGCCGTGGCAGAGCGGATCGTCGGAGTCGCGGCCGAGCTGGGTCGGCAGGTCGAAGGCCATCGAGAGCCCGGTCGAGCCGTGCTCGATCAGGTAGCGATAGCGCTCGTTGGTGTCCTCGGGCGAGGCGAAGCCGGCGTACTGGCGCATCGTCCAGAGCCGGTCCCGGTACATCCCCGCGTGGATGCCCCGGGTGAAGGGCGGCCGGCCGGGCTCGCCGAGGCGCTCCGCGAGCCCGGGGGCGACGTCCCCCTCCTCGTAGAGGGGCTTGATCTCGATGCCGGAGTCGGTGAAGACGCGCTCGTCGTCGGGGCCGACCACCGGCGCAATCGTCTGATGGGCCTCCTGGGCCCCGGAGCCGTCGGTCATCTCCCGCAGGATATTGGGGCGGCTGTCCCGGGGCGGAGCGGGGACGACCGCCGGCGCAGGCCCGCCTTGACGCCGCCACCGGAACCATTCGTCCGTTTCAGGGTTGTAAAGGTGAGTCCAGCGGGAATAACCTGCTCAGTGCACACAACAACTTGCCGTAAGTCGCCTATGGGGACAGCAGGGGGCGGCACAAACGGAGGAAGACATGACTGAACGAACCCAGCCACGGAGGGCTCGGGGGACGAAGCTGACCGCCGGGATCCTGGCGGCTGCGCTGTTCGCGCTTCTGGCCTTTGCCCCCTTCGCTTCTGCCGCGCCCGATCCGGTCGCCAGTGGCTCTGCCACCATCACCCTGAACAAGGGCTTCACCAAGTACCTGAAGACCTTCGGGATCAAGATCCAGAAGATCTCCCCCGCCAAACTCAAGGGCCAGAAGGTCACCCTGCCGGTCACCGGCGGCGAAATGGACCCGACCAACGGCAAGGGCACCGTCAACCTCGGCGGCGGCATCCAGTTCAAGGCGGGCAAGAAGAAGGCCAAGGTCAAGGCCCTGGTCGTCAACACCGCCAAGAAGGGCCTGTTCGCCAACGTCGCCGGCAAGAAGATGAAGCTCGCCACCGTCGGCGGCTACTCCTTCGCTCGTGCCGGGTTCGGCGTCTCGCTGACGATCAAGAAGCTGAAGCTGACGAAGTCGGCGGCGAAGCAGCTGAACAAGAAGACGGGCTACGCCAAGGGCAAGCCGAAGCCGTTCCTCGCCAACAAGCTGATGGGCTCGGCGAAGGCATCCGAGGAACCGGCGACGGTGACGATCGTTCCGGCCAACAACGTCGAATTCAACGCCGACAACGAACTGTTGAAAAAGCTGAACGACGTCGAAGCCAAAGTCGCGACGATCGCCCCGACCACCGAACAGGGGACCGGCAAGTTCCAGATGCCGATCACCGGGGGCTCGATCGCCCCGAACGCGGCGGCCGGTGTCGTCCAGACCGGCGGCGGCCTCCTGCTCAGCCAGAAGCTGCCGACCAGTCCGTCCACCGCGATCGAAACCGAAATCACGCTCGGCAACTTCAACGTGGACCTGACGGCGCACACCATCTCGGTTGAAGTCGTCGCCCACTCGAATGCCGAAAGCGAAGGCAAAAAACCACTCGACCTCGGCAACCTCGGGCGCAGCTCGATTGCCGACCTGACCCTGACCGGGGCCACGGTGAGCGCGGACGCGACCACCCGCACGGTGACGGTCAAAGGCGCCTCGGCGACGCTGCAGCCGATCTCGGCTGAAGTGCTCGAGGGCTTCGTCAAGGTCTACCAGGGCTACTACGAAGCCGGCTTTTACCTCGAATTCTGCGCGCTGGCCACGCCGAACAATTGCGAAACGCCAGCCGAACAGGAAGCCGCCAAAGCGGCGGCCAAAGAAGCAGCGGCCAAAAAAGTCGAAAAAGACCACATCACCGCCGGCAACCCGCTGGGCACGTTTTCCTTCACCGCCCAGACGCAGTAGCCGCGAGAAGCTCGCTGCATCACGAGAGGGGCGGCCTCCGGGCCGCCCCTTTTCTATGGAGCGCTCAGTCGCCGGCGCCGACCAGGCGCTCGACTCCGGACTGGTCGATCGTGCGACGCAGGCCGTCGCCCAGCTGGATCGTCGGTTCCCAGCCCAGCAGGTCGCGGGCGCGGCCGATGTCGGGGCGGCGCTGCTTGGGATCGTCGGTGGGCAGCGCCTCGTAGACGATCTCCGAGCGGGACTCGGTCACCTCGATCACCTCCTTCGCCAGCTCGAGCAGGGTGAACTCGTTCGGGTTGCCGATGTTCACCGGCGTGTGGACGTCGGACTCGGCGAGCCGGACGATGCCGTCGATCAGGTCGTCGACGTAGCAGAAGCTGCGGGTCTGGCTGCCGTCGCCGAAGACGGTCAGCGGCCGGTCCTGCAGCGCCTGCCGCAGGAAGGTCGGGATCGCGCGGCCGTCGTGGGCGCGCATCCGCGGGCCGTAGGTGTTGAAGATGCGGACGATCGCCGTGTCGACGCCCTGCTGGCGGTGGTAGGCCATCGTCAGCGCCTCGGCGTAGCGCTTGGCCTCGTCGTAGACGCCGCGCGGGCCGATTGGGTTGACGTGGCCCCAGTAGTCCTCCTTCTGCGGATGGACCTCCGGGTCGCCGTAGACCTCGCTGGTCGAGGCGATCAGGAAGCGGGCGCGCTTCCACTTCGCGACCCCGAGCATGTGGTGGGTGCCGTGCGAGCCGACTTTGAGCGTGTGCAGCGGCAGCCGCAGGTAGTCGATCGGGCTCGCCGGCGAGGCGAGGTGGTAGACGAAGTCGACGTCCTCGGGGATGTCGACGTAAGTCGTGATGTCGACGTGACGGAACTCGAACGCCCCGTCACGGATGTGGTCGATGTTTTCCAGCGAGCCCGTCTCGAGGTTGTCGATGCAGATCACCCGGTGCCCGTCGCCGAGCAGCCGTTCGCAGAGGTGGGACCCGAGGAAGCCGGCGCCGCCGGTCACTACGCAAGTGCTCATGGCGCGATCCTAACGATCCGCGACGCAGTGGACGTTTCTCCGGACCCGTCTGCAATTTCCGGGCTTCGACGATCCGAGATCCGTCCAAGAGGGGGGAGAGAAATCCCGCCTCGCTGCCTAACGCTGCAAGTGTCCGATGCAGAAAACCAAAGTGGCTGGGGGGACTGAAGCGGTGCAGAGCACTGGTGCGGCCGGGGAGAGCCCGCGCCTGGGATTCGACGAAGACGCAGCCCGCAAGCGCGCGGCTGTCGAGGCTTACGCACGGAACGAGACGTCTCTGCGGAGAACCGCACGGCGGTTCTCGCTCTGCGAGGACGACGTCGACGACGCGCTCCAGCGCAGCTTCGAGATCCTCCTGTGCAAAGCGCCGACCACCGACCCGCGCGAGCTGATCAAGTGGGCGCAGACCGTCGTCAAGCACGAGGCGATGGCGATCCGGAGCGAGCGGGAACGGCTCCTCGTCTCCCCTCCCTTCCCCGATGGCGGCGCCGGAGCCGAGGACTGGGTCTCGCTCCTTCCGGGCAGCGCCGACGGCCCGCCCGAGCGAGCGGAGCGCCGGGAAGAGATGGCCCGCAGCCGCGAGGCGCTGCGCGCGCTGAAGCCGGCCGAGCTGCGCGCCCTCACCCTGCTCGCCGAGGGCTATTCCTACGCGGAGATCGCCGAGATCACCTCCTGGTCCAAGACGAAAGTGAATCGCTCGCTCGCCGAGGGACGTGAGCGGTTCCGCAGGCTGATCTCGCGCAGCGAAGAAGGGAGGCGCTGCGCCGAGCTGCGGCCGCTGATCTCGGCCTTCTGCGACGGCGAGGCGGGGACGGCCGAGGCGTCCAGCGTGCGTGAGCACCTGCGCGCCTGCGCCCCCTGCCGGGCGGCGCTTCGCAGCTACCGCGCCGTCCCCGCGGCCGCGGCGGCGCTGGCGCCGGTCCTGCCACTGCAGCGCTCGCTGCTGGAACGGGCCCACGAGGCGATCTCCGAACTGGCCGCTCGCTTCGGCGGGCGCGGGCCGGGCGATGCGGTCGGTCAGATCGCCGGCGGCGGGGGCGGAGTGGGCATCGCGGCGGCGGCGAAGGTCGCGGCGGTCTGCCTCGGCACGGCCGGCGGCGCCGTCGCCTGCGTCGCAGGCGGGTTGGTGCCGGCGCCGCTCGAAGCCGGGGGTCATTCCTCACCGCCTCGGATCGAGCGGCGGGTCGAGCAGCCGCGAGCCCTCGAGCGGACGATCGACTACGAACCCGCCGCGGAACCGAAGTCGCCGCAGCCCAAGCCGGCCGCACAGGAGCAAGCCTCCGAAGCGGCGCCGGCGTCCGCCGAACCCGCTCCCGAATACAGCGAACCGGCGACCAGTAGCGGCGCCGTCGAATACGCGCCGCCCCCGGCTCCCGAACCGGCGCCCGCCGAAAGCTCCGGCGGCAACCCGGCAGGGGAGTTCGGACCATGAGGCGCCGCGGCGGGCTAGGCGACTTTGTCAACCGATGGTTTGCAAAAGCGCCATTGCTGTTGGCGATCGCCTTCGCCTTCGCACTACCTGCCGTCGCCGGGGCCTCGGAACCGCTGAGAATCACCAACCTCGAAGTCGAAGGCGGCGAGGGCAACTGGCACGCGAGCAACGTCTTCAGGGTCGAGTGGGACCAGGTGCCGGGGCCGCCGAGCGCGCCCGCTGCGGTGATCCACCGCATCTACGACAGCCAGGGGCAGCTGGTCAAGGGGCCGATCCGGGAAACCACGAGGCTGAACGTCCTCGACTCGGTGCAGGTGCCGCCGCTGCCCGACGTCTACACGCTGGAAATCTGGCTCGAAGACTCCCAGGGACAGGCCGGGCCGCCCGCCTTCGCGCAGCTGCGCTTCGACGACGCCAGGCCGAGGCCGCCGGCGCCCGTCGGTCCCGGCGGCTGGATCTCGACCGACAAGCAGGCGCAGATCGAGATCGGCCACCCGGCCGAGCCGCTGCCGCTCTCGGGGATCCGCGGCTACGCGTTCTCCCTCGACAGCGGCGCCGGCGGCTCACCCTGCGCGCAGCCGGATCGGTGCAGCGTCGCCGAAACCGAGCTCGGGGGAGGGATCGACGACGACTCCTTCCCGGTCGGGCCGCTGCCCGAGGGCACCGCCTTCGTCCGCGTGGTCGCGGTCTCCGGAGCGGGGGTCGCCTCGCCTGTGGCGAGCGTTCCCATCCAGATCGACGGCACTGTCCCCGAGCTCTCGCTCCAAGGGCTGCCCGGCGGCTGGAGCAGCGGGCCGGTGCGGCTCACCGCCCTCGCCGGCGACCGCCTCTCCGGGATGGCGGCGGCCGGGCTCGGCGGCCCGTTCACGGCGATCGCGGTGGACGGCGGCCCTCCCGCCATCTCCTTCGGCGAGTCCGTCTCCACCTGGGTCGGCGGCAACGGCACCCACCATGTGTCCTACTACGCCCGCGACGCCGCCGGCAACGTCGACGACGGCGTCCTCGGGCCGGCCCCGGCGGAGGCGACGGTCCGGATCGACGAAGAGCCGCCGCGGGTCTTCTTCGCGCCGGCGCAGGACCCGGCCGAACCGGAGCGGATCGAAGCGACCGTCAACGACTCGCTGTCGGGACCAAGTTCCGATCGGGGCACGATCGCGCTGCGCCGGGTCGGCGCCCACACCCGCTTCGAAGCGCTGTCGACCGAAGTCCTCGGCGGCCGGCTGGTCGCCCGTTGGGACTCGGACTCCTACCCAGCGGGCAAGTACGAATTCCAGGCGAGCGGGTTCGACCGCGCCGGCAACGCCACCACCAGCGGCAAGCGCGCCGACGGCTCGAGGATGGTGCTCGTCAACCCGCTGAAGACGCCGGTCACGCTGGAAGCGGGCTTCGGCGGACGCCAGCTGGTCTGGCAGCGGTGCCGCAGATCGCGCCACGGCCGCCGCTGCCGACGGCAGCGGATCACCGGCTTCGACGCCCGGCCGGCGACCCGGACCATTCCTTTCGGCCACGGCGTCCGCTTCGGCGGGCGTTTGCGGAGCACACGCGGAGCCCCGCTCGGCGGATTCGAGGTGGCGGTGCGGGAGACCTTCGCGGCCGGGGCGAACCCGCAGGCGCGAACGACGCTCGTCCGCACCCAGCCGGATGGGACCTTCTCCCTGCAGCTGGCGCCGGGGCCGAGCCGCGAGGTCAGCGCCGCCTTCGCCGGCACCTCCATCCTCAGCCGCCGCACCAGCAGAAGCGTCCACCTCGGCGTCCTCGCGGGGGTGCGGCTGCGGGTCTCCGCCCCCACCGCGAGGGTCGGCGGCGCCCCGATCGTCTTCAGCGGCAGCGTCGATCAGACCGGGGCCGCTCGCTCAGACAAGGGCCTGCCGATCGAGCTCCAATTCCGCTGCCCCGGAGCCGACTGGAGCGAGTTCCGCACGGTCGAAGCCGATGCCCACGGCCGCTTCCGCTACGCCTACCGTTTCAGCGACGACGACAGCCGCGGCGTCCGCTTCCAGTTCCGCGCCTACGTAAACGGGCGGGAGGGCTGGCCCTATGAGCCAGCCTTCTCCCGCCCGCTTGCGGTGCTTGGTCGTTAGTGCTCAGCGCAGGGCGTTGAGCTGGTCGGTAACCGTGCCGACGAGGTCCTGGGCCCGGTTGGTCGGGACCTCGATCGCGCGGCGGACGCGCTGCTCGACCTCGGTGCGGTTGCGCTTCAGCGTCGTCTCGACGGTGCGCTGGCGGCGGCGCGCCTCACGCTCGACCTGGTTGCGGGTCTTGCGCGCCTCCGTGATCGCCCGGCGGCGGGCGGTGGAGCCGCGGCGCTCGGTCCGTTTCAGCGATTTGCGCAGGTTGCTGCGGTAGCTCTTGATCTGCCGCTCGGCCTTGCTGCGGTCGGTCCACGGCTCGACCAGCTCGGAGAGCCGGTCGCTGACGGTGAGGACGGCGCCGACGGGGAAGTCGACAGCGGTCTCGACGGCGGCCTGGACCTGGTTCTTCTCGGCAGCAACGGTCTTGGTCGCGGCGCGTTTCGAAGCGGTCGCGGTCTTGGCCGCGGACTTTTTCGCTTCGGTGGTGGCCCGCTTGGCCTGCGCGTTCGATTTGCTGCTGTTTTTCGTCTCTGGCATGGGAGAAAACACCTCTTCACTCTCGATAGGGGGCGTCAGGGGAGCGCCCGAGTCTAGCGAACGTATGTTCTTAGGAACAGATGTTTGTAAACCGCCTGCGGAAAGTGGTTACGAAGCCGTTGTCAGGCTGTTACGCAGCGGCGGCGAGCTGGGCGGAGCGCACGGTGGCGAGACCCTCCTCGCCGTTCGCCGCGGCCAGCGGGTAGCGCGACTCGAGGTCGAGCAGCGCCTCCGAGAGCCCGCCCTCGCCGAAGGCGACGAAGCCGCCCGCCTCGCGGACGATCAGCTGCGCGGCGGCGGCGTCGACCGAGCGGCAGGAGCGCAGGCTCAGCATCGCGTCGAAGCGGCCGGAGGCGACGTAGGCGGCGGAGATCGCGATCGCCCCCACCACCCGCAGGCGGAAGACCTTGCCGCTGAGCGCCTCCAGCGCCGGCAGCGACCACTCGGGCTCGGCCGACTCGATCCCGACCACCTCGAGCCGCTCAGCCTCCGGCGAGACCCGCGCCGGCTCGCCGTTCAGGCGGGCGCCCTCCCCGCGCCGCGCCAGGAACTCCTCGCCGGCGCCGAAGTCGTGGACGAAGCCGAACTCGACGTCGGCCATCGAGGGGCCCGAGGAGACGGCGATCGAGACGGCGAAGGAGGGAAGCGTGCGGCGCGCGTTGAGCGAGCCGTCGATCGGGTCGATCACGACCCGGTGCTCGCCGCCGCCGCCGAACGCGACTTCGCCCCGCTCCTCGGAGACGGCGAGGAACGAGGCGCCTTCGCCGGCCAGCCGCTCGAGCTCGGCGAAGACGACGTCCTCGCATTCGCGGTCGATCACAAGCGTCCGGTCGCCGCCCTCGCCGACGCCTTCGTAGACGGTGCGCTCCTCGCGCGTCCTCGCCCGCTCGAAGATCGGGCGCTGGGCGGCGACGATGCGGCGGCAGATCGCCGGCCAGTCGGCGGAGAGGAGGTCCATCGACCGCATGCTAGATAACGACTCCGGCGCGCTAGCGTTGAAGGCGATGCAGGAGGATCACCCGACGCTCGAAAGCGCCGCCTCGGAGCGGCAGCGCGCGATCGAGCACGGCGAGGGGCCGCTGCTCCTGGTCGGCGCGCCCGGGACCGGCAAGACCGAGCTGCTGGCGCGGCGGCTCGCGCACCTCGTCGGCTCGCCCCCCCACTCGGGCCTGAGGCCGGAGAAGGTCCTCATGATCGCCTCCGGCCGCACCACCGCCGCCCGGCTGCGCGAGCGCTGCGAGGCGCTGATCGAGGGCCCCTTCGAGGAGCTCTGGATCGGCAGCTGGGACGCGATCGGCGAGCGGATCCTGCGCGAGCATCCCGAGGAGGCGGGGCTCGACCCCTTCTTCGACGTGCTCGGCCGGGCCGAGCGGCTGGCGATGCTGCTCGACCGGCTCGACGAGCTGCCGCTGCGCCGGCACGAGATCCGCGGCAATCCGGCGGGGCTGCTGGCGCGGCTGCTGGCGCGGATCGACGGGCTGAAGGCGGAACGGGTCGGGCCGACGACGCTGGCCGAACGGGCCGGGGCGGCGACGGCGGCCGACGAGGCGGAGCGCGAGGCGATCGAGCGCGAGCAGGAGTTCGCCGAGCTCTACGCGAGCCACGACCGCATCCTCGCCGCCTCCGGAAGCCTCGACCGCGGCGACGTCTTCCTCGCCCTCGACTGCCTGCTGGTCGAGCGCCCCGACGTGCGGCGGCGGATCGCCGAGCGCTGGCGCTACCTGATGGTCGACGAGCTGGAGGAGGCGAGCGCGGCGCAGCTGGCGGTGCTCGAGTCGCTCGCCGCCGACAACCCGAACCAGCTGTTGGCTGCCGAGGGCGGCGAGGCCGAGCGCTGGTACACCCGCCTCTTCCCCGACGGCGAGCGGATCGAGCTCGCCGAGCGCTTCCGCGATCCCCAGCTGGGCTTCTGGCGCTGCGCCAACGAGCGCGCCCAGGCGCAGGCGACCGCGCGCGCGGTCGAGCACCTCGTCGCCGCCGGCGCCGCTCCGGAGGAGATCTGCGTGCTGGTCGCCGACCCCGCCCAGGGCGGCGGCGCGGTCGCGGCGGCGATGGAGGAGCGGGGCATCCCCTTCCACCTGTTCGGGCCGGCGGCGCTGTTCCAGCGGCCCGAGGTGCGCGACGCGATCGCCTGGCTGCGGGTTCTCGCCGACCCCGACGACTCCGCCGCCGCGGCGCGGGCGCTGACCCGGCCGCCGGTCGAGCTGCGCTCGGGCGACCTGGCGCGGCTGACGACGATCGCGCGGCGGCGCAAGCAGGACATGGTCGCCGCCTGCGAAGCCGCCCTCGACAGCCCCCAGTTCCAGCCCGAGGCGCGGGAGCGGATCGGGACCTTCCTCAAGCTCTATGACGGCGCCGCGGCGACGATGGAGGAACGCCGCGCCGACGTCTTCGTGCGGCGGCTGGTCGAGCAGGTCGGGCTGCGGCGCCAGCGCCTCTTCGCCGCCCAGCCGGAGGTGGCCGAGCGGCTGCTCGGGCTCTCGCGGCTGGCCGAGCTGGCGACCGCCTGGACCCGGCGCGAACCGCACGGCTCGACCCGCGCCTTCGTCCGCTACCTCAGCGCCGTCGCCGAGGCCGGGGTCGAGCCGGAGGACGCCGAGGAGCCGCCGGCGCCCGGGGCGGTGCGCGGCATGACCGCCGCGGCGGTGAAGGGGCTCGGCTTCGACCACGTCTTCGTCCTCGGCCTCGAGGAGGAGGCCGAATGGGAGCGGATGGGCTGGCCGGCGCGCGAC
This sequence comes from Solirubrobacterales bacterium, assembly GCA_036378275.1. Classification (GTDB taxonomy): domain Bacteria; phylum Actinomycetota; class Thermoleophilia; order Solirubrobacterales; family 70-9; genus VAYN01. The sequence continues at coordinate 16,493 of DASUWV010000076.1, read as the reverse complement.
GGCCTCGTCCTCTCGCGGGTCGAGCGCGGCGAAGGGGCGGCGCGACCATCCCGCTACTACGAGGAGGCGCTGGCGGCGGCCGGAGCCGAGGAGGAGCTGCACGAGGAGGAGCTGTTCGGGCCCGCCGAGGGGCTGCACGCGACCTACCGCCAGCTGCGCGAGCAGGTGCTCGAGGCCTCCTGGCGGGCGGGGCGCGAGCTCTCCGAGCCGCGGCTTGACACCGCGATCGACGTCAACCGGGCGATCGCCCGCTACCTCGAGCTGCTGAAGCTGGCGGCGCTGGCGCAGCGGCCGGGGGACGAGCCGACGGCGGAGGCGATCGAGGCGGTCAACGGGCTGCTGCGGCAGGTCGCGACCCCCGAGCAGCAGGCCGAGCTCGACGCCTCGGCGCTCGACGCCTACCTGCTCGGCTCAGAGCGCGAGCGGGGGCGGCGGCTGGAGCTGGTCGCGGCGCGCGAGGAGCCCTCGCTGGCGGCCTTCCTGCCGCGGCGCGGCGACGGCATGCTCAGCCTCTCGGCCTCGGACCTCTCGCTCTACCTCACCTGCCCGCTGAAGTACAAGTTCGCCCGCGTCTTCGGGATCCCGCAGGAGCCGACGATCAACCAGCGCTTCGGAATCCTCTTCCACAACGTCCTCGAACGCTTCCACAAGGACCCGCCGCCGAACGAGCACGAAGGGCTCTCGCGGCTGAACAAGCTCTTCGCCGAAGGCTGGCGGCGGACCGGGTTCGGCGACTCCGACGACGAGCTGCAGTTCCGCGACCGGGCGCGGGAGGCGCTGCGCCTCTACTGGGAGCGCGAGCGGCTCTCGGAGGGCGAGCCGGTCTGGCTGGAGAAGAAGTTCGACTTCAAGGTCGGCCCCCACCACGTCCGCGGCCGCGTCGACCGCGTCGACCGCCTCCCCGACGGCGATTACGAGCTGATCGACTACAAGACCGGCGAGCGCAAGAGCGACGAGGACCTCGACAGCGACCTGCAGCTGGCGCTCTACCGGATCGCGGCCCGCGAGGCCTGGGGCATCGAGGCCTCGACCGGCAGCTACTACTACGTGCTCGACGGCGACAAGGTGCCGGCGCCGACCCGCCCCGACGACGCCGAGCGCGTAGAGCGCACCGTCCTCCAGGTCGGTGAGGGCATCCTCAGCCAGGACTTCGAGCCCCGCCCCTCCCCCAAGGTCTGCAGCTGGTGCGACTACCGCCTGATTTGCCCCGCGGCGGAAGCTTGAGAACGCACTTCTTACCGCTATGCGGAGATAAGTGCGTTTTCAGTTCTGCTGGTCGCCGCGCTGGCGGAGGAAGCGTTGAAACTCGCGGGCGAGGGTGTCGGCTGAGGGGAGCTCGCCCTCGTCGTCCAGCAGCTCGACCTGTTCGGCCTCGATCCGCTGGACCAGCTCCTCGATCTCGGGGTTGGCGGCGACGGCGCGGCCGATCTGCTCCTCGTAGTCGGCCGTTTCCTCCTCCAGCTCGGAGGCCTCGACGGCGATCCCGGTCAGGCCCTCGAGCCGGCGCAACAGCGCCAGCGCCGCTTTCGGGTTGGGGACCGCGGCGACGTAGTGCGGCACCGCCGCCCAGAGCGAAGCCGAGTCGATGCCGTTGCGCCGGCAGAGGTCATGGACGATGCCGACGATTCCGGTCGGCCCCTCGTAGGTGGAGCGCTCGAGCTCGAGCTCCTCGACCAGCTCCTGATTGGAGGCGAGTCCGGTGATCGGCACCGGCAGCGTGTGGGAGACCTCGGCGATCAGGGCGCCGAGGGTGATCACCATCTCCACCCCGAGCGCGTCGGCGGCGGTCGAGATCGTCTCCGAGAAGGTGCGCCAGCGCAGGTTCGGCTCGGTCCCGTCGAGGAGAATGAGGTCGCGGTCGGCGCCGGGAACCTCGACCGAGATCAGGTTGTTTTCCGGCCACTCGATGCGGCGGGTCTGGCCTTCGTCGAGGGTGATCGTCGGCCGGGTCGACTGGAAGTCGAAGAACTCCTCCGGGTCGAGGTGGGCGATCAGCCGGCCGTCAAGCGAGTTGCCGATCGCCGCCAGCGCGGTCGATGCCGCCGCGGCGGCATCGTTCCAGCCGCGAAAAGAGCAGACCATGACCGGCGAGCGCAGGTGCGGCAGGTCGCTGTCCCAGGTCAGGTAGTCCACGCTTTTGAGCGTAGACCATGCCTTGCGCTGGCTCTTTAGACGGGACGGGGGCTCACGGGGCCGAGCGGGCGCGGCGGACGAGCTGGGCGGCCATGAACAGGGCGAGGGCGGCGAAGGCGAGCTGCAGGGCGCGTTCGGAGATGTGGTTGGCGAGGCCGACGCCGGCAAGCACGCCGAGCGGCGAGAGCAGGCCGATGATCGCCGCCTCCCGGAGCCGGACGTTGCCGTAGGCGTTCTGCCGGTAGGCGCCGACGAGGGCGACGACGACGATCATCAGCAGCGAGGTCGACTCGGCCTCGACCTGGCTGAGGCCGAGGAAGACGGTCAGGGCCGGGACGAAGAGGACGCCGCCGCCGACCCCGACGAGGCCGCCGGTCATCCCGCCCGCGAGGCAGATCAGCGCCGCCAGGGCCTCGTTCACGACAGGATCAGCTCCACCGCGATCGCGACCAGGAGCAGGGCGAAGAGGTAGGAGACGGCGCGCTGGGGGATGCGCTGCTGGATCGCGGTGCCGAGGACGACGCCGACGACCGCCGGGATCGAGAGCAGCAGGCCGGTGGCGAGGTGGACGTTGCCGTAGAAGCCCCCCTGGGCGAGGGCGCCGAAGAGGCCGATGACGACGATCGCGGCGAGGCTGGTGCCGGTGGCGAGGCGCTCGCCGTAGCCGAACCAGAAGATCAGCAGCGGCACGATGATCGTCCCTCCGCCGACCCCGAAGAGGCCGCTGAAGAGGCCGGCGAGGGTGCCGATCGCCGCCAGCTTCCAGATCGCGTGCGGGGTCGCGCCGGCGGGCATCTCGCGATACTAGAGGCGTGGCCCCCGGCGCCGAGACCCCCAGCCCCCCGCGCGGGGGCGGCGAGTGGGAGCGCGTGCTGGCGCCGCTGCGTGAGGAGCCGGGGCGGGCGGCGGTCCTCACCGACGTCGACGGGACGCTGGCGCCGATCGTCGAACGGGCCGAGGACGCGGCCGTGCCGGCGGCGGCGCGGGAGGCGCTGGCGGCGCTGAGCGAACGCTACGCGCTGGTCGGCTGCATCTCCGGGCGGCGGGCGGAGGAGGCGCGGCGGCTGGTCGGCCTCGACTCGCTCGCCTACGCCGGCAACCACGGGCTCGAATTGCTGATGCCGGGGGAGGAGGCGCCGCGGGCCGATCCCTCGGTGGAGGGGCGCGAGCACGAAGCCTCGGAGTTCCTCGCCTCGATCGACGGCGAGCTCGAGGCGACAGGGCTGCGCTTGGAGGACAAGGGGCCGATCCAGGCGCTGCACTGGCGGGGCAACACCGACGAGGAGGCGGCGGAGAGCCGGGCCCACGAGATCGCGATCGCGGCCGGGAGGGCCGGGCTGGAACCGCGCTGGGGACGCAAGGTGCTGGAGCTGCGGCCGGTGGGCGGCGGCGGCAAGGACGGGGCGGTCGCCTCGCTGCTCGCCGACGAGCGCCTCGACCGCGCCGTCTACGCCGGCGACGACCGCACCGACCTCGACGCCTTCCGCCGCCTGCGCGAGCTGGCGGAGGAGGGGCGGCTGAGCGCGGCCGCCTGCGTCGGCGTGCTCTCGGCCGAGGGACCGGCGGAGCTGGTGGAAGAGTGCGACGTCACCGTGGAGGGGCTCGAGGGCTGGCTGACGATCCTGCGCTGGCTGGCGGAATAGCGATGCCCTACACCGACCTGCTCCGCGCCAGCGTCTTCATCACCGCCGCCGAGGCGACGGCGCTGGGGGCGATCACGGCCGTGGCCGCCAACCGCGAAGGCGAAGCCTGGATCGTCATCGTCGCCGGGGCCTGGTGGCTGGTATCGCTGGCGGTCGGCTTCTACCTCAGCCGGCCCCAGCGGGCCGCCGACGACGTCCGCGACGCCCTCGCCCGCGCCCGCACCGCCACCTCGCTGCCTGACCAGAGCCCGGCGCGGATCGCCTTCACCCGCCTCTGGCCGATCTTCTTCACGGCGATCGCCGCCGGCGTCCTCGGCATCTTCTTCCCCGGCGTCGCCGCGGTCGGCGCCGGCTACGCCCTCATCGTCTCCCTCGCCTGGCACACGCGCGAGGCCGCCGTCCTCGGAGTCGAGAGCCGCGACGGCGTCAAGTTCTACGTCGTCCCCAGCAACGCCCTGCGCCCGATCGAGCTGGTGCGCACGCCGGGCTTGCGGAGTGACCCGCTCAGCCCGGCCTAGGCGTTCTTCAGCAGCTTCTTGAACTGCGCCCACCCGCGCGTGTTGGCGACGTCCTCGGCGGTCAGCCAGGCGCGGCGGGCGGTGGCGACGGCGTAGGCCATGTTGTCGAGGGTGTCGACGCCGTGGGCGTCGGTGTTGAGGACGATCTTGACGCCGGCCTGGGCGGCGAGGCGGGCGTGGAGATCGGAGAGGTCGCGGCGGTTGGGGTTGCCGTTGATCTCGATCATCGTGCCGGTGCGGGCCGCCGCCTCGGCGACGGCCTCGACGTCGATCCCGTAGGGCTCGCGGCGGCCGATCAGGCGGCCGGTGAGGTGCCCGATGCAGTCGACGTTCGGATTTTCGATCGCGGCGAGAACGCGCTCGGTCATCTGCTTTTCGGAGACGCTGAAGGAGGTGTGGACGCTGGCAACCACCCAGTCGAGGGCGGCGACGAGGTCGTCGGGGTAGTCGAGCGACCCGTCGAGGCCGATGTTGATCTCCGAGCCGGCGAGCAGGCGGAATCCCTTCTGACCACTGCCCTTGTTCCAGGCGCGCACCTCCTCGATCCGCTCCCAGAGCCGCTCGGCGGTGACGTGGTCGCCGAAGCCGTGGCTGGCGGAGTGGTCGGTGATCGCGAGGTACTCGTAGCCCCGGTCGCGGGCGGCCTCGGCCATCTCCTCGATGCTGTTGCGCCCGTCGGAGAGGGTGGTGTGGGAGTGGAGGTCGCCCTTGACGTCGCCGAGCTCAACCAGGCGCGGCAGCTTGCCCGCGCGCGCCGCCTTCAGCTCGCCGCGGCCCTCGCGCAGCTCCGGCTCGATGTAGTCGTAGCCGAGGCGCTCGTAGACCGCCGCCTCGGTCTCGCAGGTTTCGACCTCGCCGCTCTCGGTCTCGGTGATCCCGTGCTCGGAGACCGAGAGGCCGCGGGCCACCGCCTCTTCGCGCAGCTGCACGTTGTGGGCCTGGGAGCCGGTGAAGTGCTGCAGCAGGTTGCCGAAGGCCGCCGGCGGGACGATCCGCAGGTCGACCGAGATGCCGTTGTGGGTCTGGGCGCGGACGCCGTTCGGGCCGGGGGTGCCGGACGCGGCGATCAGCGGGTGGCCGGCGAGGTGCTCGGCGAGCGCGGTCGGCTCCTCGGCGGTGGCGATGACGTCGATGTCCTTGCAGGTCTCGGCCCAGCGGCGGACCGAGCCGGCGACCTCGACCCGGTTGGCGGCCGGGTGCTCCCGCAGCGCCTCGGCCAGCTCCTCGGCGATCGGCTTCACCTTCGAGAGCAGCAGCCGGCCCGGGCCTTCGCCGGGCTCCCCCAGCCGCTCCAGCGCCGCAAGGATGTTCTCCTCGGCTTTCGGGCCGAGCCCTTTGACGTGGCGCACCTTTTCGGCCTCCGCGGCGGCCTTGAGGTCCTCCATCGAGCAGATCTCCAGCTCCTCGAAGAGGCGGCGGGCGGTTTTCGGTCCGACTCCGGGGACGCGCGTCACCTCGATCAGGGTCGGCGGGAACTTCGCCTTCAGCTTCACCGCGGCGGGGATCTCGCCGGTCGCGATCAGCGCGTCGATCTTTTCCGCCAGCGTCTTGCCGACGCCGGGGACCTCGGTCGCGCGGCCCTGGGCGGCGAGCTCGGCGACCGAGACCGGGCTCTCGCGGATCGCCTTGGCCGCAGTGCTGTAGGCGAGCACCCGGTATTTGACCGCCCCGTCGAGCTCGTAGAGGATCCCGAGCTCTTCCAGCGCGGCGGCGATCTCGGCGTTGGTCACGGGAGCAACTTACCCGCCTGCCCCGAGCCTCTTTAGGCTCAGGCCAGCCGTGGTTTAGATCGCCTTGGCGATCCGGAATAGCATCGTCGGTGATGACCCAGTCCCTCGAGGGCCCCGCCTGGTTGGTGCTGCCGACCTACAACGAGGCCGAGAACGTGGCGCCGCTGGTCGAAGCGGCGCGGTCGAAGCTGCCGCCGAGCGCGCAGATCCTGATCGTCGACGACGGCTCGCCCGACGGGACGGGGGCGATCGCCGACCGCCTCGCCGAGCGGCACGAGAACGTCCACGTCCTCCACCGCCCGCGCAAGGAAGGGCTCGGGCCGGCCTACATCGCGGGCTTCCGCGAGGCGCTGGCGGGGGGCGCCGGACTGGTGCTGGAGATGGACGCCGACTTCTCCCACGACCCCGCCTATCTGCCGCGCCTGCTCGAGGCCGCCGGCCGCGCCGACGTCGTGCTCGGCTCGCGCTATGTCGACGGCGGCGGGGTCAGCGACTGGGGGCCGCTGCGCCGCGCCGTCAGCCGCGGCGGCAGCACCTACGCGCGGGCGGTGCTCGGCGTCGACGTGCGCGACCTCACCGGCGGCTTCAAGTGCTTCCGCCGCGAGGTGCTGGAGGCGATCGACCTCGACGCGATCGCCGCCCACGGCTACGCCTTCCAGGTCGAGATGACCTACCGCGCGATCCGCCGCGGCTTCAAAGTGGTCGAGGTGCCGATCGTTTTTCGCGAGCGCCGGGTAGGGAAGTCGAAGATGGACCTCTCGATCGTGGCCGAGGCCGTTCTGCGCTTACCCCTGCTGCGCTTCGGTCGAGGCGCGGTCGAGGGCGCTCCATCTGCCTCCGGCAGGGACCGGGTCTCTGTCCAGTGAGCCGCTATACTTTCTGAAGTATTGAGCCGAACACCGCGACCGGGAGACAGACAGTGACTGGCAAATTGACCGACGTGACCGACGCCACCTTCAAATCCGACGTGCTCGAGGCCGAGGGCCCGGTGCTCGTCGACTTCTGGGCGCCCTGGTGCGGTCCGTGCCGCGTTGTCCATCCCGTCCTCGAGGAGATCGACGCCGAGCGCGAGGACCTCAAGATCGTCTCGATCAACGTCGACGAGAACCAGCAGACCGCGGCTCAGTACGAAGTCCTCTCGATCCCGACGATGATCCTCTTCAAGGACGGCGCGATCGCGAAGAAAGTCGTCGGGGCGATGCCGAAGCGGCGCCTCGAGGCCGAGCTGGAGCCGGCGCTCGCCTAAGCGCCCTCCCATGCCCTTCGTTCACGTCCACTGGTACGAGGGCCGCTCCGACGAGCAGAAGGCGGAGATCGCCAAGCGGATCGAAGCGGCCCTGATCGAGGTCGCCGGCGTCTCCCCCGACCACTGCTGGGTGAAGTTCTCCGACTCGAAGAAATCGGACTTCATCATCGGGGAGAAGCAGGACTAGTGACTGCCGGCAAGCCGGCCGGTGAGCTCCAAAGTCACGGATCGATCTGGAGCCGCCAGGGCAGCTTTGGCGGCAGCGAGAAGTCCTTCGGCATCGAGTTCGAACCGCTCAGCCGCGGCGTTGAGCAGTTCTAGGTTCTTCGCCGGGGAGAGCAACTCGACGTTGACGACGCGACCTTGGGAAAAGGCGACATTGCACTGTTCATCCTCGTCCACGCTGTCGCCGTCGTCCCAGCGATCAACTTGAACTAGATCGATGGAGAGTGCGTTGGCCTCGCTGTCGTAGTCGGCTTTCATGCTCCCCTCCTTGGATGAACGCTGATGACCACATTCGGATCGTCACCAGCAACGACTACTCGGATCCACTTGCCTTCCACCTGCCCAACATAGCGCCAGTTGCCTCCTGTCTCTCGCTCAACGCGTAGCGGATTCTGGACGACGAATTCCGCATCCGCCTGAGACAGCTTTCGCCTTCGGAGCCTGTTCTTCGCGTGCCTCGTGAAGTACACGCCCCGTTAAGGGCGCGCCGCACCATTTCTCTCCCCCCTCTAGGCGCGAGAAACGCCGATTTTGAGGTCACGGCCGTCGATCTTCGCCGGGGCACCGTTGGGGGCGCCGTCGTAAGAGACGGTCGTGGCCAGGACCTCGCCCGCGAGGTAGTCCTGGTGGGCCTGGGCGGCTTCGAGGAGGTCGGGGTCGCCGGCGAGGGTGAGGGCGATGCGGTCGGTGATCTCCAGGCCGGCGTCTTTGCGGGCGTTCTGGACGGCGTGGACGATCTCGCGGGCGAGGCCCTCGCGGCGGAGGTCGTCGTCGAGCTCTAGCTGGAGGGCGACGGCGTGGCCGGCCTCGGCCTCGACCTCGTAGCCCTCGAGGGGCTGGAGGGCGAGGGTGATGTCCTCGGGGCCGAGGCTGTGGTCGGCGCCGTCGATGGCGATCCCGATCTCGCCGCCCTCGGCGAGGACGGCGGCGACGTGGGCGGCGTCGAGGGCCGCGACGGCGGCGGCCACCTGCGGCATCTTGTTGCCGAAGCGGGGGCCGAGGGCGCGGTAGTTGGGCTTGGCCTCGTAGCTGACCAGCTCGGAGGTGTCGGTGACGAAGTCGAGCTCCTTGACGTTGAGCTCGGCGGTGACGAGGTCGGCGAGGGCTTCGATCGCGGCGCGCTCGGCCTCGTTTGCGACGATCACCGCGCGGCGCAGCGGCTGGCGCACCTTCGCCTTCGCCTGGGCGCGGGCGGCGCGGCCGAGCTCGACCGTGAGCCGGACCGCCTCCATCCCCTGCTCGAGGTCGGGGTCGGCGAGCGCCGGGTCGTACTCGGGGAAGTCGCGCAGGTGGACCGAGGGCGCCGCGTCGTCGCCCGAGAGGTTGCGGTGGATCTCGTCGGCGAGGAAGGGCGTGAACGGCGCCAGCATCGCCACCGTCTCCAGCAGGGAGTGGCGCAGGGTCGCGAAGGCGGCGCGGTCGCCCTCCCAGAAGCGGCGGCGGCTGAGCCGCACGTACCAGTTCGAGAGCTCCTCGACGTAGGAGGAGATCGCCCGGCCGGCGGCGGTGCAGTCGTAGTCGTCCATCCGCTCGCGCACGAAGGCGGCGGTCGCCTGCAGCCGCGAGAGCGCCCAGCGGTCGAGGTCGTTGCGTGGTTCCTTAGTCGTGTCTGGGCCGACAAAGGAACCACGGAAATCCTCGGGGCCCAGGTCCTCGGCGTTCGCGTAGAGCACCCAGAACGAGTAGGTGTTCCACAGGGTCAGCAGGAACTGGCGGACCGATTCGCCGACGGTGTCGACCGAGAAGCGATAGCCGGCCCAGGGCTGCTGCGCGGTCAGGTAGTACCAGCGGAAGGCGTCGGCGCCGTGGGCGTTCAGCACGTCCCAGGGGTCGACGACGTTGCCTCGGCTCTTTGACATCTTCTGCCCCTCGGGGTCGAGGATCAGGCCGAGGCAGACGCAGTTGCGGTAGCTGGAGGTGTCGAACAGCAGGGTCGACTCGGCGAGCAGGGTGTAGAACCAGCCCCGGGTCTGGTCCTGTGCCTCGCAGATGTAGTCGGCGGGGAAGCGCTCCTCGAACTCCTCTTTGCCCTCGAACGGGTAGTGGAATTGGGCGAAGGGCATCGCGCCGCTGTCGTACCAGGTGTCGATCACCGAGACGACCCGCCGCATCTCCCCCCCGCACCGCTCGCAGTCCAGCGAGACCCCGTCGATGTAGGGGCGGTGGAGGTCGTCGGGCACCGTGCCGCGGGCCCGCTCGCGCAGGTCGGCGACCGAGCCGGCGCAGAAGCGCCCGTCGCAGCCCTCGGCCGTGCACTCCCAGATCGGCAGCGGCGTCCCCCAGTAGCGGTCGCGCGAAAGCGCCCAGTCGACGTTGTTCTCGAGCCATTTGCCGAAGCGCCCGTGCTTGACGTGCTCGGGGTGCCAGCCGATCTTCTCGTTGTTGGCGAGCAGCTGATCCCGCGCCTGCGAGGTGGCGATGTACCAGCTCGACTTCGCGTAGTAGAGGAGGGGCGTGCCGCAGCGCCAGCAGTGCGGGTAGGAGTGCTCGTAGACCTGCTCGCGGAAGAGCAGGCCGCGCGAGTCGAGGTCGGCGATAAGGGCCTTGGTGACCTCCGGGTCCTTGACGAAACGGTCCTCGAAGCCGATTACGCGCTGGTCGAATTTCCCGTCGAGGCCGACCGGGTTGTAGAGAGAGCCGGCGTTGGTTGGATCGAAGAGGCCGGTCTCGGTGGCGACGCGGTAATCGTCTTCGCCGAAGGCGGGGGCGAGGTGGACGAGCCCGGTGCCGTCCTCCGTGGTGACGAAGTCGCCGGCCAGGACCTGGAAGGCGTCCGCGGATTCGGGACCGCCGTCGGCGAGCGCGAAGACCGGGCCGCGATAGCGGCGGCCGACCAGCTCGCTGCCGGGGAAGCGGTCGACGATCTCCGCCCCCTCCCCCAGCACCCGCTCGACCAGCGGCTCGGCGAGGATCACGGTCTCCTCATCGATGCGCGCCCTGACGTAGGTCACCTCCGGCGCCGCCGCGACGGCCACGTTCCCGGGCAAGGTCCAGGGCGTCGTCGTCCACACGAGCAGGGACGCGTCGTCGTCCAGCAGCGGGAAGCGCACGTAGATCGAGGGGTCCTTGACGTCCTCGTAACCGAGCGCCACCTCGTGCGAGGACAGGGCAGTGCCGCAGCGCGGGCAGTAGGGCACGACCTTGTGGCCCTCATACAGGCGGCCGTCGTCCCATAGCCGGCGCAGCGACCACCAGACCGACTCGATGTAGTCGTCCTCGAGCGTGACGTAGGGGTCGTCGAGGTCGATCCAGAAGGCGATCCGCTCGGTCAGCTTGTTCCACTCCTCGACGTACTCGAAGACCGATTCGCGGCAGCGCTGGTTGAACTCGGCGATCCCGAACTCCTCGACCTCCTGCTTGGAGGAGATGCCGAGCTGCTTTTCGACCTCGAGCTCGACCGGGAGGCCGTGGCAGTCCCAGCCCGCCTTGCGCGGCACCCGGAACCCGCACATCGTCTTGTAGCGGGGGTAGACGTCCTTGAAGACGCGGGCGAGGACGTGGTGGGAGCCGGGGCGGCCGTTGGCGGTCGGCGGCCCCTCGTAGAAGCTCCAGACCGGCGCGCCCTCGCGCTGGGCGAGCGAGCGCTCGAAGACCTTCTCCTCGCGCCAGCGCGCGAGCATCCGCTCCTCGAGGGCGGGGAAAGACTGCTTCGGGTCGACGGGCTCGAATCCGGGCATGAAGGTCAGGATTCTATGAGGGCCTATAGGGTGCGGGCGGATGGACCGCTACGACCTCAACGGCAAAGTCGCGCTGGTCACCGGCGCCGCCCGCGGCATCGGCTTCGAGACCGCGCGGCAGATGCACCTGCGCGGCGCCTCGGTGGCCGTGCTCGACCTCGACGCGACCGAGGCGCGGGAGGCGGCGGAGCGGATCGGGCCGCGGGCGATCGGGCTCGGCGGCGACGTCACCGACCAGAGCGCGCTGATGAACACGGTCGCCCAGATCGTCGAAGAGTTCGGCGGGATCGACGTCGCGGTCGCCAACGCCGGCATCGCCCAGAAGCAGTTCGCGACCGTGCGCGGGATCTCCGGGGAGGAGTGGGAGCGGGTCTTCGAGGTCGACATGCTCGGGGTCTGGCGGACCGTCCGCGCGGCGCTGCCGCAGATCGTCGAGCGCAAGGGGCAGATGATCGTCGTCTCCTCCGTCTACGCCTTCGCCAACGGCTTCGGCAACACGCCCTACGCGGCGGCGAAGTCGGCGGTCGAGTCGCTCGGCCGGGCGCTGCGGGTGGAGCTGAAACCGCACGGCGCCAGCGCCAGCGTCGCCTACTTCGGCTGGGTCGACACCAAACTGGTCCAGGACGCCTTCGCCCAGGAGAGCGCGCCGCGGGTCGAAAAGCTGAGCCCGAAATGGCTGATGAAGCGGATCAGCCCCGAAGAGGCCGGCGCCGGCCTCGTGCGCGGCATCGAAGAACAGGCGCCGCGGATCTTCGTGCCGAAGTGGTGGCGCTACGTCTCGGCCCTGCGCGGCCTGATCAACCCGCTGCTCGACAAGCGGATGGAGACCGAACCGAAATACGCGGAGTTGGTCCGCGACATCGACGCCGAAAGCGTCGACCTGGTCAAGAGCTCAAGCGCGAGTTAGGCGCTCGAGGAGGATCAGCGGCGACGCATAGGGAGCGCCGGTAGCGCGACTCATCGCGATCTCGCAGGTGCGGTTGCTGGAGAGGTAGGCATCGAAGGTGCGGCCGGCGAGCTCTTCGGCCTGAGGCCGGGTGGCGGAAGCGGTCAGCTCGGGGTGGCTGATCCCGCGGTCGCCGGCGAAGCCACAGCAGGTGGCGGAGGGCGCGACGTAGACGTCCTCGGCAAGAGCCTCGGCGAGAGCCCGGAGCGACGGAGCCAGCCCAAGCCGCCGGGTGGCACACGTCGGGTGAGCGGTGACGGAACCGACCTTCTCGGCGATCTCAAGATCAGGAAGCAACCGCAACGCCCAAGCAACCGAATCAACGATCTCCACCTGCGCCAGCCGCTCAGCATTCTCCTCCGAGAGCACGCCCTCGGCGGGGTCCGCAATCGCTCCGGTACACGAAGCAGCGTCAATGACGATCGGCAGCTTCCCTTCGCCCGACCACTCCCAAAGTCGGGCGACCATCTCATTCGCCTTGTGCTTGTGAGCCGCGTCGAACCCTTTAGAGCTCCAAGGCAACCCGCAGCAGCTGCCCACTACATCCGGCGGCATCCACACCGGCTTACCGGCCCGTGCCGAGACTTCGATCAATGCCTGCACAGGGTTCCCGTCGAAGATGCGGTTAGTGCAGCTGGGAACGTAGACAGCCGCGACCGCGCTTCCAGGGGGAGGGGGTGACCCTCTCCCGACCCTCCCCGCTTTTGTCGGGCGAGGGTCACCCCCTCCCCCCCAACGCGCCGGCCCAGGAAGACCCATGCCGCGCTTGCTCCCTCGCACCAATGGCCCGCCAATCCTCAGGCCGGCCCGCGAGAGCTTCTCGATCGCCCCCCAACGCTTCGCCGCCGCCAATGCCGCCCGTTCCGCCCGCTCACCATGCCGCGCCACCCGCAGCTCCTTGACCATCCGCCCCGTATCGATCCCCAGCGGACAGGCGATCTGGCAGGAGCCGTCCGTCGCGCAGGTCGCGACCGCGTCGTACTCGTACTCTGCGAGCAGCGCCCGCTGCACCGGCGAGCCCTCGGGCTGGCGCGCCATCTCGCGCCGCAGGACGATCCGCTGGCGCGGCGTCGTCGTCAGGTTGCGGCTGGGGCAGACCGGCTCGCAGAAGCCGCACTCGACGCAGGTCGGCGCGCCGCCCCAGTCCTCGATCGCCGGCGTCGTTTTCAGGTTGCGCAGGTGGACGCCCGGGTCACGGCTGAGGACGACGCCGGGCGAGAGCACGCCGTCGGGGTCGGCGAGCCGCTTCACCCGCCACATCAGCTCGGTCGCCTTCTCCCCCCACTCGCGCTCCACGTAAGGGGCCATGTTGACCCCGGTCCCGTGCTCGGCCTTGAGCGAGCCGTCGTACTTGTCGACGATCAGCTCGACCAAGCCGCCCATGAAGGCCTCGTAGCGGTCGAGGTCCTCCTGCTTGGCGAAGTCCGGCGTCAGCATGAAGTGCAGGTTCCCGGCCGAGGCATGGCCGGCGACGCCGGGCAGGAAGCCGTGCCGGCCGAGCAGCGCCTGCAGGTCCTTCGCCCCCTCGGCGATCCGCTCCGGCGGCACGCAGACGTCCTCGACGATCAGCGCCGTCCCCTCCGGCCGCACCCGCCCGATCAGCCCGTGCAGCCCCTCGCGCACCCGCCAGGCGAGCTCGATCTCCTCCAGCTCGCGGGTGAAGGTGATCGGCCGGATCGTCTCGTGCGAGCGCAGGATCGCTTCGGCGCGGAGGACCTGCGCCGCCAGGTCGCCCTCGTCCTCACCGCCGAACTCGACCAGCAGAACCGCTGAGGTCGGCGGCAGCTCTTTCCACTCCTGCGGCGCCCCGACCATGTTCCAGGCGGCGGTGATCAGCGCCGGCGCGACCATCAGCTCGACCGCGGTTGCGCCGGAGGCGACCAGGTCCTGGACCGGCGCGATCGCCTCGTCGATCCCGGGGAAGTGGACCCAGGCGGTGGTCGTGACCGGCGGCACCGGCACCGTCTCGAAGACGACCTCGGCGACGAAGGCGAGCGTGCCCTCGGAGCCGACAAGAAGGCGGCGGAAGATCTGCAGCGGCTCGTCGGCGTCGAGGAAGGCGCAGAGCCGGTAGCCGGTCGTGTTCTTGATCGCGAACTTGCGGCGGATGCGCTCGGCGAGCTCGGCGTCGGCGCGGATCTCGTCGCGGATCGCTTCCAGGCCGGCGGCCAGCTCGGGCTCGGCGGCGGCGAACGCCTCCGCGGCGCCGGGCGCGCCGGTGTCGATCGTCGTCCCCGAGGGCAGGACGAAGGTCAGCTCGCGCACGGTCGAGTAGGAGTCCTCGGTGACGCCGCAGCGCATCCCGCCCGAGTTGTTGGCAACGACGCCGCCGACGGTGCAGACGTCGGTGCTCGCCGGGTCGGGGCCGAGCTTGACCCCGTGCGGGGCGAGGACGCGGTTGGCGTGGCCGAGGATCGTCCCCGGCTTCACCCGAGCGCGGCCGCCGTCGTCCTCGACCCGCACGCCGCCGAAGTGCTTGCGGACGTCGACGAGAATGCCGTCGCTCTGGCCCTGGCCGTTGAGGCTGGTGCCGCCGGCGCGGAAGGTGACAGGAATGCCGCGTTCGCGGCCGAAGCGCAGGACCTTGGCGACGTCGTCGGCGTCGCGCGCCTCGACCACCGCCCGCGGGAAGAGCCGGTAGGGGCTGGCGTCGGAGGCATAGGCGACGAGGTCGCTGACCCGGTGGAGGACACGGTCGGCGCCGAGCAGCTGCTCCAGCTCCCGCCGCAGTGGTTGGGCCACGCCCCCCGCGAGCGAGTCCGGGGCGCGGTCCGCCACCGGCTGGCTTGGCGGCGGTGGAACGCGCGTGGCCATCGCCTAAAAGAGAGACATCCCCGGGGCGACGGGGACTTCGACCAGCTCGGGCTCTGAGGAGGCAAGGGCGGCGCTGAGCGCGCCGGCGACTTCGTCGCGGTCCTTGGCCCGGTGCGCCTTCACCCCGTAGCCCTCGGCGACCGCGGCGACGTTCAGCTTCGGCAGGTCGAGGCCGGGCGCGGCGTTGACCTGCTCGACCTCGGCGAACCACTTGAGGATCGCGTACTCCTGGTTCTGCAGGACGAGGAAGGTGACCGGCGCGTCGTAGGCGACTGCGCTCCAGAAGGCGGTGATCGCGTACTGGGCCGAGCCCTCGCCGAGCACGCAGACGACCGGCCGGTCCGGCTGGGCGAGCTGCACCCCGACCGAGGCGGCGAGGCCGAAGCCGAGGCCGCCGCCGGCGCTGAAGTAGTAGCTGCCCGGGCGGGAGATGCGGAGCTGGTTGCGCAGCGCCAGCGTGCTCGATGGGGACTCGAGGACGACGATCGCGTCCTCGGGCATCGCCTCGGCGAGGGCAGTGTGGACGGTCGATGAGTTGAGCGGGCTCTCCGCGGGGATTTCCTGCGGGCCGGGGTTCGGCTCGGGCGCCGGGCGCGAGGACTCCGGCACCGCCTCGAGCAGCGCCGCTAGGGTCAGGCCGACGTCGGCGACGATCGCGTCGCCCATCGGCGCCCGCACCGCCTCGTCGGGGTCGCTGGTGATCGCGACCAGGCTCGCTCCCTGCGGCAGCAGCGGCCCGGGGATGTGCGGGTAGTAGGGGAAGACCGAGCTGCCGACGACGAGGATCAGGTCATGGCCCTCGAGCGTCTGCCCGACCGGGCCGATCGCCGGCGGCAGCACGCCGCGGAAGTTCGGGTGGCCCTCGGGGAAGCCGAGGCGGATGCCGCCGGTGGCGGGCGAGGCCCAGACCGGAAGGCGCTGGCGCTCGGCGAGGGCGACGGCGAGGTCCCAGGCGCCGGCGGCGTCGACGTCGGGGCCGGCGACGAGGACCGGGTTCTCGGCCGCGTCGAGGCGCTCGGCCAGCGCCCGCACCGCCTCGGGGTCGGCGACGGCGCGCCCCGTCACCTTGCGCTCGATCGCCGCCCGCGCGTCGGCCTCGTCGACCTCGGCGTACCAGTCGTCCATCGGCAGCGAGACGAAGACCGGCCCGCGCGGGGCAAGGCCCGCCAGGTGCGCCCCATGGGCCAGCGCCAGCGGCACGTCCTCGGCCCGCGGCGGCTCATACGACCACTTGACCAGCGGGTGCGGCATCCGCGTCGCATCGCGGTTGGTCAGGTTCGCCTGCAGGGTGATCTGGGCGCGGGCCTGCTGGCCGGCGGTGATCAGCAGCGGCGAGTGGTTGGCCTGGGCGTTGAAGATCGCCCCCATCGCGTTGCCCACCCCCGGCGCGGTGTGGAGGTTGGCGACGGTGGTCCTGCCCGAGGCCTGGGCGAAGCCGTCGGCCATCCCGACCACGACCGCCTCCTGCAGCCCGAGCACGTAGCGGAAGTCGCCCGGGAAGTCGGCGAGCATCGGCAGCTCGGTCGAGCCCGGGTTGCCGAACATCGTCGTCATCCCGTGC
>DASUWV010000075.1:0-28978 GCA_036378275.1 Solirubrobacterales bacterium | reverse complement strand
GGGCTGAGTGTCTGGAGACCCAGGCCCGGGCGCCCCTCCCGGAGCAGGGAGGTTCGCGGCAGATGAGGTGTCCTGCCAGCGGATGCCGCGGCCGCCGATGTCGCTGTCGGTGATGCAGTTGTAGAAGGGGACAGCCTCGGTGAGGGCGGCGAAGGCGGTGGGCTGGGAGTCGATGCCGGTGTCCAGGCCCAGCTTCGAGGCCAGCTCCGCCAGGGCCAGGAAGTTCGGGCGGATGTCGCCGGGGCGGGCGGCGGAGGGGCGGACGCGCTGGAGGCGGCCGTCGGGGTGGGTGACGGTGCCGTCTTTCTCGGCATGGGTCTCGAGCGGGAAGACGACGTCGGCCTTGGCGGTGGTCGCGTTCTCGTGCATCGAGAAGGAGACGACCAAGTCGGCCGCGGTCAGCGCCTCTTCCCAGGCGGGCGTGTCGGGGAAGTCGCGCAGCGGGTCGGCGCCGAAGAGGATCAGGCCGCTCAGCTCGCCGCTGATCAGGGCCTCGCGGATCTCCTCGGTGGCCATTCCCGCAGCGGTGTCCGAGAGGCCCGGCCCGGCGTCGGGGAGGCAGCCGGCCTCGCGCAGGCCGCGGGCGTTGGTCGTGTCGGGGATTTCCAGCAGGCCCGAGCCGTCCTTGCCGGCGAGGCCGAGGGTGGCGGCGACGTCGAGCAGGGCCTTGACGGCGGCGCCGCCCTCGCGGCCGATCCGCTCGCCCCAGAGGACGACGACGCTGCCGGCGTTCCGCAGGACGTCGGCGATCTCGGCCTCGGGGGCTTCATTGCCGCCATCGCGCAGGGCGCCGGCCAGACCCATCAGGAAGGCGGTGGCGCCGCCGGGGGCATAGCGGAAGAACGCCTCGGCGCCGCCGTCGAGGGCCGTCGGCCGCTCGGTCGCGACGACCAGCTTGGCGCCGTTGCGGCGCATCGCCTTGCGCACCCGCAGGTCGAGGATCGGCGAGCTCTGCAGCGGGTCGGTGCCGAGGACGAGGATCACCTCGGCCTCGTCGATGTCGCGCATCTTCGCCGAGACATCCGGCTCGGCCAGGCGGCGCAACACGTCGGCCCGCGGCCCCCGCGAGGGGCGCGAGTCGATGTGCGGCGAGCCCAGCGCCTCGCGGACGATCCGCTGGACCAGGAAGCCCTCCTCGTTGGAGGCGTCGCCGACGATCGCCGCGACCCCAGAGGAGGCGGGGGTGGTCCTCTGCGGACCCTCCCCGCTGTTGTCCGCCGAGGACCACCCCCGCCTCCCCCGGCTCGCGGCGCGCAGTCCGTCCGCGGCCTTCGCGATCGCCTCATCCCAACCGACCTCGGCGCCACCCTTCAGCCGCGGCCCGCGCACCCGCTCGGGCGCGTCGAACATCTCGAACCCGTAGCGGCCGCGGTCGCAGATCCAGCCGTCGTCGACCTCGGCGTTGTCGCGCGTCACCACTCGTTTCACCTTCTCGTCGCGGACGGTGAAGCTGACGTTGCACTGGCTCGGGCAGAGGGTGCAGACCGAGCCGGCGTGCTCGATGTCCCAGGGCCGGGCGCGGAAGCGGTAGGTGTAGCTGGTCAGCGCCCCAACCGGGCAGATGTCGGTGATGTTGCCGTGGAACGGGCCGACGTAGGGGCGGTCGTCGAAGGTGCCTACGTAGGTGCGGTCGCCGCGCTCGAGCAGCTGCAGCTGGGCGTCTTCGGAGACCTCCTGGCTGAAGCGGACGCAGCGGTAGCAGAGGATGCAGCGCTCGCGGTCGATCGCGACCAGCGGCGAGAGCTCGATCGGCTTCTCGAAGTGGCGCTTTTCGTCGATCACCCGGCTCTTGCCCGGGCCCCAGCCGTAGGAGATGTCCTGCAGCGGGCATTCGCCGCCTTTGTCGCAGACCGGGCAGTCGAGCGGGTGGTTGACGAGGAGGAACTCGACCACCGCGCTCTGGGCGTGCTTCACCTGCTCGGTGCGGGTGTGGACGACCATCCCCTCGCGCACCGGCGTCGAGCACGAGGTCTGCAGTTTCGGGATCCCCTCGATCTCGACCAGGCACATGCGGCAGGCGCCGACCGGGTCGCCTAGTTTCGGTTCGTAACAGAAGTAGGGGATCTCGACGTCGCCCTTGCGGGCGGCGTCGTGGAGCATCTCGCCCTCGATCGCGGGCACCTCGCGCCCGTCGATCGTGATCGTCACCTCGCGCCCGGCGGGGCTCATACCGACGCTCCCAGGGTCTCCGGTGGCGCCTGGACGACGGCGTGCGGGTCGAGCACCAGCTCGGGGTCGGCCATCACCGCTTCGAACTCCTCCCGGAACTTGCGGACCATCGCCCCGACCGGCATCGCCATCGAGTCGCCGAGGACGCAGAGGCAGTGGCCGATGATGTTCTGCTGGACCGAGCTGACGATGTCGAGGTCCATCGGCGTCGCCTCGCCGCGGACCATCCGCTCCAGCATCTTCACGGTCCAGTTGGTGCCCTCGCGGCAGGGGACGCACTTGCCGCAGGACTCGTGGTGGTAGAAGCGCGCCGTCCGCAGCGCCAGGTGCGGGATCGAGACGCGGTCGTCACAGACGATGATCGAGCCGGAGCCGAGCATCGAGCCCGCCTCGGCCATCGCCTCGAAGCTGTAGGGGAGGTCGAGCCCCTCCTCGGCCTTCAGCACCGGCGAGGAGGAGCCGCCGGGGAAGAAGGCCTTGATCTCGTGGCCGGGTTCGGGGCCGCCGGCGAGGTCGTAGATCAGCTCGCGGGTGGTGATCCCCAGCTCGACCTCGTAGTTGCCGGGGCGGCGGACGCCGCCGGAGATCGAGACGACCTTGGTCCCGGGCGACTGCTCGGTGCCGAAGCCTTTGAACCACTCGGCGCCGCGGCGGACGATGTGGGGCACGTTGGAGAGCGTCTCGACGTTGTTGATCAGCGTCGGGCCGCCGTAGAGGCCCTGGACCGCCGGGAACGGCGGCTTCAGGCGCGGGTTGCCGCGCTTGCCCTCGAGCGCGTCGAGCAGCGCGGTCTCCTCACCGCAGATGTAGGCGCCGGCGCCGCGGTGGACGACCAGCTCGAGGTCGCGGTGGCAGCCGAGGATGTTGGTCCCCAGGTAGCCCGCCTCGTAGGCTTCGGCGACCGCGCGGTCGAGGATGTCGGCCTGTTCGTCGTACTCGCCGCGGATGAAGATGAAGGCGTGGCCGGCGTCGGCGGCGAGCGCGGCGATCGCGATCCCCTCGATCAGCTGGTGGGGGTTGCGCTGCATCAGCTCGCGGTCCTTGACGGCGCCGGGCTCGGACTCGTCCGCGTTGCAGCAGAGGTACTTGGCCATGTCGCCGCGGGGGAGGAAGGAGGCCTTTTTGCCCATCGCGAAGCCGGCGCCGCCGCGGCCGCGCAGGCCCGAGTCTTCGAGCTCTTTCAGGACCTCGTCCTGCTCCATCTCCTTGTAGGCGCGCTCGAGGGTCTCGTAGCCGCCGGCGAGGCGCCGGTAGCCGTCGAGGGTGGCGAGCGCCGGGTCCTCGGCGTGCTCGAGCAGGACGCGCTTCTCCAGCCGGTGCGGCATCAGGAGTCCCCCGCCAGCCCGCGCCTGGCCAGAGCCTTCTCCGGCAGCACCTCGCCGCCCGCGCGCAGCTGCTCGATCGCCTTGCCCGCTTCGGCCGCCTCGAGCGGGCCGTAGTAGCGCTGGTCGATCGAGGCCATCGGGGCGATGTCGCAGGCGCCGAGGCACTCGAAGCCGGTGACGAAGAAGTCCTCGTCGCCCTCGGCGGCGGCCTTGAAGGCGTCGAGCAGGCGGTCGCCGCCGCGCATCCAGCAGCTGATGTTGGTGCAGACCTCGATCCGGTGCGAGCCGACCGGCTCGGTGTGGAGGAGGTCGTAGAAGCTCGCCACCGACTCCAGGTAGGCGGGCGTCACCCGCATCACCGCCGCGGCCTGGCGGATCCCCTCCGGGGTGCACCAGCCGTAGCGCTCCTGCACCGCCCACAGCGCCGGGATCGAGGCCGAGCGGCGATCCGGATAGCGCCCCATCAGCGTCTCAATCCGCTCCCGCAGCTCGGGAGGACAACCCACCTCACGAAGCTCAGGAATCTGCTCCGACGAGCGGCCGGGTACTCGGCCCTCACGGACAGCGGGGTCTACCGGCAGCTCAGCCATCAAACGTTCCTCCCGCGGGTGGCGACGATTGCGAGGACTCCGCCGGGAGGCGGAGCCCGCAATCGGAGACAGGACCCGCGGGCCAAGACGCATGGTCCCTCACCGGTCCACGCCTCCCAGGATCGGGTCGAGCATCCCCAGCGAGGCGATCATGTCGGCGACGTAGCCGCCGACCGCCATGTCGCGGAAGGCCTGCAGGTTGACGAAGGAGGCGTCGCGGAAGTGGACGCGGGCCGGCTTCGCCGAGCCGTCGGCGAGGACGAAGCAGCCGAGCTCGCCGCGGGGGCCCTCGATCGAGTAGTAGACCTCGCCGGGCGGAACGCGGTAGCCCTCGGTGACGAGCTTGAAGTGGTGGATCAGGCTCTCCATCGAGGTCGAGAGCTCCGAGCGCGGAGGCAGCACGTACTTGCGGTCGTCGGCGATGAACGGCCCCTCGGGGAGGGCATCGAGGCACTGCAGGACGATCTTCGAGGACTCGACCATCTCCGCCACCCGCACCCGGTAGCGGTCGTAGTTGTCGCCGACCGTCCCGACCGGGATCTTGAAGTCGACCTCGGGGTAGGCGAGGTAGTCGAAGGCTTTGCGCAGGTCCCAGGGGTCGCCGGCGGCGCGCAGCAGCGGCCCGGTCACGCCGAGCTCCAGCAGCCGCTCGCGGGAGACGATCCCGGTCCCTTTGGTGCGCGAGAGGAAGACCTCGTTGCGGTCGAGCAGGTCTTCGTACTGGCCGACCCGGATCGGCATTTCCTCGGCGAAGGCGCGGCACTTGGCCTCGAAGCCGAGGGGGATGTCCTCGATCACGCCGCCGACCTGGAAGTAGCGCGTGTGCATCCGCTGCCCGGTCGCCATCTCGAAGAGGTCGAGGATCTTGTCGCGCTCGCGGAAGCAGTACCAGAGCATCGAGATCGCGCCGAGGTCGAGCGCGGTGGTGCCGAGCCAGACCAGATGCGAGTGGATGCGGTTGAGCTCGAGGAAGAGCGTCCGCAGGTACCTGGCGCGGGGCGGGATCTCGAGGTCAACCAATCGCTCGACCGCGCCGCAGAAGGCCTCCATCTGGAAGAAGTAGGAGACGTAGTCCATCCGCTCGACGAAGGGGATGACCTTCCAGTAGCTCTTGTCCTCGCAGGACTTTTCGATCCCGGTGTGGACGTAGCCGATCACCGGCCGCAGCTCGCGGACGATCTCGCCTTCGAGGTCGACGACGAGGCGCAGGACGCCGTGGGTCGCCGGGTGGTGCGGCCCGACGTTGACCGTCATCACCTCTTTGGTCCGGTCCACCTGCTCAACCGTCATAGCGCTGCTCCGAGTAGGTGAAGGTGACCGGCTCGCCGCCGACCGGGAAATCGCGCCGCTGCGGCCAGCCGACGTAGTCGTCGGGCATCAGGATGCGGGTCAGGTTCGGGTGGCCGCGGAAGACGATGCCGAAAAAATCAAACACTTCTCTCTCTTGTGCATCAGCCGTGGGGAAGAGCTCGACGCAGGAGTCGATCTCCGGCTGGGCGTCCTCGCCCGGGTCGGCCAGCATCGCTTTGACGCGGATGCGCTCCACTCGGTCGCGGTTGATCAGCTCGTAGTGGACCGCGAAGCGCGGTTCGGCGGGCAGGTAGTCCGCTGCGTGGAGGCTCGAGAGGAAGTCGTAGTGCTGACCGGGTTGCTCGGCGAGCCAGCGGAGCACCTCGAGCACCCGCTCGGGGTCGACGATCAGCGCCGGCTGGGCGCGGTCGAAGGAGGTGGCGAGCACTGCGCCGGGGTGGTCGCGGTCGATTTCCCCCCGGATCAGCTCGAGTCCGGGAGCGTCAGGCAAGGGAGGGCTCCCCGCTCGCGCGCAGCGCTTCGACCGACTCGCGCGCCTGCTCGTAGGCGCTCGCCGCCTCCGGGCTCGGTTCGCTGCGCGGGCCGCCGCGCGCCCACTCCTCGGTCCCGTAGGCGTCGTAGCGGCGCCGCCAGCTCTGGTCGGGGCTGCCGAGGATCTTGCGCTGCAGCTTGGTGAAGCCGTAGAGGACCGCCTCCGGCCGCGGCGGGCAGCCGGGCACGTAGATGTCGACCGGCATGAACTTGTCGGCGCCCTGGACGACGGCGTAGTTGGCGAACATCCCGGCCGAGGAGGAGCAGGCGCCCATCGCCATCACCCACTTCGGCTCCAGCATCTGGTCGTAGAGGCGGCGGACGACCGGCGCCATTTTGATCGAGACCCGGCCCGAGAGGATGATCAGGTCCGCCTGGCGCGGCGAGGCGCGCAGGGCCTCGGCGCCGAAGCGGGCGAGGTCGTAGCGGGCGGTGACGATCGAGATCGGCGCCTCGATCGCGCAGCAGGCGAGGCCGAAGGTGAGGGGGAAGATCGAGTTCGCCCGCGCCCAGTTCTGGACCTTCTCGAAGGTCGTGGTGACGACGCGTTCTTCGACGTAGCGCTCGAGGTCCTCGCCCTCGAGGTCGCCGCGGAGCACGTCGCGGGCGGCCAGCTGCTTCTCGCGCAGGGGGCGGCGCTCTACCTCCAATCCAGGGCCCCCTTCCGCCAGACGTAGACGTAGGCGACGAGGAGGAGGACGACGAAGGTGACGAGCTCGCCGAGGACGAGGAGGCTGTCGGCGCCCTTCAGGATCACCCCGATCGGGTAGAGGAAGACGACCTCGATGTCGAAGAGGATGAAGAGCATCGCGACGAGGTAGAAGGTGACGCCGAAGCGCAGTCCCTTCGTCGGCTCGACCGGGATGCCGGACTCGTACGGCTCGCCTTGGCGCCGGGTCGCCGCGGTCTCCCTGGCCGGCTTCTTCGGGCCGACGAGGTGGTTGACCAGCGCGAAGACGCCGCCGACCGTGAGGCCGAGGAAGGCGAAGACGAGGATCGGGAGGTAGCTCTTCAGCACGGGGAGGTGGAGGTCGTCTCTGGCGGAGCGCTCACCGGGTCAGTTACCCGGCTTCAGCCGCCGTAGCCCCTGTTATATACCGACTTTGTGACATGTTGCTACATAGTGCTTTTCCGCATCAGCAAGCCGAATCCCGACCCCTCTAGGCGGATTTAGCCCCGTGGTCGGCCTCCACATCGCGGTCGGCGTCTGCTTGATCGCGCTAAATGCGGGCGCGGGCGTCGTCGGCGGCATCGCCTGGTACCGCGATCGGCCGTCGGTCGCCTTCTGGTACCTGCTGCGCGCGGCCCAGGTCTCGGTCTTCCTCCAGGCCCTCCTCGGCGGCCTCCTCGTTGTCACCAACCACGAGCCGAAGGAAGGCCTCCACTACCTCTACGGCATCCTCCCCCTCGTCGTCTCCTTCATCGCCGAGGGCGCCCGCGCCGACGCCGCCCAGCGTGAGGTAGGCGAAACCGACTACGAGAACCTCCCCCAAGCCGACCAGGAATCCCTGGCCCTCGCCATCGTCCGCCGCGAGATGGGGATCATGGCCGTCAGCTGCTGGGTGATCTTCTTCCTCGCCCTTCGCGCCGCCGGCACCAGCGGCCTCTGATCGCCGAGTCGATGATCCGACACCTCACAGGTGTTCGATCATCGGCTCGTGCTGCGAGTGGTCAATTCGACATCGATAATGCGTCGAAGTGACCACTCGCGGGTGATCCTCAATCCAGCGGGCGGTATTGGCCAGCGTGGAAGACGAGGGGGTCGCCCTCCCGCGCTTCGAGGGCGCGTACTTCGCCGGTGACGATCACGTGGTCGCCGGCGGAGAGGACGTCGCGGAGGTCGCAGGCGATGAAGATCAGGGCGTCGGCGATGGCGGGGATGCCGTCGCGGTCGCTCCAGGCGACGCCGGACCACTTCTCGGCCACCGGCGCCTTGGTGGCGAAGGCGCGGGCGATCGGCTCCTGGCCCTTGTGGAGGACGCTGATGCCGAAGCGGTCGGCGGCCTGGACGGCGAGCAGGGTGCGGGAGCCGCGGTCGAGGCAGGCGAGCATCATCATCGGCTCGATCGAGAGGGAGGAGACGGCGTTGGCGGTGGCTCCGGCCGGGCCGTCGGGCCCGTCGGCGGTGACGATCGTGACCCCGGTCGGCAGCCCCGCCATCGCGGCTCGGAAGCTGGCTGGATCGGGCGGCGGCATCGCGGGGGAGCTAGACAATATGATGCCCGCCGCATGCGCTCCGCTCTCGTCATAGCAACGGTGCTCGCCGCCGCCCTCGGCCTGGCCGCCTGCGGCTTCGGCTCGGAAGGGGTCTCGCTCTCCAAGAGCGACCCGAACTACAACGGCGCCGAGCTCTTCGCCACCCACTGCTCGGGCTGCCACACGCTGAGCGCCGCCGGCACGCAGGGCAGCGGCAACCGCGGCCAGCGCACCCAGGGGCCGAACCTGAACGGCCGCACCGAGACCTACGAAGACGCCCTCTTCGCGATCCAGAACGGCGGCTTCTCCGGGGCGATCATGCCGCAGAACATCGTCGTCGGGAACCAGGCCAAGGCGGTCGCCAAATTCGTCGCCGAGTACGCCGGCGAACAGGCCGAATCCTCGCCGCGGCCCGGCCAGGAATCCCCCTAGCCGAGGGGCTCACATGCTGGACCTGAAGGCGATCCGCTCCGATCCTGAGCGGGTCAAGGCCGCGCTGGCGCGGCGCGGCGCGGCCGAGCAGGTGGACAAGCTGCTGGCCTTGGACGCGCGCCGGCGCGAGCTGCTGCCGGAGGTCGAGAACGCGCAGGCCGAGCGCAAGACGCTCTCGAAGCAGATCGGCGAGCGCAAGCAGGCAGGCGAGGACGCCGAGGAGCTGATGGCGACCGTGCAGGGGCTGAAGGAGCGGATCGAGTCGGCGAAAGAGGAGCTCGAGGGGGTCGAGGCCGAGCTCGCGGAGCTGGCGCTACAGCTGCCGAACGTCCCCGACCCCGACGCGCCGGAAGGGATGACCGAGGAGGACGCGGTCGTCATCCGCGAGGTCGGCGAGCGGCCGCGGTTCGACTTCGAGCCGCGCGACCACCTCGAGATCGGCACCGAGCTGGGGCTGATCGAGATGGAGAAGGCGGCCGAGCTCTCCGGCTCGCGCTTCGCCTACTTGAAGGGGGACCTGGTCCTGCTCGAGCTGGCGCTGGTCCGCTTTGCGATCGAGCTGGTCCGGGGCGAGGGCCACGAGCCGACGGTGCCGCCGGTCCTGGTCCGCGAAGAGGCGCTCGAGGGCACCGGCATGTTCCCCGGCGACCGCGACCAGATCTACGAGATCCCCAAGGACGAGCTCTTCCTCACCGGCACCTCCGAGGTCGCGCTGGCGGGTCTGCACGCGAACGAGATCCTCGACGCCGCCGAGCTGCCGCGCCGCTACTGCGCGTTCTCGACCTGCTTCCGCCGCGAGGCGGGCGCCGCCGGCCGCGACACCCGCGGCATCTTCCGCGTCCACCAGTTCGACAAGGTGGAGATGTTCTCGTTCGTCGAGCCGGACGCCTCGCAGGAGGAGCACGAGCGGCTGCTGGCGATCGAGGAGCGGATCCTGACCGAGCTGGAGATCCCCTACCGGGTCGTCAACGTCGCCGTCGGCGACCTCGGCGCGCCGGCCGCGAAGAAGTACGACTGCGAGGCTTGGATCCCGAGCCAGGGCCGCTTCCGCGAGCTCACCTCGTGCTCGAACACGACCGATTACCAGGCCCGCCGCCTCGGCGCCCGCTACCGGCCGGAGGAGGGCGCCTCGCCGCAGGTGCTGCACACGCTCAACGGCACGGCATGCGCCGTCGGGCGGACGATCATCGCCCTGATCGAGAACCGCCAGGAAAGCGACGGCAGTTTCACGCTACCCAATTCTTTGCATCGGTACGGAGCGCCTGAAAGAATCGCGGCTGCATGAGCAGCGCAGAGGGACGGTTCTCGTGAATGCCGGTGTGCGTGACGCCAGGAGGGTGGTCCTCTGCGACGACCACGAGATCGTCCGCGACGCGATCAAAGCGCGGATGGCGAGCTCGCCCGTGGTCGAGATCGTCGGCGAGGCGAGCAACGGCCGCGACGTCGTCAACGTCGTCAAGGAACTGGAACCCGACGTCCTCATCATCGACGTCGAGATGCCCAAGCGCGACGGCATCGAGGCGACGCGGGAGGTGCTGAAGGTCCGGCCGCGGACCAAAGTGATCATCTTCACCGCGCACGCCCAGCCCGACCTCCTGGCGCTGGCGCTGCGGGCGGGAGCTTCCGGCTACGTGCTGAAGTCGGCGCCGGCCGAGGACATCGCCAAGGCGGTCAAAGCGGTGACCGGCGGCGGCACCTTCCTCGGCGGCGACTTCGCCGGCGGCAAGCCCTCCGAGGTCGAGAAACTGCTCGACCTCTCGCCGCGCGAGCGGCAGATCCTCGAGCTGCTCGCCGAGGGCCTGCGGGTGAAAGAAATCGCCGACCGGCTGCAGCTGAGCCCGGCGACCGTGCACACCCACGTTCGCAACGCGATCGCCAAGCTCGAGGTAGACACCCGCACCGAGGCGGTCGCCCTGGCGGTGCGGTTCAGCTACCTGGGCGCCGGCGGCGGCGCGCTCTGATCCGGCGGGACGAATTCGTCCCGCCGCTGGTTATTTCTTCTCGAGCGTCAGCGCGCAGCCGTTGATGCAGTAGCGCTTGCCGCCACGGTCGGCGGGGCCGTCGTCGAAGACGTGGCCGAGGTGGGCGTCGCAGTGCTTGCAGACGACCTCGGTCCGCCGCATGAAGAGGCTGTTGTCGGGCCGCAATTCCACGTGCTCGAGGTTGGCCGGCTCGGTGAAGCTGGGCCAGCCGGTGCCGGAGTCGAACTTGGTGTCGGAGGAGAAGAGCTCGGTGCCGCAGCAGACGCAGCGGTACATCCCCTCCGCCTTCTCGTCCCAGTAGGGCCCGGTGAAGGCGCGCTCGGTGCCGGCCTTGCGGGTGACCTCGAACTGCTCGGGGGTGAGCTGCTCGCGCCACTCCTGCTCGCTTTTCTCGACTTTCGTTGCCATCTGTCTCCTTTCGCCTGTGAAAGAGGTTACGCCTCGGGTACTACGGGCCGGTGACGCTTGCCGACCGGTGACCCATACGATCCCGGCGTGTTCGAGGCCTTCTACGAGCGCGACGGCGACCTCTTCCGGGCGACCGAGCTGACGCGGGGACCCTGGGACGCAGACGCGCAGCACGCGGGCCCGCCGGCGGCGCTGCTCGGCCATGCGATCGAGGCCCTGCCGGACGCCGAGCAGTTCCAGGTCGGGCGGCTCACCTTCGAGATCCTCCGCTCGATGCCGATCGCGCCGGTGCGGGTCGAGGCGCGGGTGGCGCGGCCGGGGCGGCGGGTGCAGATGGTCGAGGCGGAGCTCCACGACGCCGAGGGCGAAGCGCTGATGCGCGCCCGAGGCTGGCGCCTGCGCACCGCGAAGCTGGACCTGCCGGGGGAGGCGCTGGTCGCCAGCCAGCCGCCCCCGCCACCGGAGGACGGCACCCCCGCCGAGTTCTTCCCGACCGAGCAGGAGCACGGCTACCACTCGGCGATGGAGATCCGCTTCGCCGCCGGCGGCTTCCTCGAGCCCGGACCGGCCACCGCCTGGCTGCGGATGCGCCAGCCGCTGGTGGCGGGGGAGGAGCCGACGCCGCTGCAGCGCCTGCTCGTCGCCGCCGACGTCGGCAACGGCATCAGCGCCTCGCTCGACTTCCGCCGCTTCCTCTTCATCAACGTCGACCTCACCGTCCACCTGGAGCGGATGCCGGAGGGGGAGTGGATCGGCGTCGACGCCGCGACCCTGCCGCGGCCGAACGGGGTCGGGACCGCCGAGTCGACGCTCTTCGACGAAGAGGGCCGTGTCGGCCGCGCCCTGCAGACGCTGCTGATCGCCGAGCGCTGACGCCGACCTAGGTCGCGTGGTGCTCGCGGCGCAGCGTCGCCAGGATCAGCAGCGCCGAGCAGACGGCGACCGCGGCGGCGAACAGGAACGCGCCCTCGTAGCTGGTCAGCGCCGCCGCCAGGCCCGCCAGCGGCGCCCCGATCCCGACCCCGGCGTCGAAGAAGGCGGTGTAGGTGCCCATCGCCGCCCCGCGCGCCGCCTCCGAGACGCGGCCGACGGCGATCAGCATCAGCGAGGGATTGAGCAGCGAGAAGCCGCCGCCCATCGCCATCCCCCCGACCATCGCCGCGACGAGGCTGTGCGAGAGGGCGATCAGCAGCAGGCCGCCGGCCTCGACCAGGACCGCCCCGATCGCCACCGGCGCCGGGCCGTAGCGGTCCGGCAGGTGCCCGGCGAGCAAGCGCGCGAGGACGATCATCGCCGCGAAGGCGGCGAAGACGGTGGCGCCGTGGCCGACCCCGCGCGATTCGAGCAGGAGGACGATGAAGGCGGCGAGGGTTGCGTAGCCGACCGAGGCGAGGGCGACGGCGAAGCCCGGCCGCACCGCCTCGGGGGCGATCAGCGGGTGCGGCTCGGCGTGGGAGAGGGGCTGGAA
This sequence comes from Solirubrobacterales bacterium, assembly GCA_036378275.1. Lineage (GTDB taxonomy): Bacteria > Actinomycetota > Thermoleophilia > Solirubrobacterales > 70-9 > VAYN01. Next base: position 16,566 of record DASUWV010000075.1, on the reverse strand, counting down.
GGGATCGGGGACGCGGGCCGCGATCGCGGCGCCGAGAAGCGGCAGCGCGGCGGCGCAGATCCAGACCGTCTCGTAGCCGGAGGCGTGCAGCAGGACCTCGCCCAGCAGCGGGCCGATGCTGAGGCCCCCCCAGACCGCGAGGCCGTAGAGCCCGAGGATCCGCCCGCGGCGCTCGACCGGCGCCATGTCGACGATCCAGGCCGAGCCGGCGGTGTAGAGCGCGCCCTCGCCGGCCCCGAGGACGAGGCGGGCGAAGATCAGCCCGGGGATGCCGAGGTGGGGGAGGTAGAGCAGGCTGCTGAGCGAGACCAGCAGCGCCCCGAGCAGGACGGTCGGCCGCCGCCCCCGCGTGTCGGCGAGGCGACCGGCGACCGGCCGCAGCAGCAGCCCGGTCGCCGCGTAGGAGCCGATCACGACGCCGACCGCGAGGTCGGTGGAGTGGAGCGGTCCGTGGACGTAGCGGGGCAGGACCGGCAGCACCGAGCCGACGGCGATCAGGCCGAGGAAGGTGACGGCGAAGACCCCGGCGAAGCTGAGCCCGGGCCGCCGGTGCGCGCTCCCGGGCCTCGCTTCGGCGCTCACGCGAGCAGGCCCGCGAGGTGCTCGAGCAGGAAGTCCGGCGCCGGATCGGCCGCCTCGGCTTCCTCCCGCGAGGTGGTGCCGCTGAGGACGAGCACGGTCTCCAGCCCGGCGCGCCGGCCGCCCTCGATGTCGGAGCTGATCCGGTCGCCGACCATCGCCAGCCGCCCTCCGCCGACCGCCTCCTTCGCCATCTCGAACAGGTGCCGCTCGGGCTTGCCGGCGATCGTCGCCTGCCTGCCGGAGGCGACTTCGACCGCCGCCAGCACGGCGCCGGTCCCCGGCAGCTCGCCGCCGGGGTGGGGCATCGTCGGGTCGTGGCTGGTGGCGAAGAGCCCGGCGCCGTTGTCGAGCGCGAACTTCGCCGTCCTCAGCTCCTCGTAGTCGAAGCCGGGATGGCCGGAGACTACGACCACGTCGGCGCGCTCGGCCTCCTCGCCCTCGAGCAGCCGCGCCCCCGTCGCCGCCACCATCTCCTTCAGCGCCGAGCGGCCGAGCACGAAGGCGCTGCCGCCCTCGCCGGCCGCTTCCCCGGCCAGCCGCGCCACCACGACCCCGGCGGTGACGACCTGCTCGGCGCCGACCTCGACCCCGAGCCCCCGCAGCCGCTCCGCGTAGGCCTCGGGCAGCCGCCCGGGGTTGTTGGTGACGAAGACGATCCGCTTGCCGGCCGCCAGCAGCTCACGCAGCGCCTCGACCGACCCCGGCACCGGCTCACGGCCGATCCAGACGACCCCGTCGAGGTCGATCAGGAATCCGTCGAAGCGGTCGGCGAGGGGCACGGGCGCACCCTATTTCCCCGGCTCGATAGCGTGCCTGGCAGTGAGCGCCAACGGGCCAGTCGTGGTCGCCACCGACCTCCACCGCCGCTTCGGGGAGGGCGACGCCGCCGTGAACGCCCTCGACGGCGTCACCACCAGCTTCGAGCGCGACCGCTTCACCGCGATCATGGGCCCCTCCGGCTCGGGCAAGTCGACGCTGATGCACATCCTCGCCGGCCTCGACAAGCCGACCTCGGGCACGGTCGAGCTCGACGGGGTCGACATCAGCAAGCTCGACGACGCGAAGCTGACCGAGCTGCGCCGCGACAAGCTCGGGTTCGTCTTCCAGTTCTTCAACCTGCTGCCGGTCCTGACCGCGGAGGAGAACCTGGTGCTGCCGCTCTCGATCGCCGGTCGCAAGCCCGACCGGCAGTGGGTCGACACCCTGGTCCGCACCGTCGGCCTCGAGGACCGCCGGAGCCACCGCCCGGCCGAGCTCTCCGGCGGCCAGCAGCAGCGGGTGGCCGTCGCGCGGGCCTTGGTCACCAAGCCGGCCGTCGTCTTCGCCGACGAGCCCACCGGCAACCTCGACTCGAAGGCGAGCGAGGACGTCCTCAAGCTCCTGCGCCAGGCGGTCGACGAGTTCGGCCAGACGGTGGTGATGGTCAGCCACGACCCGGTCGCCGCCGCCCACGCCGACCGCCTGATCACCCTGCAGGACGGGAAGATCGTCAGCGACGCCGCCCCCGGCTCGGCGGACGAAGTGATCGAGCTGCAGAAGCGGCTGTGACGGCCCTCGCCCTGAAGGGTCTCTGGGCTCGGAAGGTGCGGGCCCTGACGACGACCTTCGCCGTGGTCCTCGGCGTCGCCTTCGTCGCCGGCTCCTACGTCCTCACCGACACGATCTTCGCCGCCTTCGACGAAATCTTCAGCGAGTCGCTGAGCGGGACCAGCGTCGTCATCACTGCCGAGAACCCGGTCAAGCAGGAAAACGGCGAAACGCCGACGATCAGCGCCTCGCTGCTGCCGACCGTGCAGAAGGCGCGGGGGGTGGAAAGAGCGGCGGGGGCGATCTTCACGCCCGGCGGTTTCTTCACCGCCGACGGCGAAAAGATCGGCAACAAATTCGCGCCGAAGTTCATCTCCTCGACCCTGCCCGACGGGCTCGAGGCGCTGAACTACGTCGAAGGGCACAAACCGCGGGGGCCGCGCGAAGCCTCGATCGACAAGGGCGCGGCGGAAAGCAGCGGCCTCGAGCTCGGCGAAACGATCGAGCTGATCGGTCAGGGCAGCGCCGAGGATTTCCGCCTCGTCGGGATCACCAAGCTCGGCAGCGCCTCCTTCGGCGGCGCCAGCATCGCTCAGGTGACGCTGCCGGTCGCCCAGCGCCTGACCCACAAGCGCGGGCGCTTCGACCAGATCTCGGTCGCGGCCGCCGACGGCGTCTCCTCCGAGGCGCTGAAACGGCGGATCGCCCTGGAGATGCCGGCGGGGGTCAGGGTCGAGACGGCGACGGAAAAAGCCGATCGCGCCTCGGAAGAAATCCGCGAAAACCTCGGCTTCCTGCAGACCTTCCTCCTCGTCTTCGGCTTCATCGCCGTCTTCGTCGGCTCCTTCCTGATCTTCAACACGTTCTCGATCACCGTCGCCCAGCGGGTGAGCGAATTCGGGATGCTGCGCACGCTGGGCGCCTCGCGGCGCCAGATCCTCACCTCGGTGATGGTCGAAGCGGGAGCGATCGGGCTGCTCGGGGCGCTGCTCGGGATCGCCGGCGGCTTCGCGGTCGCGGCGGCGATCGAGGCTCTGTTCAAGGCCTTCGGGCTGGAACTGCCGACGACCAGCCTGCAGCTGGAGTCGCGAACGGTGATCGTCGCCCTCGCCGTCGGGCTCGTCGTCACCCTCGTCGCCTCGCTGGTGCCGGCGCTGCGCTCGACCCGGGTGCCGCCGATCGCCGCCCTCCACGCCTTCGCGCCGGCGCCGACTCGGCGCCGCCGGCTCGCCTACCTGGCGCTCTCGATCCTGCTCGCCGCCGCCGGGATCGCGGTGGTGCTGATCGGGCTGTTCGGCAGCGGCTCGGCCGGGACCCGGGCCATCCTGATGGGCGGCGGCGCGGTCGCCGTCGTCTTCGCCGTCTCGATCTTCAGCCCGCGGCTGGTGCCACCGCTGGCGACCGTCGCCGGCTGGCCGCTGGAGCGGGCGCGCCGCCTCACCGGCCGCCTCGCCCGCGAGAACGCCCAGCGCAACCCGAGCCGCACCGCGATCACCGCGGCGGCGCTGATGATCGGGCTCGCACTGGTCGCCTTCGTCACCGTCTTCGCCGCCGGGCTCAAGAGCACGGTCGCCCAGGTCGTCGACGAAAACTTCGCCGGCGGGCTGGTGATCCAGAACAGCGACGGCTTCTCGCCGATCCCCAGTGGGGCGGCGAGGGCGGCGCGCAAGGTGCCGGGCGTGGAGCTGGTCTCGACGATCCGCGGCGCTCAGGCGAAGGTGCTGGAAAACGGGACGCCGGGCAGCACGGTCAAAGTCGACGCCCCGACCAGGGACATCGGCGAGACGGTGGACATCGAATGGACGCAGGGCGGGCCGGGCGCGCTGCGCCGGCTCGGCGACGGCGAGGCGATCGTCTCCAATGACTTTGCGAGCTCCCACAACCTTTCCCTCGGCGACAGCTTCCAACTGCTGACCCAGACCCGGGCGCGGCCGCGCTTCCGCGTCGTCGGCGAGTTCAACTCGAAGCTCGGCGTGTTCGGCAGCGTCCTCGTCACCCAGGGCGTGATGGCGCGGGACTTCGACCAGACCCAGGACCTCTTCGATTTCGTCAAGGTCGAAGAGGGGGCGAGCGAAGCGCAGGTCCAGGCGCTGCTGACGAAAGGCTCGGAACTCCTGTTTCCGGTCACCGAAGTGCTGAACCAGGGCGAACTGAAGGAAGAGCGCGAAAAGCAGATCGACAACCTGGTCAGGCTGGTCTACGCGCTGCTCGCCTTCGCGATCCTGATCTCGCTGTTCGGGATCGGCAACACGCTGGCGCTCTCGATCCACGAACGGACGCGGGAGCTGGGGATGCTGCGGGCGATCGGGATGTCGCGGCGGCAGGTGCGGACGATGATCCGCTACGAGGCGGTGATCACGGCGCTGATCGGGGCGATCCTGGGGATGGTGCTCGGGATCGTTTTCGCCACCCTGATCGCGCAGCCGCTGAAGTCGGAAGGCTTCACCCTCTCCTATCCGGTCGGGACGCTGGTCCTGCTGCTCGTCTTCGCCGCGGTCATCGGCGTTTTGGCAGCGATTGTGCCGGCGCGGCGGGCGTCGCGGCTGGATGTGTTGCAGTCCTTGCAGTACGAGTAGAGCCGGCTCTAACCGGGCGCAAGGCCCATCCGCAAGGCCCCTGCGACTTCCAGCATCGCGGCGCGTGCGGAGGGGCAGATCGCGGTCAGGTTGGCGAAGGTATGGACGAGGCCGGGGTGGCGGCGCAGGGCCACCGGCACGCCCGCTTCGCGCAGCCGCCGCGCGAGCTCCTCGCCCTCGTCGCGGAGCGGGTCGAAGCCGGCGGTGGCGACGTAGGCAGGCGGGAGGCCGGAGAAGTCGGCGGCCTCGAGCAGGGCGACGCGCGGATCGTTCCGGTCGACCTGCGGCGGTAGGTAGCGCTGCTCGAACCAGTCCATGTCGCCGCGGGTGAGCAGGAAGCCCTCGGCGAAGGTCCGGCGCGAGGCCGCGGTCCCCGCCGTTTCGGTCACCGGGTAGATCAGCAGCTGCATCGCCGGGGAGGGGGCGCCGCTGTCCCGGGCCATCATGCAGACGGCGCCGGCGAGGTTGCCGCCGGCGCTGTCGCCGCCGACGCCGATCCGGGCGGGGTCGGCGCCGAGCCGCTCGGCGTTGACGGCGGCCCACGCGTAGGCGGCGAAGGCGTCTTCCGCGGCAGCCGGGAACGGGTGCTCGGGCGCGAGGCGGTAATCGACCGAGAGCACGCGGGCGCCGGAGTGGGCGGCGAGGAAGCGGCAGGGGTCGTCGTGGGTGTCGAGGCCGCCGATCACCCAGCCGCCGCCGTGGAAGTAGACGAGAAGCGGTGCGGGCGGCTCGACGCCCGGCGGCGTGAACAGCCTCGCGGCGATCGGGCCGGCCGGGCCGGGCAGCTCGAGTTCTTCGACCCGCTGCATAGGGATCGGCGGCCGGTGGGCGACGATCATCGCCTCCCTCAACCGCTCCTCCCGGGTCTCCTCCACCAATTGGTTCTCGGTCAGGCCCCCGTCGTCGACGAGCCGGTCCAGCCACAGTAGCGCGTTGACGTCGTCGGCGAGCCGCTGCCCGTCGATCACCGGCGGCGCCCCGAACAGCAGCCGCTGCAGCCGCGGCGGCTGGTTGCAGACGAGCTTGACGACCCGGTGCTCGATCGCCGTGGGGAGGCGCGGCAGGTTGGCCACGAGCCCAGGCTACGAGTTCCGTGGTTCCTTTGTCCGGCTATACACGACAAAGGAACCACGGAACTCCCTGCGCCGTACGAAAGTCACACATCCGCATGAAAGCGTGGGAGTAGGTTGGCCTTTATGGAGGCGTCCACCAGAGCGGCGGCGTCGGTGAACGGGCATGGCCCGGCTCCGATCAAGGGCCTGCCGCCGGGGCCGCGGATGGGGCGGGTGCCGCAGACCGCGATCTGGTCGCGTAAGGCGCAGTGGCTGCTCGAGCAGAGCCGCGCCCGCTTCGGCCGCATGTTCACGCTGAAGATCGCCTACGAAGGCGACTGGGTGGTGGTCTCCGACCCCGAGCTCGTCAAGCAGGTCTTCACCGGCGACCCGCGCGTCTTCCACGCCGGGGAGGGCAACCAGATCCTGCGGCCGATCCTCGGCGAGAACTCGGTCCTCGTCCTCGACGAGAAGAAGCACATCGCCCAGCGCAAGCTGCTGCTGCCGCCATTCCACGGCGAGCGGATGCAGGCCTACGGCGAGAAGATGGCCGAGATCGCCGCCCGCGAGATCGAGCGCTGGCCGACCGGCGTCCCCTACAAGCTGCGGCCGCGGATGCAGGCGATCACGCTGGAGATCGTGATCGAGACCGTCTTCGGCGTCCACGGCGGCGAGCGGATGGGGCAGCTGCGCGACGCCCTGCGGGACTTCCTAAACCTCACGAGCAGCCCGAAAGCGCTGCTGCCGATTCTGCTGATCGGCCCCGACCGGCTCGACCGCGTCCCTGCCTTCCGCCGCCGCACCGAACGGGTCGACCGGTTGCTGGCACGGGAGATCGCCGAGCGCCGCGCCGCCGAGGACCTGGAGGAGCGCGACGACGTGCTCTCGATGCTGGTCGCCGCCCGCCACGAGGACGGCAGCCCGATGAGCGACGCCGAGATCCGCGACGAGCTCCTGACCCTGCTGGTCGCCGGCCACGAGACGACCGCGACCGCTCTTTCCTGGGCGATGGAGCGCCTCGCCCGACACCCCGAGAAGCTCGAACGCCTGCGGGCCGAGGCCGAGGCCGGCGAGGATCCGTACTTGACGGCGACGATCCAGGAGACGCTGCGCCTGCGGCCGGTGATCGTTATCGTCATCCGCCGCCTCACCGAGCCGGTAGAGCTCGGCGGCTACGAGCTCCCCGCCGGCGCCCGCGTCGTCCCCAGCATCCACCTTATCCACCGCGACCCGCAGATCTACCCCGAACCCGAGCGCTTCCTGCCCGAGCGCTTCCTCGACGACCCGCCCGGCACCTACACCTGGATCCCCTTCGGCGGCGGCGTCCGCCGCTGCCTCGGTGCCGCCTTCGCCCAGTTCGAGATGCAGGTAGTCCTCCGCGAGCTGGTCCGCCGCCGCGAGATCCGGCCCGCCAATCCCGCCCCCGAGCGCCCCTTCCGCCGCGCCATAACGGAGACGCCACGCCACGACGCCGAGGTGATTCTCTCCTGACGCCGTATAACCGGCGCTGGGAAGCACCCGCAGCTACGGGCCGTGCAAAGCACTGCCCCTCCGCCGCGTGCGCTCCCCCGCTTGGTTCTACGACGTCAGGAACTGGGTAACTGGGTCGCGTGAAATCCGGTACCCGCGAGACGATCCCGACCCTCTCCGAGGTGGTGCGCGAGGCGGCGGCGATCGTCGATCCCGACGGCTCCGACGACGCGATCACCGCCTTCTTCGAGAGCTTCGAGGACGACGACCGTCCGACCACGGCGGTCGAGGACCTCGGGGGCGTCCTGCTCTCCACTGCCCGCGGCATCGACCCCGAAGGAGACGACCCCGCCGCCCTCGCCGCCGCGGCCGCTGCCTACTGGCTCGCCACCAATTCCGGCCAGGTCGATAACGGCGACCACGTCCTCCGTGAGGGAACCCGCCTCACCTTCGAAGGCACCCCGCCCGAGCATCTCTCCGAGTGGCTCGCGGCCCGCGGCGTCGAGCTTTAGCGGCTGGCGCGACTCAGTCGGGGCTGTTGGCCAGCGCCCGTTGCAGGGGGAGCGTCAGCGCACCCAGCACGTAGAGGAGCGCCATCACCCCGAAGGCGCGCGGGTCGATGTCCTCCCCGTGCGAGTGGATTTCGCCGATGGCGCTGATCACCAGCGCCCAGAGGACGACGACGGTCCCCAGGCGCGACAGCTTCAGGCTGTCGGGATCGAGATCGTCGTAGCCGGCCAATAGGCCGCAGGTGTTGCCGAGGGCAAAGGTTGCGAGGAGCGAATACCAGGTGGTTTTCGCGCTGGCCCCGCTCGAGAGGAGCGAATGGCCGAGGATCTGGTTGAGGGTGGCGGCGAAGGCGACCCCAGCTGCCAAAAGCGTCAGGTAGCCGACCACCGCGACCCCCGGCTGGCGGGCGACGAAGTTGACGGCAGCAGCGATCGAAAGGCTGAGGAACGCCACCAACACCGCGACTCCCACCGCCTTGCCGCTGTCGCTGTCATGCGGCCCCGAGGAGAGGATGACGACGATCAGAACCGCCGCGCCCATGCAGAGCAAGGCGATCGCTATCCGCAGCCATGACCTCATTTCGTCCCCTGACACGAAAAAAGGATCGGCCGCGAACGGCCGATCCTTGAGAGTTCGACGATTTTCTTAGCGGCTCAGCCGCAGCCGGTGTTGTTCCCGCACTGCGAACAGGTGTAACAGGACCCCGTCCGCTGCATCATGCCGCCGCACTGGTCGCAGGCCGGGCCGAGGTCGAGGCCCTGCATCTTCGCCGGCCGCACCGGGGGGGTTTCGGTCATCGCCGCGGTGGGCGGGACCGCCGCGCCGTTGCCGCCGTTGGAGTGGCCGTTGCCGTTGGCCGGGCCGGCGGTGTCGGTGGCGATGCCGAGGCCGAGCTGTTCGGTGTCCTTCTTGGCCCGGACCTCGTCGGTCAGGATCCCCAGTTCCTCGAGCGTTTCGGTGTCCTCGATGAAGCGGCTGCCGAGCCAGCGCATGATGTAGTCGGGCATCGATTTCGCGAACGGGATCTCCGGGTTGCCGGTGATCCCCTCCGGCTCGAAGCGCATGTAGCTGAACTTGCGCACGAAGGTCTCGAGCGGCACCCCGTACTGGAGGCCGAGCGAGATCGCGGTGGCGAAGGCGTTGAGCAGCCCGCGCATCGTCGAGCCCTCCTTGCCGATGTCGGTGAGGAAGATCTCGCCCACCGTCCCGTCCTCGTACTTGCCGGCGGTGATGTAGCCCTCGTGGCCGCCGATCGAGAACTTGTGGGTGATCGATTCGCGCTCGCGCGGCATCTTCTTGCGGACCGGCTGGGCCATCTCGACTTCGGCCTCGGCCTCCTTCTCCTCCTGGGCGTCGGTGCGCAGCGCCTGCGCCGTCTTCGAGCCGTCGCGGTAGATCGCCAGCGCCTTCAGGCCGCCCTTCCAGCCGCGGGTGTAGGCGTCGGCGATGTCCTCGACCGTGGCGCTCTGCGGCATGTTCACCGTCTTCGAGATCGCCCCGGAGAGGAAGGGCTGCGTCGCCGCCATCATGTCGATGTGGCCGGTGTGGGTGATCGCCCGCTCGCCGACCGCGACGTCGAAGACCGGCAGGTGCTCCTCCTTCAGGCCCGGCGCGCCGACGATCGTGCCCTTCTCGGTGATGTAGGCGTCGATCTGGTCGATCTCGGACTCGTCGTAACCCAGCGTTCGCAGAGCCAGCGGCACCGAGCGGTTCGTGATCGTCATCTGCCCGCCGCCGACCAGCTCCTTGTACTTGACCAGCGAGAAGTCGGGCTCGATCCCGGTCGTGTCGCAGTCCATCAGGAAGCTGATCGTCCCGGTCGGCGCCAGCACCGTCGCCTGCGCGTTGCGGTAGCCGTGCTCCTCGCCGAGCTCGACCGCCTCGTCCCATGCCCGCTGCGCGGCCTCGAGCAGGTCGCCCTTGATCCCGGTCGCGTCGACCTCGTAGGCGGCGTCGCGGTGCATCCGCATGACGCCGTTGTGCGGCTCGCGGTTCTTCGCGTACTCGTCATACGGCCCGGTCGCCCCGGCGGCGATCAGCGCCGACTGGCGGTAGGCGCGCCCGGTCATCAGCGCCGTGATCGCGGCGGCGACGTTGCGGCCCTCCGCGGAGTCGTAGGGGAGGCCGTCGCTCATCAGCAGGGCGCCGAGGTTGGCGTAGCCGAGGCCGAGCTGGCGGAAGCGGCGGGCGTTCTCGCCGATCTCCTCGGTCGGATAGCTCGAGGGGCCGACGATGATCTCCTGGGCGAGGAAGACGACGTCGACGGTGTGCTCGAAGTCCTCGACGTCGAAGCTGCCGTCCTCGCGGCGGAATTTCATCAGGTTGATCGAGGCGAGGTTGCAGGCCGAGTTGTCGACGTGCATGTACTCGCTGCACGGGTTGGAGGCGTTGATCCGCCCCGACTCCGGGCAGGTGTGCCAGCGGTTGATCGTGGTGTCGTACTGGACGCCCGGGTCGGCGCAGCGCCAGGCGGCGTCGGCGATCTGCTTCATCAGCTCGCGCGCGTCGAGCGTCTTCACCGAGGAGCCGTCGGTGCGCGCGGTCAGGTGCCAGTCCTCGCCGGCCTCGACCGCCTCCATGAACTCGTCGGTGACCCGGACCGAGTTGTTTGCGTTCTGGTACTGGATCGAGGTGAAGCCGTCGCCGTCGATCGACATGTCGAAGCCGGCATCGCGCAGGGCCGCGGCCTTCTCCTCCTCTTTGGCCTTGCACCAGACGAAGTCCTCGATGTCCGGGTGGTCGACGTCGAGGACGACCATCTTCGCCGCCCGCCGCGTCTTGCCGCCCGACTTGATCGTCCCCGCCCAGGCGTCGGCGCCGCGCATGAAGCTGACCGGGCCGGAGGCGAGGCCCCCCTTGGAGAGGTGCTCGACCGAGCCGCGGATGTTGCTGAGGTTGATGCCCGAGCCGCTGCCGCCGCGGAAGATCATCCCCTCCTTGGTGTTCCACTCGAGGATCGACTCCATGGTGTCCTGGACGCTCAAGATGAAGCAGGCCGAGCACTGCGGGTGCTCCTCGAAGCCGACGTTGAACCAGACCGGCGAGTTGAAGGCCGCCTTCTGGTTGAGCAGGATCGCAGTCAGCTCCATCTCGAACGCGTCGGCGTCCTCCTCGCAGGCGAAGTAGCCGCCTTCGCGCCCCCAGTCGGAGATGGTGCCGGCGACGCGCCCGATCATCTGTTTGACCGAGCTCTCGCGCTCGGGGCTGCCGAGCTTGCCGCGGAAGTACTTCTGGGCGACGATGTTGGTCGCGTTCTGGGACCAGCTCTTCGGGAACTCGACCCCCCGCTGCTCGAAGGCCGGGCTCTCCGGGTTGCCGATCACCGCATCGCGGATCTCCCACTCGATCTGGTCGAAAGGATGCACGCCGGGCGTCGAGAACCTGCGTTCGACCGAGAGGCCCTGCAGACCGTTTTCGGGACTGGCAACGGCGGTCTTAGACATCAAAAATCTCCTCTCGGGGCGGCTTTCGGCGGTAACTACGCAGGATCGCTCAGAGGCAGGACGGAAAAAGTGCCAGAAGGCGCAATTAAGGCGTTCGGAAGCTGCCGGTTCTCTCTCCATATTGTGTCAACTCCCCAAACTCGGCAAACGGGTTTTCCGTGTCCTGGCGCGGAAATGGGGGTACCCTCCCGGCATGGAGGACCTGCGCAGGGGCGCGGAATTGATGGGCGAGCGCGCCACCGCCGCGAAAGAGGCGATGGGGGATCGGGCAAGCGCGGCCAAAGAGGCCGTCGAAGAGCGCGCCACCGCGGCCAAAGAGGCGACCGCCGAGGCGATCGCCCTGGTCAAGCCGAAGCTGCGCGGCGTCTCCCACGAGTGGGCCTTCTTCCTCTCGCTCGGGTTCGGCGCGACCCTGATCATCCTCGCGAAGACGCCGAAGGCGACCCTGGCGGTCGCCGTCTACGCACTCAGCCTCTCCGCCCTCTTCGGCACCAGCGCTCTCTACCACCGGGTCAACTGGACGCGGCCGCACGTGCGCCAGTGGATGCGGCGGCTGGACCACTCGATGATCTTTTTCCTCATCGCCGGCACCTACACCCCCTTCGCGCTGCTGGTCCTGCACGGCACCCTGGCGATGGCGATCCTCGCTGTGGTCTGGATCGGCGCCGTCGCCGGGGCGATCGTCGAGATGATCTGGATCGACCATCCGAAATGGGCCTCGGCGCTGATCTACGTCTCGCTCGGCTGGGTCGCGGTCGCCGCCTTCCCCGAACTCTGGACCTCGATGGGCGTCGCCGGCACGCTCCTGGTCGCCTTCGGCGGCCTCCTGTACACGGCGGGCGCCGTCGTCTACGCGACCCAGCGCCCGAACCCCAACCCCGCCGTCTTCGGCTACCACGAGGTCTTCCACCTCTTCGTCATCGCCGCCGCGACCGCCCAGTACGCCGCGGTCGCCTTCTTCGCCCTGCCGAAGGGTTAGGCACTCAAGAGCTGGAATGCCTGCCGGGCCCGCTCGAGGACATCGGGCGCAAAGAGCACAGCCAGCGTCGCGTCTTCGAAGTTCAGGATGTGCTCGACCTTGCACAGCCATTTCTTCTCAGATGCCTTCAGTTGCTCATCGCGTGCGAGGCGCCGTGGGTCCTCGACGTAGCTCAACAGCTTGATCAGGTCTTGCCGATCCGAGTCGAACTTTTCCTTGCGCCGTTTGGCCACGACCTTTGCCTTGATCAGAATTGCCCCAAGCAAGCTTGGACGGCGTACGGCGACCGGCGATGAATCACCCAGGGAGACGAGAACTACCTCAGTCCGCCGAAGCGCCTGAGTTCCACCGGAGGCCTGGAAGGTGGTCAATCCCGCGAGCGTCTTCGGATCGTTCCTCAACCCGTCGGGTCCGAGGATCTCGATGACCTCTCCATCCAGCTCAAATCTGTAGCCGAGCGTTGAATTGGAGCGGGGAGGCACGGCGACCTGCGCTCCCCGCTCGGCAAGAAGCGAAGCTATCTCCTCGGTCATCGTCGGAGGCTTCCGCGCGGCGCCGAGGAGGTCGATATCGACCGTAGGACGCAACTCGTCGGCATGTTCCAGGCCGTGGAGCTGAACCATGAGCCCGCCGATCAGCGACCATTCCCGCTCGGAGCCGAGCGCTTGAGCGAGCTCTAACGCCAGAGACCAAAGGCTCTCGGCCTCGGGCGTGACTGAGTCGATGTGGATTACCGAGGGGAACTCCATGCCGACCAGTGTTACCGGCGGGCGGCGACCCGGTTGGTCCGGTCGATCTCGCGGAGGACGTTTTTTCCGGCGGCTCGCGAGCGGGGATCGTCTTCTTCGGCCAGGTCGAGTGCCACTGCCGCCGGGGGAGCAACAACTCGATTGCTGAGTTCCAGGCTCGTCCAGAGCTCGTCGGGAACAATTCGAAGCCGGACGTTGCCATCGATATCGACAGGCGAAAGAGCATGCTCGGTGACGAAGTGCTGAAGCCGCGATCGCGCGATGTACCCGTCTGCCTCCCGTCCGGATAAGAGGCCTGCGTCGACTGAGCCTGCAGCGCTTATTCCAGAAGGCAGCAGAGCTTGATCTTCGAGTACATACGGGATCTCCCCCGGATGCGCTTTATAGATGCAGATCTCAGCCCGAGCCCGAAGCCGTGGCGCGAGCCTGTTCAAGCCCTCCACCGCAATGGCCTTCCTCAGTCGGGACCGATCGACTGGATCGACCCCGAGCGCCTCCTCGCCTGAGGCGAGCAGCAGGATCGCCCATGAATTCCGCGGGGTGAAACGGCGCCCTCGGGGGGGCTTCTGCCGCCGGCGCAGTTCTACGACGCGTCGCTCGATCAGCCAGCGATCCGCGACCTTCTCGGCAGGGAGCTGGCCTTTCGAGGCCATCAGCCGCACGCGGGCGGGACTCAATTTCAGGAGACGAGCAGCTTCAGGAATGGAAACGGGATCTACCATGCATCAAATATAGCGTGTACGCAATATTTAAAGCAAGAGTTGCGTACACGCAATATTTGATCTCAGGCTGCGACCAGTTCGCCCTGCTGCTCGACTTCGACCACCAGCTCGGCGAGCAGGCTCTCGAGCTGCTCGGACTGCTCGGGGGAGAGCTCGAGGCGGCCGTCGCGGTAGAGCTCGGTCGCGCGGGCCACCGGCAGTTCCCGCTCCACCACGCGGCCGCCGAGGGCGCCGAGGACTTTGCGGGTCTCGGTCTGCGCCCAGACCGCGCCGAACATCCCGGTCGAGGCGCCGATCACGGCCGCGGGGGTCCCGGTCAGGGCGCTCTGCCCGGCCGGGCGCGAGGCCCAGTCGAGGGCGTTCTTCAGCACGCCGGGGATCGAGTGGTTGTACTCGGGGGTGGCGACGATGACCGCGTCGGCGTCGCGCATCGCCTGCCGCAGCGCTTCCACCGGCTCCGGCGTCGTGAGCTCCTCGAGATCGGCGTCGTAGGGCGGGATCTCCGCGAGCCGGTCGAACTCGACCAACTCCGCCCCGGCGGGAAGCCGCTCGGCGGCCTCCCGCAGCAGGGCGTGGTTGTAGGAGTCCCGGCGCAGGCTTCCGGTGATGCCCAGGACCCTCATGGCTAAGCCTCCGTGCCGACGAGCTCGAGCTCGACGGAGATCGTCACGGCGTAGTCGAGGACGTCGCCGCCGCCCGGCAGCTGCGCCTGCCAGTCGAGGCCGAAGTCGCGCCGGTCGACGGTCGAGGTGATCGAAAGGCCGACCCGGGCCTTGCCGGAGGCGTCCTCACCCAGGTGGGCGAAGCGGCCCGCGGCCTCGACCTTGCGGGTCTCGCCGTGGATCTCGAGGTCGCCGACGACGCGCAGGGCGCCGTCCTCGCCGACGCTGAGCTCGGTCGAGGTGAAGCGCAGCTGCGGGAAGCGCTGGGCGTCGAAGAACTCGGGGGAGAGGAGGTGGCCCTTGAGCATCTCCTCGTCGATGTCGATGCTCTCGACCTCGACTGCGCCCTCGAGCCTGGCCTGCTCGCCGCCGGTGAGGCGCGCGTCGAAGCGCTCGAAACCGCTGCGGAAGGTGGTGACGCCGTTGTGGGTGATGGCGAAGGTGACCGAGGAGTGGACCGGGTCCACGCTCCAGGCCCCCGCCGGAATCTGCTGGGCTTGCTTGATGACGGTCTCGGTGCTCATTGCTCTCTTCTTTCCTAGACGGTTGATGCTGAAACGGTTGACCTGGAAACAATCTTAGCTAGAAAAGCTTTGCTTGTCAACTATTGTCAGATCAACAATCGTGTGGGAAGATGCAGCTATGAGTGAGCAGACGGCTGTGATTGCGAAGAGCGGGGGCGCGGACTTCGACCCCCATCGCGAGGCGTGGATCGCGATCACCCAGACTCACGCCGCGGTCACCGGTCGCCTCCAAGAGGTGCTGACCGCAGCCGAGCTGCCGCCGCTCGCCTGGTTCGAAGTCCTGGCGACGCTCGACCGCGCTCCCGAGCATCGGCTGAAAATGGGGGAGCTGGCCGAAGCCCTTGTCATCACCCGCGGCGGACTGACCAAGCTCGTCGACCGGCTGATCAAGGCCGGGCTGCTGGAGCGGACCTTCTGCGAGACCGATCGGCGTGTCAGCTACGCGACCCTGCTCCCCGCCGGCGCCGAGCTGCTGGAGGAAATGCGGCCGCTGGTGCGAGCGGAGCTTGCCTCGGCTTTCAGCGCCAGTCTCAGTGTCGAGCAGGCCGAAGAGCTGCGCTCGATGTTGGAGCAGGTCCGCGGCGGCGCCTGCGGGACCAGCTAGGCGAGAGCAGCCGCGGCCCGCTCTTTGGCGGACTCGACGATCGCCAGCACCGCCGCCTCCTGACCCCGGCGCAGCAGCTCGATCGGGTCGGGGTCGCCGTTGACGATCCCCTCGAAGAACTCCTTGCGGTCCTGGTAGGTCGGCAGCGTTCCCTTCGCCCAGCCGCGGGCGTCGTTGAGGATCACCGCCAGGCGCGCGTACTCCTCGCCGAAGAGCTCGGAGATCTCGCGCTTCATCCGCTTCGCCAGGGCCGGCGAGGCGCCGGCGGTGGAGATCGCGATCGCGAGCGGCCCGGTGCGGACGATCGCCGGCAGGATGAAGTTGCAGAGCGGCGGCACGTCGACGATGTTGACCAGCATCGCCCGCTGCTCGGCGTCGTCGAAGATGCCGATGTTGACCTCGGAGTCGTCGGTGCAGGCGATCACCATGAAGGCGCCCTCGAGGTCCGCCGGGCCGCCGTAGGCGCGCTTCTCCCACCGGATCGAGCCCTCGCTCGCCAGGCTCTCCAGCTCGGGGTGGGCGACCGGGGCGATCAGGGTGACGTCGGCGTCGCAGGCGAGCAGGCCCTCGACCTTCTCGAGCCCGATGTCGCCGCCGCCGACGACCACGCAGCGCCGGCCCTTCAGTTTCAGGCAGGCGATGTAGAACGGCGTCTCCAGCATGTCGCGCACGCACGACTGGTCGCAGATCCCTTTACGGAACTGGCAGACGCACTCCTTACCGGCATAGGCCTGGGCTGGCATCGAGACGAAGGCTAGCGATCAGAGTGAGTCGAGCGTGAGGCGCAGGCCGTCGCCAAGGCCGGTCTCGGCGCGCCAGCCCAGCTCCTTTTCGGCCCGCGAGGCGTCGAGGGCGATCCGCTGCACCTCGCCGGGGCGCGGGGGCGCCAACCGCGCCTCGAAGTTCTCGCGCCCGCCCAGCTCGCGCAGGGCGTCGACCAGCTCGAGCACGGTCGTCTCGCGGCCGGTGCCGACGTTGATCGGGCCGGTGACGTCGGACGCGGCGGCGGCGAGCGCGGCGGCGACCACGTCGCCCACATATATGTAGTCGCGGGTCTGGCGGCCGTCGCCGTAGACCGTCGGCTGCCCGCCCTCGCGCAGCGCCCCGCAGAAGATCGCGATCACGCCGGCCTCGCCGAGCGGGTCCTGGCGCGGGCCGTAGACGTT
>DASUWV010000074.1:0-6091 GCA_036378275.1 Solirubrobacterales bacterium | reverse complement strand
GGAATGGATTGGTCGCCTGCTCGACGCCGAGCGTGGTGACGCCCATGTGACCCGGGAAGACCTTCGTCTCCGGGGGGAGCTCGTCGATCAGCGTCCGGATCGACTCGAGCAGGGTGGGCCAGTCTCCGCCGGGAAGGTCGGTGCGGCCGACCGAGCCCTGGAAGAGGACGTCGCCGGAGAACACCGCCGCCTCGTCGGGGATCGAGAACGTCACGTGGCCCGGGCTGTGGCCGGGGGTGAAGACGACGTCGATCTCCATCCCGGCGAGCTGCAGCGTCTCGCCGCCGCGGACGATCTCGTCGGCGTCGTAGCTCTCGTACGGGCCGAAGCCCTCCCACGGGACGTAGGCCATGATGTCGGCGAGGACCGGCACCTCGATCTCGGGGCAGTAGACCGGCGCGCCGGTCGCCTTCGCCACCGGGGCGACCGCGCCGATGTGGTCGAAGTGGCAGTGGGTGACGAGGATCGCCTCGACCTCCGCCCCGGTCTCCTCGACCGCGGCCAGGATCCGCTCCGCCTCCTCGCCCGGATCGACGATCAGCAGCTTGTCGGCGCCCGCGCGCCGGAACAGGAAGCAGTTCTCGCCGATCGCCCCCACAGTGAGCATCTCGACGTCGAGGGCCATCGCTACTCCTGGCGGGCGCGGATGCGCTGGCGCTCGCGCCGCCGCCACATGGTCATGTCGATGTAGTAGCCGGCGGGGATGTAGAAGGCGAGCATGAAGAGGCCGAAGACGAGGGCGACGCCGACCGGGCGTTTGAAGAGGAGGATCAGCAGAAGGAAGAAGATGACGGCGGCGAAGAGGCCGCGGAGCGCCGAGTTGCGCCAGGTCGGCGGCAGGTCCTGTTTCGGCGCCGGCTTGCGTTTCGAGCGCGCCTGCGCTTTCGCCTCGGCGCGGGTGCGGGGTTTGCTGCGCCGAGCGTTGGTGTCGATTCGCCCGCCCTGGGTGCCGCGGCGCTTGCGCTGTCGCTTTTTCCTCGCCTGAGCCATCGCTTCGAAATTTAGTCGGTCGCCTCGGCGAGGCGCGCCTCGATCGTGTGGCGCTGCGGGTCGAAGCCTCGCATCGGCACATCGGCTGAGTAGCCCGCCAGGGCCGCCTCCGGGATCAGGCCGACCAGCTCGGCCTCGACCGGGCGCGCGCCCAGCGGCGCCGCCAGGGTACGCACCCGCTCGACGATTTCGCCCAGCGGCACCGCCAGCGGGTCGTGGACGTTGGTCGAGACCTGGGCGCGGCCGCTGGAGAGAAGGAGGCCCATCGCCCGCACCCCCACCGGCCCGCCGCCGGACTCGCGCAGGCCGGCGGCGACG
This sequence comes from Solirubrobacterales bacterium, assembly GCA_036378275.1. GTDB lineage: Bacteria > Actinomycetota > Thermoleophilia > Solirubrobacterales > 70-9 > VAYN01. The sequence continues at coordinate 4,783 of DASUWV010000074.1, read as the reverse complement.
GCGCGGGCGACCTCGAGGTCGCCGCTGTCGAGCTCGACGTTGAAGGCGGCGAGGGGCGGGCGCGCCGTCACCAGCGTCGCCCCGGCGGTGTGGTGCGGCAGCTCCGGCCCGAAGTCCGGCCGCAGCTCGCCGGACTCCATCCGCAGCCAGAGCTCGGCGAGGCCGCCGTTGCGGAAGTAGGCGCGCTCGGCCCGGCCCGGGTCCCGCGCCAGCTCGCCATAGAGGAAGACCGGGATGCCGAGGCCGCCGATCTGCTCGGCCGCCGCCACCGCCTCGGTCCGGGCGGCCTGGTGGTCCCCCGGCCGGAACCAGACCAGCGGGCAGACGTCGAGCGCGCCGATCGCCGGGTGGGCGCCCTCATAGGTGCGCATGTCGATCGTCTCGATCGCCTCCCCGGCGCCGTCGACCAGAGCCTCGGTCAGCGACCCGGGCGCGCCGGCGAGCGTGAAGACGGAGCGGCCGTGGTCGGCGTCGGAGTGGCGATCGAGCAGCGTCACCCCCCGGGCGAAGGCCCGCTCGAGCCGCGCCAGCCGCGCCGCGTCGCTTCCCTCCGAGACGTTGGGGACCGCGAGCAGGGGCGGCATCCTCCCCAGCCCCCTCAGACGAGCAGCTCGCCGTTGCCGAGGATCTTCTCGCCGTCGATTTCGACGGTCGGTTCGAGGACGACGCAGTCGAGGTGGACGGGGACCTGGACCCGGCCGCCGATCGCAGCCGAGGCGCCGAAGGCGACGTGGCAGGTGCCGAGGATCTTCTCGTCCTCGAGGATGTTGCCGGTCAGCACCGCTTCTTCGTTGGTGCCGATCCCGAGCTCGGCGACGTTGGTGCCCTCCTCGCCGTGCCTGGTCAGCAATTCCATCAGCTGCGAGCCGTCGGGGCCGGTCGCCTCGACCAGGTGGCCCTCGCGGACGGTCAGCGCGGTCGGCGTGTCGAGCAGACCGACGCCGGCAATCGAGCCGTCGACGACCAGCACCCCCTCGCCGGTGCCCTCGACCGGGGCGATGAAGCCCTCGCCGCAGGGGAGGTTGCCGAAGGCGCCGCGGTTGCCGAGTTCGCCCCCGTCGACGATGCCCATCCGCCCCTCGAGGCCGATCCGCAGGTCGCTGCCGTGGCGGCAGGTGATCCGCGCCTCCGAGGCGCGGTTGAGCGCGGTGACGATCGCCCAGCTGCGGCGCCGGATCTCCTCCAGGTCGCTCGTCATCAGGCGGCCCAGCATCTCCTCGGTGACGCCGGGCAGGCTGCCGACGCGCACGCCCGCCTCGCTGGCGAGCTTGCGCGCTTCGGTGTGGGAGATCGACTGGATCGTCGGCGCCAGGACCACGTCCGCCGCGGCCATCGCCGCCGCCACCGCGCGCGGCGGCTCGGCGGCGTGCGAGTCGCGCTCGGAGATCACGGCGAGGGTGGCGTCGGCGCCCTCCCCCTGCGCCTCGATCCGCATCAGCGCGCCGATCTCTTCGGTGACCGGGTTGCAGACGACCAGGACGTCCTCGCCCGGCTGGATTCCCATGCACCGCCGGACCACCGTCTTCACTGCCCTGTCCAATTCCGCGGTCACCGGGCCACCCTACCCATGATCCGGAATCAGTCGTCGTCGTGCCGGTGCCTGATCGACCACACCTGGAACCAGACCAGCCCCACGAGGATTGAGCCGAACGCGATGAACGGCGGCAGCCACCCACCCGGGTGCACGATCGCCAGCGTCGCCACCGCAAACGCATCAGCCGCCAGCAAGAAGGCGACCAGCACCGGCCGCATCGCCGACCATCCAGTATCCGGAGAGCCTCCAGACCGCCGCCCCATCGCTACCATCCTCCTCCCCGCCGGAGTAGCTCAGCTGGTTAGAGCAGCGGAATCATAATCCGCGTGTCGGGGGTTCGAGTCCCTCCTCCGGCATGACACTCTGACTTGGGCTAAGTGCCGTGCCGACGAGAAGCCTGTGCCCTGCGACCTTGTTCCGCTCCAGGTAGGCGGTCGGCGAAGTAGCCGATAGACGCACCGGTTACCACTGCGAACACCGTGTACGCGGCAACGACGATATTGGCGTTTGCGTTCAAGCTGTTCAACAGCAGAGTGAGGCCGACGACCGCAACCGTCGGAATGCCGAATAGTGCGATTCGAAGAACCATTGCTCGACTGTAGTTCATGCTGCGTACTCGCTCATCAGGGCCATCACTGCGAGACCAAGCCCGGAGAAGAAGCCAATCGCGGTGGCTCGCTCAACTTCGTGTTCCGAACGACCAATGAGCACCGCGCCATAGCGGGCGGCACCGCCGATGACTCCAGTGGCTAGCGCTACGACAGCGGCCGCACCCGAAAGTGCTTCCGAATGGATGCTTGCAATGAGGACGTTCTCCACAGGACCTAGACTACAAAAGAATTCAGACAGACGATTTCAGCCCTCTAGTCCGTAGCGCAGGTAAACCGTTCCGTTGCCGAAGCGGCGGTGCTCTTGCAGATTTAGCCTGAGGTGGTTGGTAATCGGCAGGGCCGGTTTGCCGGCGCCTACTGCTACCGGCACCATGAGGAGGCGGATCTCGTCGACGAGGCCGGCTTCGATCGCTTGGGCGGCGAGCTCGGCGCCGCCGATGCTGATCTCGCCTGCTGTGCGCTCCTTCAACTGCCGCACTGTCTCGGGGTCGAAGCTGCGCTCTAGGCGGGTGCGGGTGGTCTCGACGGACTCGAGGGTGCGGGAGTAGACGATCTTCTCGGACGCGCGCCAGATTGCGGCGTAGTCGCGCAGGATCGGGAGGTCGGCGGGGGGTGCCGAGGCGAAGACGTCGTCTCCCTCCCACACCTTCATCACTTCGTAGAGCCGTCGGCCGTGGAGGTGGGTGCCGACCGGGCGCTCCAGGTCGTTGACGAAGGCGTGGACCTCGGCGTCGGGCGTCGACCAGCTGAAGTCGCCTTGCTCGTCGGCGACGTAGCCGTCGAGGGAGGCGATTGCCGTGTAGGTGAGTCTTGCCAGGATCGAATCCTAGACTGAGCGTCATGAGGAGCCGATATGGCTTGCAGCAGGTACTGTCGCTGCTGGTGGCGGCGCTGCTGGCCGGCTGCGGGTCGGGCGGGTCCACCTCGACCACGACCACGCCCTCTGGCGGCGGCAACTTCCGCGAACGGCCGGGGCAGCAGCCCACTTCGCTGCACCTCGGCGCCGCCGACTGCAAGGCCCTTGCGGCGACGGTCGCACGCCAGGCCGGCAGCGCCGTCCATCGAGAATCGGAGCCGACCCCGCCCAACTCCCGCTGCCAGCTCCAAGGCCGCGGCGTCCGCGTCTCGATATCCCTCGACACCGCTTACGACGCGCGGCAGCGGTACGAAAACCGGATGACCGAGCAGGTCCAGTTCAACGCCGCCTACCCGGACAGGGACCCGCACCACGTCCCCGGCGTCGGCGACCGCGCCTCGGGGGAACACTTCGCCAGCTGGATCCCCGCCTACAGCACCCTCTACGCGGTCCGCGGCAACCGCTGGCTCACCCTCGCCTACTCGGTCGCCGGCAAGACCCGGCCGCAGCGGCTCGCCGCGGCCGCCGCGCTCGCGCGGCAGGCCTTCAAGCTCTCGGCTCAGTAGCCGGCGGCACCTCGAGCATCAGCGTCACCGGGCCGTCGTTGATCAGCGCCACGCCCATGCAGGCGCCGAAGAGGCCCTTCTTCGCCCCCAGCCGCTCGCAGAAGCGGTCGTACAGCGGCTCGGCGACCTCGGGCCTGGCGGCGCCGGTGTAGCTGGGGCGGTTGCCGCGCCGGGCGTCGCCGTAGAGGGTGAACTGGCTGACGCAGAGCACCTCGCGCTCGCCGAGCGGCTCGTTCATCCGCCCCTCGGCATCGTCGAAGATCCGCAGCTTCCGCACCTTCTCGGCCAGCCGGTCGGCCTCCGCCTCACTGTCGCCGACCCCGACCCCGAGCAGGATCACCATCCCCGGCCCGATCTGGGCGACCCGCTCCCCCTCGACGTCGACCGCCGCCTGGCTGACGCGCTGGACCAGGGCCTTCACGCCGCGAACCTAGGCGCCCGATTCAAGCTTCCAGCGCCTCGACCAGCGAGGAGGCGTCGTAGGCGCCGTAGAAGCGCTCGCCGTTGACGAAGAAGGTGGGCGTGCCGGTGGCGCCGCTGGCCGCGGCTGAGGCGAGGTCGCGCTCGATCCGCGGCAGGTGCGTTTCGGAGCCGAGCTCGGCGGCGAGCCGGTCGGCGTCGAGGCCGTGGTCGCGGGCGAGGACCAGCATCGTCTCCCGCGAGAGCTTCGGCTGGTTCGCGTAGAGGGCGTCGTGGTACTCCCAGAACGCCCCCTGCGCCGCGGCCGCCTCGCTCGCCTGCGCCGCCACCATCGCCAAGGGGTGCTTCTCGGGGATCGGCAGGTGGCGGAAGGCGAACAGCAGCCGCACTCCAAGGCGCTCGCGCACCCGCCGCAGGCTCTTCTGGGCGCCGAGGCAGAAGGGGCACTGGAAGTCGCCGAACATCACCAGCTGCAGCGGCGCGCCTGGCTCGCCGCGGACGTGGTCGAGGTCCTCCAGCGGGGGTGAGAGCAGTTCCGCCACCGGACGCGATGTTATGTGGTCGATGAACAACGTCGAGTCGGTCTTCGTCCTCATCCTCGCCGCCGCGCTGCTGGTCCGGATCGCCGACTTCGGCAAGATCCCAGCGCCGATCGTCCTCGTCGTCGGCGGCCTCGCGATCGCGCTGGTGCCTGGACTGCCCAGCGTCGAACTCGATCCCGACACGATCTTCCTCGTCTTCCTGCCGCCGCTCGTCTACGCCGCCGGCTGGCGCACCTCGCCGGGGGAACTGCGGG
>DASUWV010000073.1:0-9598 GCA_036378275.1 Solirubrobacterales bacterium | reverse complement strand
CGCCCTCGAAGAGCCGGTCAGCGTCGCCGCGACCGCTCCCGCCTTCGTCACCGCCGGCACGCCCTTCCCGCTCTCGGTCGAGGTGAAGGCCGAACCCGGCGCCCTCGACATCGCCGCCCAGCCGCTGCGGCTGCGGGTCCGCTTCGCGCCCGAGTGTGGCGGCTCCTTTGCCGGGACCGAAGGGCCGACGGCGATCGACCGGCTGCTGCCGGCGCCGCAGCCGGGCAGCGCCTACGACGCGAAGGTCGCGGTCAGAGCCAGGATCGGCACCCTCGGCCCCGAGATCGCCTGCGCCTTCCTCGAGGACAGCCAGGAACGGCAGTTCGCGACCGACACCGAAGAGGAATTCACGGTTGTGTCGGCAGCGTGCGCGGCGGCAAAGCGCAAAGTGGCCCGCCTGAGGCACCGGATGCGCAAGGCGTCGGAGCGCAGGCGCCACCACCTGAGGAAGCGCCTGAGGAAGGCGAGGCGCCGGGCGCGGATCGCGTGCGGGGGAGGGGCGCGGGCCTCTGCCGCGGCCTCGGCGTCGCCGGAAGCGAACCTCCCGCCCGGCGTGCCCCAGATCAAGCACCTGTTCGTGATCGTGCTGGAGAACGAGAACGCGGAAACCACCTTCGGACCGAACCCGCCGGCGCCGTACCTAGGGACCACGCTGCGCAAAATCGGCGCCTACATCCCGAACTACTACGGGATCGGCCACGAGAGCCTCGATAACTACGTCGCGATGGTCAGCGGCCAGCCGCCGAACCCGCAGACCCAGGCCGACTGCCAGCTGTTCACCGAATTCCTCCCCGGAACCGTGCGCGAAGACGGGGTCGCCCTGGGGCAGGGCTGCGTCTACCCGCGCAGCGTGCGCACGATTGCCAACCAACTCGAGAACAGCGGCCAGAGCTGGCGCGGCTACATGCAGGACATGGGGAACTCGGTCGCGGCGGGCGAACCGGCGACCTGCCGGCATCCGGCGATCGGCGCCGTCGACCCGACCCAGAGGGCGCGGACGAGCGACCAGTACGCGGCCCGTCACAACCCCTTCGTCTACTTCCACTCGATCATCGACTACCCGACCTGCCAGGAAAACGACGTCGACCTCAGCCGCCTGCCGCAGGACCTGGCGAGCGAGGGCACGACGCCGGCCTATTCCTTCGTCACGCCCGATCTCTGCTCCGACGGCCACGACGAAAACTGCGTCAACCCCGCGCTGCCCGGCGGCTTCGCGGGAATCGAAGCCTTCCTACGCGAATGGGTGCCGCAGATCCAGGGCTCGGCGGCCTACCAGGACCAGGGCGCGATCCTCGTCACCTTCGACGAGTCCGCCAGCGGCGCCCAATCCTGCTGCAACGAGCCGAGCGGACCGAACACGCCCAACAACGGTGGCCCGGAACCGGGCAACGGCGGCGGCAGGGTGGGGGCGGTGATGCTCTCGCCCTGCATCCGGCCCGGCACGGTCACCCAGGAGCCCTACAACCACTACTCGTTCCTGCGCTGGAGCGAGGATGACTTCGGGCTCTCGCACCTGGCCTACGCGGGCACCGAAGGACTGAAGCCGTTCGGCTCAGAGGTCTTCACCAAGCCCAGCTGCGACCCGCAACTGCGGCGAGACGAAGAACGCGCCAACGCCCGCGTGCGGCTCAGGGTGCGCCCGCGCCGCGTCGTCGCCGGCACCAAATGGACCTACCGCTTCCGCGTCGTCAGCAACGTCCCCGCCTGCCGCCGCAACGTCAAGATCGCCTTCGCCGGCGGCAGCACCCGCACCAACGCCCGCGGCCGCGCCCACATGCGCCTCCGCATCAGCCGCCCGGGCAGACGCTTCGCCTATGCGAGGCCGAAGGAATGCCCGCGGACGAAGGCCGGGGTTCGAATCCTCAAGAAGTAGGCCCGGATGCCGATTCATGGCCGGCATGGGCGCAGAAGTCGACTTTCCCGCCGGGCCGGTGGCCGATCGGCTGACGCTGTGGCCAGTGGACGACGGCAGGTACGGCCTCGACGCCGTCTTCCAGGGCGCCTCGGGCTGCGAACGCTGCGAAGAGCACGAGCGAGCACTGAAAGCCGCTGGCGTCAAATGCAAGCTGCTGCAGAACCTCGACAGCTCCTGGTCGCTGCGCTTCGGCCCGCTGAGCGGGATGGAGGCTGCCCGGGCTGTCTCGGCCTTCGTGCGGTAGGGAGCGTTATGTCTACTCGTCGGAGTAGTCGGTGGCCAGATCGTGGCCGATCTCATACAAAAAGTTTGGGAGAACGCCTACGAGAGCCGCAAGTAGGGCGAGGGAGAAAACCGACCACGTAGCCGCAAAGCGCTCGCCCGTATTCATCGGGGTGCCGTGGTGGTCAAGTAGTGCCACGGCGAAAATGATTCCGAGTACGCCACAGCTTCCCAGCCCCGACACCACGCCAATCCATTTCTTCGTCTTGTCGCCGCGCCTTCTCGTGTGTTTCACGAGCCAAGCCATCTCAACCGCATAGGCGACCAACAGCGTCGCTCCTATCTGTGCAATGTCGGATAGGGCTTGATGCGTTAGGCGGCTCGCGATATCTGGGGCAAAGAAGAGCAGGGCTAGCGACCAGAGACAGATCCATCCGGCTGCGAGACCGAATCCCCATAGGTACGCAGACTTTCGGTTTGGTCGTCGCCGTCGCGTAAAGATCCTCACGGGATGCAGGAGGCTACGTCGCAGAGAGGACATCGCTTCGCACGGACCCAACGCACGATAATGGTGGTTATGTCAACTTAGGCACGAAGGGCCCAGGCGGTCCTAGTGCGCCCCTTCGATCGCTTCTTCAAGTTCCCCCGTCGAGGGTGCCGTGCCCACCGCTTCGAGTTCTTCGTTCAGCTTCGGTCCCCGGACGGTGAACGACGGCGTGCCGGTGAAACCGACGTTTTCGCCTTCTTCGGTGTTTTCTTCGACCCACTTCGTCAGGTCTTCGCGGTCGGCGTTCCATTTGTCGAGGTTCTTGACGCCGGCGGCTTTGGCGATCGCTTCGAGGAAGCTGTCATCGGCGGCGTAGCCCGAGTTCTCTTCTCCCTGATTCCGGTAGAAGATCTCGATGTAGTTCCACCCGCGCCCCTGCAGAGCGGCGGCCTGGGCCGCGGCACCGGCGGTAATCGATTCTCCGCCGACGACCACCATGAACCGGAAGTCGATCCTTGCCGAGCCCTGTTTGACCTGTTTTTCGATGATCGACGGCACGACGTCTTCCGCGTAGTGCTTGCAGACCGGGCACTGCAGGTCGCCGTACTCGACCACTTCGACCGGTGCCTGGGGGTCGCCGATGACGGCCGCGTTTTGCGGATATGGCGCGAGGAACTTGTTCACCGCGGCGACCCCCTCGAGCTTCGTGTCGCCGCCGCTGCCGCTGGTCGTCGCGTTGACGACGATCAGCACCGCCACGGCGACGATCGCCAGGAAGACGGCGCCGGCGGCCAGCTGCAGCAGCCGCTGCCGCCGTCTGGCCTCAGCTTCCCCTGGCAACAGCCGTCCCCTCGCCGGCACCGGCATAGCCGATCAGCCGCGTCGCGCTCAGCAGGAAGAGGATCGTCATCAGCACCGCGCTGGCCACACACCACTCGCAGAAAGCTTCGATCTTGAACAGCTCGATGTAGGTCAGGTAGACGCTGAAGCCGAAGCCCCCCAGGGCGACGACGAAGCCACCGAGGCGTGCCGCGTCGTCGGCGAAGAAGGCGCTCGCCAGCAGCAGCAGGTAGGCGACGATCCCGAAGACGGCGACGTTGACCCCTGCCAGGTGCGAGTAGGAGCTGTCGGCGACGGTCTGACAGCCGCTGCCGCCGGCGAGGCACGCAGGCGCGCCGCTGCCGGAGTCGGCGATCGCGATGTAGAGGGCGATGCCGACGCCGAGGGTGGCGACGAAGGCGATCAGGCGCCGCAAGGTCCACTCGCCTGGAAAGCTCATGCGGCTGAAGATACGGCTTCCGCGAAAAACGCCGCCAGCGCGCGCGAGAGCTTGCCGCCCTGCCAGGCAAGCGGCGACTCCCCCTCCGCCTCGCTGACCAGCTCCGCCTGCGGCAGCGCCTCCGCGTAGGCCGCGGCTGCCGCGTACGGGTGGCCGGGGTCGGCGTCGTCGTGGCTGGCGACGACCAGCGCCGGGACATCGAGGGCGCTCAGCTGCTCGAGCGACTCGAAAGGCCGCGAGCGCGGCACCTCCCGCAGCGCTTGCGCCAGCGCCTCCGGGTGCTGCTGGCGCAGCATCCGCTCGCGGGTGAAGCGCAGGACCGAGTCGCGCCAGCGCGGGTCGATCCCCTGCCGCGCGCCGATGTAGGCGACGAAGCCGTCGACGCCGCCGGCCTCCAGCGCCGCCGCCAGCCCGTCCCAGTACTCGATCGACTCCGGCCTGATCCCGCCCAGGTAAGTCGGCCCGATCACCGCCAGCCCCGCCAGCCGCTCAGGGTGCCGCAGCGCGTAAGCCACCGCCGTATGGGCCCCCATCGAGTGGCCGCCGAGGAAGAAGCGCTCCTCACCGACCTGGTCCGCCACCACTCGCTCCAGGTCCTCGACCAGGTGCGGGTATCCATAACCCTCCTCTCCCGGGGCGGGGTCCGACTCGCCGTGGCCGCGGGCGTCGTAGACGATGACCCGGTAGCCGGCCCGCGCCAGCGCCCGCGACCCGTGCAGCACGTAGCGGCGGGTGGCGGTGATCCCGTGGCAGAGGACGACCGGCGGCCCCTCCCCTTCCGCTTCGCCCCTCAGCACGGGCGCCGGAGCGACCGCGAAGGCCGCCGGCTCGCCGGCCATCAAGCGATCTCGGCGACCGCTCGCTCGAGGTCCTCGACCGACTCGTAGGTGCTGCCGGTCCGCGAGACGGTCTTGTGGCGGACGATCCCGTCGCCGTCGACGAGGAAGATCGCCCGCTGCACGTAGCGGCCACCGGGCGTGTCCCTCAGCTCGGTCAGGCGCGCCAGCGGCCCGAGCCAGCCGGTGACGCCGTAGCGCCTGGCCACCGCCAGGTCCTCGTCGGCGAGCAGCGGCACGTTCAGTTCCTGCTCTTTGACCCAGTGCTCGTGCGAGTCGACCGATTGCGGCGAGATCCCCAGCACCTCGGCGTCGAGCGCGTCGAGCCGGTCGCCCTGGTCCCGGTAGGAGCAGAACTGCTTGGTGCAGACGGTGGTCGCGTCGCCGGGGTAGAAGGCGAGGATCACGTTGCGGCCGCGGTATTCGGAGAGCCGGTAGGTCCTGCCCCCCGTCCCGGGCAGCTCGAAATCGGGTGCTGGGTCGCCGACGTCAGGCTTGGCCACTTGGCCAGATTAGCTGGCCGGAGCCCTGGCGGCCACGATCAGCGTTCGACCGTGACTTCTTCGATGAGGACGGTCTGTTTCGGTTTTTCTTCCGCCGTCCCGAGCTTTTCGATCTTCGCCACCGTCGAGTAGCCCTTCGTCACCTTGCCGAGCAGGGCGTATTCGGGCGGCAGGCCGGCGTCGGCTGCGGTCACGACGAAGAACTGGCTGCCGGACCGGCCGGGCGGATCGGCCGAGCTCTTGGCCATCGCCACGACGCCTTTGGTGTAGGCGAGGCTCGACGGCGGCTTCTCGGTGACGGTGTAGCCGGGGCCGCCGGTGCCGTCGCCTTTGGGGTCGCCGCCCTGGATCACGAAGCCGGGAGCGACCCGGTGGAAGGTGAGTTCGTCGTAGAAGCCTTCTTCGGCGAGGAAGGCGAAGGAGTTGGCGGTTTTGGGCGCCCGCTTGGTGTCGAGGGCGATCTCGAAGGTGCCGCAGCTGGTCTTGACTACCGCGGTCGCTTCTTCGCCCGGCTTCAGGACCTGCTTCGGCGCCTTGAAGCTGACGTTCTTCGGCGGCGGCGCTTCGACCTTCTTACAGCCGCCGGCGCTCGCTTCGGTCGAGGAGGACGAGGAGCTGGATTCGTCGGAGCCGCCTCCGCGCGAGATCAGGATCGCGGCGACGATGCCGACCGCGACCACCGCGAAGACGGCGAGCACTATCCAGCGACGATCCGCTCCCTGCTGCTCCACGGCGCGAAACAGTAATGGACCGGGCGGAGGCGCGGCACCTACGATCCGTGAGGTGACCTCCTCCCCCCTCCTGACCCCGCTGGCGGCGGCCGTCCTCCACGTCGGCGACCCGGAGCGGATCCTCCAGGTCGAGTGTGGCGAGGGCGACGGCGTCCTCTTCCTCGCCCGCGAGTTCCCCGGCGCCCGGATCAGGGGCATCGACGGCTCGGCCGAGGCGGTCCGCGCCGCCTCCTCGCGGATCGGGCTCGACCCGGAGGGGCGGGTCGCCTTCAAGCAGGGCGGCCCGCGCTCGCTCCCCTTCCCCGACGACCAGTTCGACCTCCTCGCCGCGGTCGACTCCCATCCCACCCCGGCCGAAGCGGCGCGGGTGCTGCGCCCCGGCGGTTCCCTCGCCCTCGTCTCGACCTGCTCGCCGGAGGTGCTGCGGGGCTTCCGCGGCGCCCTGCTGCGGCACGGGTTCGAGCCGGTCTGGTCGGAACCCGCTGGAGACGGCAGCTTCTTCCTCGCCCGCCGCAGGGGCGGCGATCCACCTCGCTTGGCCGTCTAGGCTGGGCCGCGATGGAGATCGCCGGGACGCCGCTGACCCTGCTCTTCAACCCCTCCTCGGCCGGGGGCAGGAGCCTGAGGCTGCTGCCGCGGATCGAGGCCGCGCTGGACGCCCGCCGCGCCGTCTTCCGGGTCGAGAAGACGCGCGGCCTCGACCACGGGGCCGAACTGGCGCTGCAGGCGGTCGAGCTGGGCGAGGTCCCGGTCGTCGTCAGCGGCGACGGGCTGCTCGGGACCGTCGGCGGCGCGATGGCCGGCTCCGAGGCGCCGCTGGGCCTGATCCCCACCGGCCGCGGCAACGACCTGGCGCGGGCGCTCGGCATCCCGACCGAGCCAGAGGCCGCGGTCGACGCGATCCTCACCGGCCACAGCCGCCTGATCGACGTCGGCGAGGCCAACGGCAAGCGCTTCCTCGGCATCGCCAGCATCGGCTTCGACTCCGAATGCAACCGGCTGGCCAACGAAACCCACTGGCTCCGCGGCAACTCGGTCTACGCCTACTCGATGCCGCGCACCTTGATCGGCTGGCGCCCGGCCCGGTTCACGATCGCGGTCGGCGAGGAACGCAAGCGGATCAGCGGCTACTTCGTCGCGGTGGCAAACAGCAGCGTCTACGGCGGCGGGATGTGGATCGCGCCGGAGGCGAAGATCGACGACGGCGAATTCGACGTCGTCTCGATCGGCGAGATGGGCAAGCTGCGCTTCCTCTGGGGGCTGCGCGACGTCCTCAAGGGGACTCACCTCGAGAAGGACGAGGTCAGCGTCTTCCGGGCGCCGCGCCTGCAGCTCGACGCCAGCCGCCCCTTCCCGGTCTACGCCGACGGCGACCACCTCACCGACCTGCCGGTGACGCTGCGGGTGCTGCCGCGCTGCCTCTCGATCCTCGTCCCGCCGGGCGCAGAGGCCGGCGCGCCGTGAGCGCCGACGGCCGCTCCGCCGGCGCCCTCTTCGGCGCCAAGGTCGCGCTCTCGCGGGCGATCGGCACCGCCAGCCGCAGGAGCGGCCGCGGCGGCGGCACGACGCTGCCGGGGCGGGTGCTGCTGCGGATGGAGCCCGAGGCGATCGCCGCGCTGGGCTCGCGGCTCGAACGCGGCACGACGATCGTCAGCGCCACCAACGGCAAGACGACCACCGCCGGGATGATCGCCGCGATCCTCGCCGCCGCCGACCGCCATCCCGTCCACAACCGCGCCGGCTCGAACATGACCTGGGGCGTGGCGACGGCGCTGCTCGAGCAGCGCGGCGAGGAGGGCCTGTTCGAGGTCGACGAGGCCTGGCTGCCGCGGGTCGCCGAGCAGCTCGACCCCACGCTGATCGTCCTCGGCAACCTCTTCCGCGACCAGCTCGACCGCTACGGCGAGATGGAGGCGCTGGCCGACGACTGGGCGCAGACGGTCGCCGCGCGGGTCGGCCGCACCGGCTTCGTCCTGAACGCCGACGACCCGCTGGTCGCCGACCTCGGCCGCGACCCGGAGGGCGAGCGCCGCGAGGGCGTCCTCTACTTCGGGATCGACGACGACTCGCAGGCGCTCCCCGAGCTGCAGCACGCCTTCGACGCCAAGCACTGCCGCCGCTGCGGCCACCCCTACGCCTACGAGCGCGCCTTCGTCGGCCACCTCGGCCACTACTCCTGCCCCAACTGCGGCGCGCGGCGCCCAAGGCCGGAGGTGGCGGCGAAGGCGATCGAGCTGCACGGGATGGACGGGTCTCGAACGCGGGTTCGAACCCCGTCCGGTGAGATCGAGCTGGAGCTGCCCCTGCCCGGCCTCTACAACGTCTACAACGCCCTCGCCGCGGTGGCTGCGGGCCTCCGGCTCGGGGTCGCGCCGGAGCGGATCGCCGCCGCGCTCGGGGAGATGCGCGCCGCCTTCGGCCGGGTGGAGACGATCGAGGTCGGCGGCGTCCCCGTCTCGATCCTGCTGATCAAGAACCCCGCCGGCGCCAACGAGGTGCTGCGGACGCTGACGCTCGAGGCGCGCGAAGGCCAGAACGACGAAGACGGGATCGACCTCTGGATCGCCCTCAACGACCGCATCGCCGACGGCCGCGACGTCTCCTGGATCTGGGACGCCGACTTCGAGCTCCTCGCCGAGGGCGTGCGGCGCGTCGTCTGCTCCGGGACCCGCGCCCCGGAGATGGCGCTGCGGCTGAAGTACGCCGGCTGGCCGGAGGAGCGGATCGAGGTCGTGCCGGGGATCGGCGCCTCGCTCGACGCCGCCGTGGCGGGCGCCCAGGGCCGCCTCTTCGCCCTCCCCACCTACACCGCCCTGCTGGAACTGCGAAAGCTGCTCGCCGACCGCGGCCTGGCCAAGGAGTTCTGGCGATGAGCGCGGGCGCGGCGGTGATCTGGCACGACGTCGAGTGCGGCGGCTACGACGCCGACCTGCCGCTCTGGGAGGAGCTCGCCGCGGAACGCGGCGGTCCGATCCTCGAGCTCGGCTGCGGCACCGGCCGCGTCGCCCTGTACCTGGCCCGGCGAGGTTATGAAGTGATCGGCCTCGACCGGGACCAGGAGCTGCTCGGCAAGCTGGTCGAGCGGGCAGGGGATCTCCCGGTGAAGACGATCTGCGCCGACGTCCTCGACTTCGAGCTCGACCGGCAGGTCCCGCTCGTGCTGGCGTCGATGCAGTTCCTACACCTGATGCCCAGCAAGGAGGCGCGGCTTCAATGCCTGCGGCGGATCAAGGATGTTCTGCAGCCCGGAGGGCTACTGGGGGCAACGCTGCTCGGCAGCCTGCCGGCAGCCCCGCCGGATGCGTTGCCTCCCCTCCCCGACGTGCGCGAGGTGGACGGCTGGGTCTACTGCAGCCAACCGGTCGCTCCGATGGGTTGGCTCGGGCAGGAGCTGTTGCTGAAACGGCTGCGGCAGACCGTCTCGCCTGACGGAACGCTGAGCAACGAAGAGCACCAGACCATGCTGCTCTTCATCGGAGGGCCCGAACTTGAAGCCGAGGCTGCGGGGATCGGCTTCGAGACCGTCGGTCGCGGCCTCATCCCCGAGACCGAAGCGCACGTCGGCTCCGTCGTCGTGCTCTTGGAAAGGCCCGCCTGATGGAGCTGCGCGTCCTCAGCCTCTATC
>DASUWV010000072.1:0-19467 GCA_036378275.1 Solirubrobacterales bacterium | reverse complement strand
CCCGGTGCCCCCCAAGGGACCCAGCGATGAAGCCAATCGACACCCGCAACCAGTTCTTCGGCATCTGGAACGTCTACTGGCCGATCGCCCTGGCCGTCTTCCTGATCGTCGCCGGCGCCATCGTCTTCCTGGCCCTCCGCTACCGCTCCCGCTCCCCCGAGATCCCCCAGGGCGAGGACGAGAACCAGACGCTCGAGGTGGGCTACGCGATCGGCCTCGCCTGCGTCGCCGCCTTCCTCGTCTTCCTCACCTACAGCCACATGCCCGGCGGCGAAGACAAGAGCGCGACCGGGAAGCCCGTCGGCATCCGCGTCACCGCCGCGCGCTGGGACTGGCGCTTCGAATATCCCGAATACGGCTACGTCGAACAGGGGACCAAGGGGCACATCCCGGTGCTGCGCGTGCCCGTCGACACCAAGGTCGAATTCACCGGCTCCTCGCTGGACGTGATCCACTCCTTCTTCATCCCCTCCGAGCGCTTCAAGCGCGACGTCTTCCCCGGCCAGCACAGCCGCTGGGAGATGGTGTTCGAAAGGGTCGGCAACGACCCCGGCGGCGGCGAGTGCGCCGAGTTCTGCGGGCTCGAACACAGCGACATGAACTTCGACGTGCTGGTGATGCCGCGGGCGGCGTTCGAACGCTGGGCGAAAGGCGCCGCGTGAGCACCACCGCCCCCCGCCCCGCGGCGGTGCCGCTGCGGCCGCCGGTCGGCTCGCGCCGCCGCGCCTCGCTGCTGGAAATCCTCTCCAGCACCGACCACAAGCGGATCGGCCTGATCACGATCGTCACCGCCTTCTGCTTCTTCCTCCTCGGCGGGGCGCTGGCGCTGACGATGCGGGCCGAGCTCGCCAAGCCGGGACTGCAGTTCCTCTCCGAGAACACCTACAACGAGCTGTTCACGATGCACGGCTCGACGATGTTCTACCTCTTCGCCGTGCCGGTGGTGATGGGGGTCGGGCTCTACTTCGTGCCCCTGCAGCTGGGCGCGGCCAGGATCGTCTGGCCGCGGCTCGCACTCGCCGGCTTCTGGCTGATCCTCGCCGGCGGCCTGACCATGTACTCGGGCTTCCTCACCCAGTCGGGAGCCGCGAGCTTCGGCTGGACCGCCTACTTCCCGCTCTCCGACTCGCAGACGAGCCCGGGCACCGGCGCCGACTTCTGGGTGATCGGGGTGGTGCTGGCGACGACCGGGGCGCTGGCGCAGGCCCTCTCGCTGCTGGCGACGATCATCCGCCTGCGGGCGCCGGGGATGACGCTGCTGCGGATGCCGCTGTTCGCCTGGAGCGAGCTGGTGACGGTGTTCATGGTGATCACCGGCTTCCCGGTCCTGATCGTGGCGATGACGCTGCTGGAGATGGACCGCAAGGGGGTGCCGATCTACTCCTCCTCGCCGGAGGGCTCGGTCACCTGGCAGCACCTCTTCTGGTTCTACGGCCACCCGGTCGTCTACGTCGTCTTCTTCCCCCTGGTCGGGGTGGTCGGCGAGACGATCGCCACCTTCTCGCGCCGCCGCTTCTTCGGCTTCCGCACGACGATCGTCTCGCTGCTGCTCTTCTCGGCGATCTCGATGAGCGTCTGGGGGCACCACATGTTCGCGACCAACCAGGTCTCGAACCGCTACTTCTCGCTGACTTCGACGATCCTGCTCGTCCCGGCCGGGATCGAGTACTTCGGCTTCCTGGCGACGATGGCCGGCGGGCGGATCCGCTTCGCCTCGCCGATGCTGTTCGCGATCGGCTTCGTGCTGCTGTTCCTGATCGGCGGTCTGACCGGGATCATGGTCGCCTCCCCGCCGCTCGATTACCACGTGCACGACACCTACTTCGTCGTCGCCCACTTCCACTACACGCTGTTCGGGGGGACGGTGTTCGGCCTCTTCGCCGCGATCCATTACTGGTTCCCGAAGGTGACCGGGCGCCTGCTCGACGAGCGCTGGGCGAAGGCGACGTTCGTGCTGCTCTTCGCCGGCGCGCTGGTCACGTTCATCCCGATGTTCTTCCTCGGCAGCGAGGGGATGACGCGGCGGGTCGCCGACTACCTGCCGCTGCACCACTGGACGCTGCTGAACTCGCTCTCGACCGTGGGGGCGTTCACGATCTTCCTCGGCGTCCTCGCCTTCCTGGTCAACGTGATGCGCTCGCTGCGGCTGGGCGAGCCGGCGGGGCCGGACCCGTGGGAAGGGCAGACGCTGGAGTGGGCGACGACCTCGCCGCCCCCGCGGCACGACTTCGCGGCGCTGCCGCCGGTGCGTTCGCACACGCCGCTGCTCGACCTGCGGGAGGAAGGGAAGGACCCGTTGCGGGAGGTCGGGCTGGAGCCCGGGGAGGCGATGGCGTGAGGGGGGAGCGCAAGCCCGCCTGGCCGCCGCTGGCGTTGTGGGGTGTCTTCCTCGCGGTGCTGACCGCGGTCGGGCTGGTCTTCTTCGGCACCGCCGTGTCCACCCCGGCGCTGCTCGGCGGCGCCGCGGCCTTCGTCCTGGTGCTGGCGCTGGGGCTGGCGATGACGCGCAGGTCGGTGCAGGGCGATGGCGGCGGGGTCGATCCCGACGCGAGCCCGGCGACGGTCTGGCTGGCGCTCTCGCTGGCGCTGACCGCAGTCGGGGCCGCGCTCGGCCCCTGGCTCGTCTTCATCGGCGGCGGGATGAGCCTGATCGGTGTCGCCGCGGTGGTGCGCGAGCTGCGGGCGCAGCGGGAGGCCGGCCGATGACGTGGCGGCGCGGCCTCTTCCTCCTGGCCGGCTGCGCGGTCGCCGGCGTCGCGCTCTCGCCTCCGTTCGACGCGGCGGCCGACAAGGACCTGAGGCTGCACATGGTCCAGCACATGCTGCTGCTGGCGGTGGCGCCGCCGCTGATCGTGCTCGGCGAGCCGATCCGCGTCGCCTTCGACCTGCTGCCCGTGGGCGGCGCCCGCCGCCTCGCCGCCTGGCTGCGGCGCCCTCCGCTCGCGACCCTGCTCAGCCCCCCGGTCGCGCTCGGCCTCTTCCTCCTGATCGTCCTCGGCACCCACGTCCCCGCCGTCTTCGACACCGCCCTCGAAAGCGACCCGCTGCACGCGCTCGAGCATCTCTCCTACCTGGTGGCCGGCCTGCTGCTGTGGTCGGCGGCGATCGGCGCCGACCCGGCCGCAAAGCCGCTCTCGCTGATCGGCGTGACCGGACTGCTGACCGTCGCGATGGTGCCGATGCTCGCGCTCGGCGTCATCCTCGACACCGCCTCCGGCGTCGTCTACTCCCCCTACGCCGCGGCCGCGGGCGGCGCGACCGCCTTCGGCGAACAGAACGCGGCGGCGACGGCGATGTGGGCCGGCGACCTCCCCTTCATCCTCGCCTTGGTCCTAGCCGGCTGGTCCACCCTGAAGCGCGAAGAGCGCCTGCAACGCCTGAATGAAACCGCGGCCGCCTCCGCCGACGGGACGAAAGTACCCCTATATGGAGGGAAATCGTCCCGTCAGCGGGTGGTGGCGCGGAAAGGTGGCGCGGCGTGAGGAGGCTGCGTTTCCTGGTGCCGGTGGCATTGCTCGCGGCTTCGGTCGCCCTGATGGCGCTCGAAGCGCGGGGCGAGGAAACGGGGGCCGCTCGCGGTCGCGCGCCCGAATCGGCCGGGCGGCGGCTCTTCGTCCAGGGCTGCTCCTCCTGCCACGGCTTCGACGCCGAAGGGGTGAAGGGATCGGGTCCATCTTTGATCGGCGTGGGTGAAGAGGCGGCGGACTTCTACCTGCGGACCGGGCGGATGCCGCTCGACGACCCGGGCGCAGAGCCGGTCCGCGGCCCCTCCCCCTACACCGGCGCCCAGATCCGGGCGCTGACTAGATACGTCGGCAGCCTCGGCGGCCCGCCGATCCCCGCCGTCCACGCCGAAAGCGGCGACCTCGCCGAAGGCCGGAAACTCTTCGCCGAGCACTGCGCGGGCTGCCACCAGATCGTCGGCCAGGGCGGGATGCTGCCCGGCGCCGTCGTCCCCGACCTCGAATCGGCCAGCGCCACCGACGTCGCCGAGGCGGTCCATGTCGGCCCCTACGTGATGCCGAGCTTCGAGCACCTCACCCAGAGCGAAGTCGACGACCTCGCCCGCTACGTCGAGTACGTCCACGAACCCGAAGACCGCGGCGGCTGGGGCATCGGCCACATCGGCCCGATCCCCGAGGGGATGGTCGCCTGGCTGCTGGCCGGGGTGGCGCTGCTGTTCGCGATCCGGCTGATCGGCGAGAGGACGACGCGGTGAGCCCCGGCGGCCTCTTCGCCCCCATCGTCGCCGCCCTCGGCGGTCTCGGCGGGTTGCGTCGTTTCCAGACTTCTCCGCGCTATAGCCCGGAAAAGGGTGGAAACGATGAAGAGAGGGAGGGGGTGCCGCCGCCGGAGCTGGACGAAAGCTCCGATCCCGGCGCGGAGCTCGTCGTCGCGCTGCTGCTGATCGCCGCTGCGGTCGCGTTCGCCGGGTTCGTCGTCTTCTACGTCGTCGACGAAAACACGCAGCTGCTCGGGCTCTGCATCGGGCTCGGCCTCCTCCTCGCCGGCACCGCCTCGGCCCTAGCCGGCAAGCGCGTCGTGATCCAGGAGAAAACGACGGACGAGTACAGGGACTACGGCGACCGCGAAGAGCAGATCGAGGTCGAAGACCACCTGGTCGAGGGCAAGGTCGGCGTCACCCGCCGCAAGCTCCTCTTCTCCTCGCTGGCGGTGGTCGGCGCCGCCTTCGGGGCCGCGGCGGTCGTGCCGCTCGCCTCGCTCGGGCCGCGGATCGGCGAGAAGGTCTACGAGACGCCGTGGAGCGCGGGCAAGAAGGTCGTCGACGAGACCGGCAAGCCGATCACCCTCGACACCCTCAGCCCGGGCGAGTTCATCACCGCCTTCCCCGCCGGGGCGAGCAAAGAGGACATCGGCTCGCCGCTCGTCCTCGTCCGGCTCGAAGACGACGAGCTGGAGCTGCCCGACGACCGCGCCCACTCCGCCCCGCACGGCTACGTCGCCTACTCGAAGATCTGCACCCACGCCGGCTGCGCCGTCTCCCTCTTCCGCTATCCGACCTTCGAAGAAGCACAGCCGGGCCCGGCGCTGGTCTGCCCCTGCCACTACTCGACCTTCAACCCGGCCGACGGCGGCAAGGTCCTCTTCGGCCCGGCCGGCCGGCCCCTCCCCCAGCTGCCCCTGCGGGTCGGCGGCGACGGCAGTCTCGAAGCGGCCGGCGGCTTCTACGAACCGATCGGCCCCTCCTACGGCGGCATCCGCGAAGACCCGCAGGGGCGGCCGCTGTGATCCGCCGCGCCATCGGCGCCCTCGACGAGCGCCTCGGCGCCGCCAGCCCGCTGAAGCGGACGCTGCGCTACGTCTTCCCCGACCACTGGACGTTCATGCTCGGCGAGATCGCGATGTACTGCTTCGTGATCCTCGTCGTCACCGGGGTCTTCCTCACCTTCTGGTACGTCCCCAGCGACGCCAAGCTCCACTACGCGGGCTCCTACGTGCCGCTGCAGGGGACCTCGATGAGCGAGAGCTACGCCTCGGTCATGCACATCTCCTTCGACGTGCCCGCGGGCCTGCTGATCCGCCAGACCCACCACTGGGCGGCCGACGTCTTCGTCGTCGCGATCGTCCTCCACCTGGTGCGGATCCTGCTCACCGGCGCCTACCGCAAGCCGCGCGAGCTCAACTACTGGCTCGGGGTGACGATGCTGGGTCTGGCGATCCTCGAGGGCTTCCTCGGCTACTCGCTGGTCGACGACCTGCTCTCGGGGATGGGTCTGGCGATCGCCTACGCGGTGGCGATGTCGCTGCCGTTCGTCGGCGGCCAGTTCGCCTTCCTGGTCTGGAACGGCGAGTACCCGGGGACCTCCTCGTTCTGGCCGCGGCTGGAGATCCTCCACGTGCTGGTGATCCCGGTCGCGATCGGGCTGCTGCTCAGCCTCCACCTCGCCCAGGTCGTCCGCCAGCACCACACCCAGTTCCCCGAGGAAGGCTCGGAGCGGGTGGTGCGCGGGACCCCCGCCTGGCCCGGCTACGCGCTGCGCTCGATCGGCCTCTTCCTCGTCGTCGCAGGAGTCCTCTTCCTGCTCGGCGGCCTGGTCCAGATCAACCCGATCTGGCAGTGGGGCCCGTACGAGCCCTACCTGTCGACCAACGGCGCCCAGCCCGACTGGTACGTCGGCTGGCTGATCGGGGCGCTGCGGCTGATGCCGCCCCTGGAGATCGTGATCGGCAGCTACACCGTCATCCCCAGCCCCTTCTGGGGCGGGGCGCTGTTCCCGGGGATCGTCTTCGGCGCCCTCTACACCTGGCCCGTCCTGGCCCGCCGCCTCCGCCTCGACGAGCGCCGCGCCCACAATCTCCTCGACCGCCCCCGCGACAACCCGAAACGAACCGCCCTGGTCCTCGCCTTCCTCGTCTGGGTCTTCACGATTTTCGCCGCCGGAGCCACCGACCGCTTCTACTTCAACTCCCTCATCCCCTACGAAGCCCAGGTCTGGTTCTTCCGCGGCTTCGCCCTCGTCGTGCCCTTCATCGTCTACTTCGTCACCAAGCGCGTCTGCGAAGAGCTCCGCGCCCGCGAGGGCCACCCCCTCCGCGGCTGGCGCGGCACCGTCGTGCGCCGCAACGAGGAGATGGGCTTCGAGGAGGCTCAGGAGCGCTGAGTCTCGATCACCTGGGTCGGGTCTTCGGCGGACTGGAAGCCGGCTTTGAAGACCGACCAGCGCTTGCAGACCGATCCGGCGAGGAGGAGGGCGCCGCCGGCTACCGAGAGGGCGCTGCGGCGGCGCCTGCCGAGGGGCACGGGGAAATCGGGGTCGCCGGCGACGAAGGCCGCTGCGCCGCTCAGGGTGAAGGCGCGGGCGGCCTTCTCGAACTTGCCGGCTTTGCCGTTCTTGTAGGACTCGGCGAGGGGGCCTAGGCGTTTGTGCATCAGGGCGGAGATACCTTCCTCGGCGAGGGCCGCGAGGACCCCTAGGCGCCGGACCGGCTCGGCTTCGTCGGCGGGGACGGTCAGCATCGCCGCTCCCGCCGCGCTCGCCGTGGCGCTGGCGGCGAAGACGAACGGCATCTCCTTGCGCGCCTCCGACCAGGCCGGGATCGCGCTGTGGGTGACGAGGGCGGCGGTGTAGGTGGCGAGCGGCGCGCCGAGGGCCGCGGCGATGATCTCCGGCGCTCCCCCGCGGCGTTTCCCGTCCAGCAGGTTGAGCCCGGTGGCGAGGGTGGTGGCGCCGCCGTTGGCCAGCAGCAGCCAGGCCCCGACGTTCATCGGCGAGGTGACCTTGAAGACGCGGAGCATGTTGAGGAAGCGCGCCGGTTTGCCCAGGTCTTTGATCAGCAGCAGCGGGCTGACGGTGACGCCGACGAAGGCGCCGACCCAGGCGCGCCGCGCCAGTTCGGGGCGGTCGGCGAAGGTCGCGGTGCTCGCCAGCACCGCCGAGGCCCCGGCCAGGCCGCCGAAGAAGAAGTAAAAGGGGATCTCGGGCTTCCAGACCGGCGGCTTGACGATCGGCCGCCCGTAGTAGGTGGTCGGCTCCTCGCGCGGGACCAGGGACCGTTCCTTCGGGCTCATCCCCGCCTCCCGAGGAAGCCCGCGGCGATCCCCACGACCATCGTCGCTGCCGCCGCCCCGGCCGCCCTCCAGACGGTCCCCGCGTTCCGGGTCGGCACCACCGGGTCGGGCGGCAGCCGGTAGGTCTCCGGCTCGTCCAGCAGCAGGAAGAAGGCGCCGAAGCCGCCGACGCCGTCGCCGGGGTCCTCCCCGTAGAGCCGCGCCTCCTCCCTGCCCCGCTCATGAAGGGTCTCGACCCGCTTCTCGGCCCGCTCGCGCAGCTCGTCGAGCTCGCCGAACTGGATCGAGTCGGTCGGGCAGGCCTGGGCGCAGGCCGGTTCCATGTCGCCCTGCAGGCGGTCGTAGCAGAGGGTGCACTTCCAGACGCGGCCGTCGCCCTCGCGCTGGTCGAGCACCCCGAACGGGCAGGAGACGACGCAGTAGCCGCAGCCGTTGCAGATGTCCTCCTGCACGACCACGGTCCCGAACTCGGTGCGGAACAGCGCCCCGGTCGGGCAGGCGTCGAGGCAGCCGGCCTCGGTGCAGTGCTTGCAGACGTCCGAGCTCATCAGCCAGCGGAAGCCGTCGTCGTCGGTGTGGGGGTCGAGCCCGTCGGCGACGAGGTTCTGCCGGGCCGCCTCGGCGACGAGGTCGTCGGGCGCCCCGCCCTCGACCCCGACCGGCAGCTTCTGCTCGATGAAGGCGACGTGGCGCCAGCGCTCGGAGCCGAGTTCGCCGCTGTTGTCGTAGGAGCTGCCGGTGAACCCCTGGTTGTCGGAGGGAACGTGGTTCCACTCCTTGCAGGCCACCTCGCAGGCCTTGCAGCCGATGCAGACCGAGGTGTCGGTGAAGAAGCCGACGCGCGGGGTATCGACCACGTGGCCCGCCATCACGCCCCCTCCTGCGCCCGCCGCAGGTGCTCGGCCACGAACTTCGGCAGGTCCGGCCCGCGCGGCCGCCGCCCGGCGACGACGTCGCAGCTCGCCGCCTTGACCTCCTGGATGTGGACGTTGGGGTCGAGGACGAAGGCGAAGAGGTCGTTGGCCGAGTCGCCGGTGCTGACCCCTTTGCTGCCCCAGTGGTAGGGGAGCCCGACCTGGTGGACGGTCCGCCCGTCCACCCGCAGCGGTTTGATCCGCTCGGTCACCATCACCCGCGCCTCGATCGCGGTGCGGGCGGTGACGATCGTCGCCCAGCCGCCGTGCTCGAGCCCGCGCTCGGCCGCCAGCTCCGGGCTCACCTCGCAGAAGAACTCCGGCTGCAGCTCGGAGAGGTAGGGCAGCGTCCGGCTCATCCCGCCGGCGGTGTGGTGCTCGGTCAGCCGGTAGCTCGTGACCACGAACGGGTAGGCCTCCGCGCCCGCCTCGCCGTCGCTGGGGTTGATCGGGTTCTCCGGCCGGTCGTACTCGTCGCGCACCGGGTTCGCGCGCTGCTTGTAGAGCGGGTTCGAGAACGGCGACTCGCGCGGCTCGTAGTGGGTCGGGAAGGGGCCGTCGACGATCCCGTTCGGCGCGAACAGCCAGGCCCGGCCGTCGCCCTGCATGATGAACGGCTCGTCGCCGCGCAGCGCCTGCTGGGCCTTCGCGCCTTCGGGCGGGATGTAGTCGGGCCGCTTGTCCGGGGTGAAGTCGGGGACGTCGGCGCCGGTCCATTCTTCTTCGCCCTCGTCCCACCAGACGTATTTCTTGCGCTCCGACCAGGGCTTGCCCTCGGGATCGGCGGAGGCGCGGTTGTAGAGGATGCGCCGGTTCATCGGCCAGGCCCAGGCCCACTCCGCCGCCACCCAGTCCTGCTCGCCCGCCGGCTTGCGTTTGGCCGGCTGGTTTTCGCCTTCCTTGTAACAGCCGGCGTAGATCCAGCAGCCGCAAGTGGTCGATCCGTCGTCCTTCAGCGGCAGGTAGTCGGCCAGCGGCTCTTTCTCCTGGTCGAAGCCGCCGATCTCGGCCAGCACCGCCTCGGCGTCGGGCTCTTCGTCGGGCCCGACCGTCGGGTAGTCCCAGGTGAGGTCGAGGACCGGCCGGTCGCGCTCGCGCTCCGAGTCCGCCAGCTTCCCCCGCACCAGGCGCCCGAGGTGGTACATGAACCACAGCTCCGAGCGGCGGTCGCCCTCGGGCTCGACCGCTTTGTGGTGCCACTGCAGCAGCCGCTGGGTGTTGGTGAAGCTGCCGTCCTTCTCGGTGTGGGAGGCGGCCGGCATCAGGAAGACCTCGGTCCCGATCTCCTCCGTCTTCAGCTCGCCGGTCTCGATCTCCGGCCCGTCCTTCCAGAAGGTCGCCGTCTCGATCTCGCTGAAGTCGCGGACGACCAGCCATTTCAGCTTCGCCAGCGCCAGCCGCTGCAGCTTCGAGTTCGACGACCCGACCGCCGGGTTCTCGCCCATCACGAAGTACCCCTCCAGCTTGTTGTCCTGCATGTCGGCGACGGTCCTGTAGTGCGAGTGGTCCTCGTCGATCCGCGGCAGGTGGTCGAAGCAGAAGTCGTTCTCGAACTGCGCCGCCTCGCCCCACCAGGCCTTCAGCAGGCTGACCATGTAGCTCTTGGTGTTGCCCCAGAACCCGGTCGGCGGCGCGTTGCGCTCGACGTAGAGGTCGAGGCTCGTCTGCTTGTGCGCGTGCGGCATCGGCAGGTAGCCGGGGAGGATGTTGAAGAGGGTCGGGATGTCGGTCGAGCCCTGGATCGAGGCGTGGCCGCGCAGCGCCAGGATGCCGCCGCCGGGGCGGCCGATATTGCCGAGCAGCAGCTGCACGATCGCCGCGGTGCGGATGTACTGGACGCCGACCGTGTGCTGGGTCCAGCCGACCGCGTAGCAGAAGGCGCTGGTGCGCTCGCGGCCGGAGTTCTCGCAGAGCGCCTCGGCGACCTCGAGGAAGGTCTCCTTCGGCACCCCGCAGATCCGCTCCACCATCTCCGGCGTGTAGCGCTGGTAGTGCCCCTTCAGCAGCTGGAAGACGCAGCGCGGGTCCTGCAGCGTCTCGTCCTCCTCCGGCGGCTCGCCGTGTTCGAGTTCGCCGCCGTGGGCGCCATGGGCCTGCTCGCCTTCGGCCTCGCCTTTGTCGCGGTGCCCGGCGGCGGCCTGCTCTTCCATCCCCTTGTACTGCCAGCTTTCGCGTTCGTATTTGCCGGTCTCGGCGTTGAGACCGGAGAAGATGCCGTCGAGGTCCTCGGTGTCCTGGAAGTCGTCGCTGATGATCGTGCGGGCGTTGGTGTAGGCCTGCACGTACTCGCGGAACTCGCGTTCGCCCGTGAGGATGTAGTTGACGATGCCGCCGAGGAAGGCGATGTCGCTGCCGGCGCGGATCGGGACGTGCAGGTCGGCGAGGGCGCTGGTGCGGGTGAACCGCGGGTCGATGTGGATCACCTTGGCGCCGCGTTCGCGCGCCTCGACCACCCACTGGAACCCGACCGGGTGGCACTCGGCCATGTTCGACCCCATGATCACGATGCAGTCGGAGTTCTGCAGGTCCTGCTGGAAGGTGGTCGCGCCACCCCTACCGAACGAGGTCCCCAAACTGGGGACCGTGGAGCTGTGTCATATGCGGGCCTGGTTCTCGATCTGCACCGCGCCCATCGCCGTGAAGAACTTCTTGATCAGGTAGTTCTCCTCGTTGTCGAGGGTGGCGCCGCCGAGATGGGCGAAGCCGAGGGTGCGGTTGAGGCGTTCGCCTTCGCGCTCGTCCTGCCAGCCGGCATCGCGGGCGGCGAGCACCCGCTCGGCGATCATCTCCATCGCCTCGTCGAGCTCAAGCTCCTCCCACTCGGTCGCGTACGGCCGCCGGTACTTGACCTTCTTCAGCCGGGTCGGGTTGTTGACCAGCTGCTCGGAGGCCGACCCCTTCGGGCAGAGCCGCCCACGCGAGATCGGGCTGTCGGGGTCGCCCTCGATCTGGGTCACCCTCCCGTCCTTCGCCCAGACCCGCTGGCCGCAGCCGACGGCGCAGTAGGGGCACACCGAACGGACCATCGCGTCGGCGTCCTCGGTCCGCGGGCGCAGGCTCGCGGTGTGCGGCGACTGCGCGGCCCTTCCCCGCCCCGACGGATCCCCTTCCGTCAGCTGGCGGACGAGAGGCCATTTCCCAAGTGGGCCCAGCATCTCTAGGAGGGAGTTTCCCAGCGCCGCCAGGCGCGAAACCTTGCCCGGTCGGCCGTCTCCCCCCGAGGAGCAGCCTAAAGATTGGTCATCGCGCCGACAATTCCGCTTCCCGCCCCTCCCTAACGGGTACGCAGGGGTTATGAGCGCACGAGGCAGCAACCACCTGATCGGGGCGAAAGCCTGGGCGATCGCCGAGGGGTACATCCCTTCCACCAGCACCGGGGAGGGGCCGGAGCTGGAAAGCCACGAGACCGCCTGCATCCTCAACGCCGGCGGCGATCACGCGGAGATCGAGATGACGATCTTCTTCGAGGACCGCGAGCACGTCGGGCCCTACCGCCTCACCGTGCCCGCCCTGCGCACGCTCCACCTGCGGTTCAACGACCTCGAGGACCCGGAGCCGATCCCGCGCGACACGCCCTACGCGGCGGTGATCGAGTCCGACCAGCCGATCGTCGTCCAGCACACGCGCCTCGATACGCGCCAGCCCGCGCTCGGCCTGGCTTCGACCGTAGCCCATCCCGACTAGGAAGGAGCTCCGCATGTCTGAAACCGTCGGCGCCTACATCCTCCAGCGCCTCCACGAACACGGCGTCGACCGCGTCTACGGCTACCCGGGCGACGGCATCAACGGCATCCTCGGCGGCTTCCACGAGCACGGCGAAGACGTCGAGTTCGTGCAGACGCGCCACGAGGAGATCGCCGCCTTCGCCGCCACCGCCCACGCCAAGCTGACCGGCGAGGTCGGCGTCTGCATGGCGACCTCGGGCCCGGGCGCGATCCACCTCCTCAACGGCCTCTACGACGCCAAGCTCGACCACCAGCCGGTGGTCGCGATCGTCGGCCAGCAGAAGACGATGTCGCTGGGCTCGAACTACCAGCAGGAGGTCGACCTCGGCGTCCTCTTCAAGGACGTGGCGTCGGAGTTCGTCCAGGTCTGCATGTCGCCGATGCAGGCGCGGCACCTGATCGACCGCGCGGTGCAGGTGGCGAAGGCCTCGCGCTCGGTGACCGCGGTGATCTTCCCCGACGACGTCCAGGAAGCCGAACACGAAGAACCCGAACGCGTCCACGGCTCCGTCTACTCGAGCGTCCGCGAGCCGGCGACGCCGCGGCTGGTGCCGCCGGCGAGCGAGGTCCGGCGCGCCGCCGAGATCCTCAACTCCGGCGAGCGGGTTGCGATCCTGGTCGGCCAGGGCGCCCGCGGCGCCGCCAAAGAGGTGGAAGAGGTCGCCGAGCTGCTCGGCGCCGGCGTCGCCAAGGCGCTGAACGGGCGCGACGTCCTCCCCGACGACCTGCCCTACGTCACCGGACCGATCGGGCTGCTCGGCTCGAAACCGAGCTATGAGATGGTCTCGGGCTGCGACACCTTCCTGATGATCGGCTCCAGCTTCCCCTACGCCGAGTGGCTGCCGGAAGAGGGGCAGGCGCGCGGGGTCCAGATCGACATCGACGGCCGCCTGGTCGGGATCCGCTACCCGATGGAGGCGAGCCTGGTCGGCGACGCCCGCGACACCCTGCAGGAGCTGATCCCCCAGCTCGAGCGCAAGGAAGACCGCGGCTGGCGCGAGGAAATCGAAGGCGAGGTCGAGCGCTGGTGGCGGATCCTCGACGAGCAGGCGATGGTCGAGGCGCAGCCGCTGAACCCGCTGCGCGTCTTCCACGAGCTCAGCCCGCGCCTCCCCGACGACTGCATCCTCACCTCCGACTCCGGCTCGGCGACGAACTGGTGGGCGCGGCACCTGAAACTCAGGCGAGGGATGCGGACGGCGCTGTCGGGCACGCTGGCGACGATGTGCCCGGCGGTGCCCTACGCCTTCGCGGCGAAGATGGCGCACCCCGACCGGCCGGTGATCGCGGCGATCGGGGACGGGGCGATGCAGATGCTCGGGATCAACGGCCTGATCGACATCGCCGCCCGCTGGGAAGAGTGGTCGAACAAGCAGCTGGTCGTTCTCGTCCTCCACAACGACGACCTCAACCAGGTCACCTGGGAGCAGCGGGTGCTGGCGGGGGACGCCAAACTCGAAGCCTCGCAGCGGATCCCCGACTTCCCCTACGCCGACTACGCGCGCTCGCTGGGGCTGGGCGGGATCAAAGTCGACGGCCCCGAGCGAGTGGGCGAGGCGTGGGACGAGGCACTGGCCGCCGGCCGGCCGGTCCTCTACGAGGCGGTCACCGACCCCGAGGTGCCGCCGCTGCCGCCGCACATCAAACTCGAACAGGCGACGGCGCTGGCGAAATCGCTGCTCAACGGCGACCCCCACGGCGGCCGCGTCGTCAGCCAGTCGCTCAAAGGCAAGCTGAAAGAGCTCACCACGCGCTGATGACGGTGGCGGCGCGGCAGCGGGCGCGGGTCGAGGCCCCGGTGACCGAAGTCCGGGTCCGCGCCCTCACGATCCCGACCGACGAGCCGGAGTCCGACGCGACGCTCGAGTGGGACGCGACGACGATCGTCGCCGTCGAGCTCGAGGCCGAGGGCGAGCTCGGGCTCGGCTACACCTACGGCGACCGCAGCGTCGCCGCCTTCGTCGACTCGATGCTGCGCCCCTGCCTCTGCCAAGCCGACGCGATGCGGCCGGCCGCGGCCTGGACGGCGATGCAGCGGGCGATCCGCAACGCCGGCCGGGAGGGCGTCGGGGCGATGGCGGTCTCCGCGGCGGACATCGCCCTCTGGGACCTGAAGGCGCGGCTGCTCGGGGTCTGCCTCGCCGACGCCCTCCCCCGCTTCCACGACGCCGCCCCGGTCTACGGCAGCGGCGGCTTCACCTCCTACACGCCGGAGAAGCTGCGCGAACAGCTGCGGCTGTGGCGGCGGGCGGGGCTGCCGCGGGTGAAGGTCAAGGTCGGCCGGGAACCGGAGCGCGACCCGGAGCGGCTGGCGCTCTGCCGCGAGGTGCTGGGGCCCGAGGTCGAGCTGATGGTCGACGCCAACGGCGCCTTCGCGCCGAAGCAGGTGCTGGACGAGGCGGCGGCCTACGCCGACTTCGGCGTCTCCTACCTGGAGGAGCCGGTCAGCTCGGAGGACCGCGAGGGGCTGCGCTTCGTCCGCGAACGGATGCCGGACCGGATGGCGATCGCCGCCGGCGAGTACGAGTGGGGCCTGGCGGGAGTGGCCGAAGTCGCCGAATGCGTCGACGTGGTCCAGGCCGACGTCACCCGCGTCGGCGGCATCACCAACATGCTCCGCGCCGACGGCATCTGCCGGGCGCGGCAGCGCCCGTTCTCGGCCCACTGCGCCCCGGCGGTGTCGGCCCACATCTGCTGCGCGATGGAGTCGCTCGTCCACCTCGAGTACTTCCACGACCACGTCCGGGTCGAGCGGATGCTGTTCGACGGCACCCTCGACCCCGAGGGCGGGGCGCTGCGCCCCGACCCCTCCCGCCCCGGCCACGGCCTCTCGCTGAAGCACGAGGAAGCGGAGCGCTGGACGGCATGAGCTTCGGCGAGGTCGGGCACGGGACCCTGGCGCCGGAGGGCGTCGAGCGGATCGATCGCCGGGCGCTGAAGCAGGCCCTGAAGGAGACGGTCAAGGGCGAGGTCCGCTTCGACCTCGGCACCCGGGCGATCTACTCGCACGACAGCTCCAACTACCGCCAGCCGCCGCTCGGGGTCGTCCTCCCCCGCGACGCCGAGGACGTCGTCGCCGCGATCGCCGCCTGCCGCGAGTACGGGGCGCCGGTGCTCGCCCGCGGCTGCGCCACCAGCCTCGCCGGCCAGACCGCCAACGTCGCCGTCGTCCTCGACACCTCCAAGTACATGCGGCAGATCCTCGAGCTCGACCCCGAGCGGCGGATCGCGCGGGTGCACCCGGGGGTGATCCGCGACCAACTCGCCGAGATCGCCGAATCGAAATACGACCTCACCTTCGCCCCCGACACCTCCACCCACGAATACGCGACCTTCGGCGGGATGGTCGGCAACGACTCCTGCGGCGTCCACTCGGTGATGGCGGGCCGCACCGCCGACAACCTCGAAGAGCTGGAGGTCGTCACCTACGACGGGCTGCGGATGCGGGTCGGGGCGACCTCGGAGGAGGAGCTGGAGCGGATCGTCCGCGAGGGCGGCCGGCGCGGCGAGATCTACGCGGCGATGCGCGATCTGCGCGACCGCTGCGCCGAGCTGGTCCGCGAGCGCTACCCCGACATCCCCCGCCGCGTCTCCGGCTACAACCTCGACGAGCTGCTGCCGGAGAAGGGCTTCAACGTCGCCCGGGCGCTGGTCGGGTCGGAGGGGACGCTGGCGACGGTGCTGGAGGCGACGGTGCGCCTCGTCCACTCCCCTCCCTGCCGCTCGCTGCTGGTGCTCGGCTACCCGAGCGTGTTCGAAGCGGCCGACCACGTGCCGGAGATCCTCGAGTACGAGCCGACCGGGCTCGAGGGGCTCGACCGCTGCCTGGTCCAGGACATGGAGGGCAAAGGCCAGCACACCGGCGAGATCCCGCTGCTGCCCGACGGCGACGGCTGGCTCCTGGTCGAGTTCGGCGGCGAGACCAAGGAGGAGAGCGACGAGCGGGCCGAAGAGTGCATGGCGCGGCTGCGCAGGGACAAGAACACGCCGACGATGCGGCTGTTCGACGACCGGGCCGAAGAGAACCGGCTCTGGGAGGTGCGCGAGGCCGGCCTCGGCGCCACCGCCTACATCCCCGGCGAGCGCGACAGCTGGGAGGGCTGGGAGGACGCCGCCGTCCCGCCGGAGCGGCTCGGCGAATACCTGCGCCGCTTCCGCGACCTACTCGACGAGCACGGCTACCGCACCGCCCTCTACGGCCACTTCGGCGACGGCTGCACCCACTGCCGGATCACCTTCGACCTGACCAGCGCCGGCGGCATCCGCCGTTGGCGCCGCTTCGTCGACGAAGCCGCCGACCTGGTGGTCGAGCACGGCGGCTCGCTCTCCGGCGAGCACGGCGACGGCCAGTCGCGGGCGGAGCTGCTGCCGAAGATGTACGGGCCGGAGCTGGTCGGCGCCTTCGAGGAGTTCAAGCGGATCTGGGACCCGGGGAACCGGATGAACCCACACAAGGTCGTCGACCCCTATCCGATCGTCTCCAACATGAAGCTCGGCAGCGGCTACTCGCCGCCGCAGCCGAAGACCCACTTCACCTTCGGCGAGGACGGCGGCAGCTTCGCCCACGCGGCCCTGCGCTGCGTCGGGGCGGGCAAGTGCCGGCAGAGCTCGAGCGGGACGATGTGCCCGAGCTTCTCGGTGACCAAGGACGAGGAGCACACGACGCGGGGGCGGGCGCGGATCCTCTACGAGATGCTCGAGGGCGACACGATCGCCGACGGGTTCCGCTCCAAGGACGTGCACGAAGCGCTCGACCTCTGCCTCTCCTGCAAGGGCTGCAAGGGCGACTGCCCGGTCAAGGTTGACATGGCGACCTACAAGGCCGAGTTCCTCTCCCACCACTACAAGCGGCGGCTGCGGCCGCTCCCCGCCTACACGCTCGGGCTGATCATGTTCCACGCGCGGGCGGCGGCGCGGGCGCCGCGGCTGGCCAACTTCCTCACCCACGCGCCGGGGATCTCGCGGCTGGTCAAGCGGGCGGGCGGCGTCAGCCCGGCGCGCGAGATGCCCCGCTTCGCCGAGCAGACCTTCAAGGACTGGTTCCGGGAACGCGGCGCCGTCAACCCGAATGCCGACCCGGTCCTCCTCTTCCCCGACACCTTCAACAACTTCCTCCACCCGGAGACGATGAAGGCCGCGACCCTGGTGATCGAGGACGCCGGCTTCCGGGTCGTCGTGCCGGAGCCCGAGCTCTGCTGCGGGCGGCCGCTCTACGACTACGGCATGCTCGACACCGCCAAGCGCTTCTGGCGCCGCATGCTCGACACCCTCGCCCCCTATATTCGCGACGGGGTGCCCGTGGTCGGGATCGAGCCCAGCTGCGTCGCCGCCTTCCGCGACGAGCTGCCGGGGCTGCTGGGCGCCGACGAGGACGCGAAGCGCCTCTCGCTGCAGACGCTGACCCTGGCCGAGCTGCTGCAGCTGCACGCCAAGGACTGGCAGCCCCCCCGCCTCGAGGGCCGCGCCCTCGTCCACGGCCATTGCCACCAGGAAGCGATCATGGGCATGAGCGCCGAGAAAGAGCTCTACGAACGCCTCGGCCTCGACGCCGAAGTCCTCGACTCCGGCTGCTGCGGCCTCGCCGGCTCCTTCGGCTTTGAGCGCGCCCACGACCAGATCTCCCGCGAAATCGCCGAGCAGCGCCTCCTCCCCGCCCTCCGCGAAGCGCCCCAAGAGACCCTCCTCATCGCCGACGGCTTCTCCTGCCGCACCCAGATCGAACAGCTCAGCGACCGCAAGCCGCTTCACACGGCGCAGGTGATCGAGCGGGCGATGGGCCTACTAGGACATCGATAGCAGCCGCGATAGACGCCGGCGGAACCCCTTTTCCTTTTGCTTTTCTAGAGCTTCCCTACCGCTACCACAGGTCTCTGGGATGCCGATCCCGGGAGGAGGTGGCGGGGGTGGAGACGGCGGATGCTTTTGACTTGGGAAATTCATTGTCTTCAACCTAGCACGATCTCGAGCGCCCAAAAGCCGATCTCAGTCATCAGGGCAACACTGGCCAGCTCAAAGGCCCGGCTCGACCGCTTGAGCACCTGATGGTTGGTTTCTCCAAATATCCGCAGCCAGTAAGCCAGCCGTCGATGAAGCTCGTCCGCGTCGTACCTGAACTCGTAGAGCGCTTCGTAGGCTCGGGGTCCGTCCAGCGCGAAGACAAGATCATCCTTTGGGAGCAGCACATAGATGCAAGACCCGATCGAGGCTCCGAAAGCGATGAGCGCAAGAACGATCCAAAGACCAAGTCCGTCTCTCGGAAGCACCTGCACTCCAAGAAATGATGCGACCAGCACAGAAACGGTGAAAAGGGTCCCGGCCCGCGCCCGTAACTCGGCCAGGGCACGTTTTTGTCGTTCCAACGCTTCGTCTGCCATCCGGTGCGCTTCCTTCTCCAGACTTGCCATGTCTGGAAGTATATTGTCTGCGCAGACGGAATGTTTCAGCGCCCTGGCCGGACGAGGCTCAGCCCCACCCCCATGAGCAGCGCTGCCCCTGCACTCGCGAGCAGCCCCCGGTGCTTGCTCGCCCACCACTGCAGGCTGCGGCCGTGGGCCTTGCCGTCGAAGCGGCCGTGGGCGCCGGGGTCGCCCGGCTGCGGGTGCATCAGGTTGCCCTCCCGGTTCTGCTCGTCCGGGGGCGCTTCGGTCTGCTGGGCCGAGACCGACGTCTTCGCCAGGTAGCGCTCTGCAATCCAGGGGGCGAATTTGCTGCCGAGGACGGTGTAGACGGTGGGGATGCCGACGTAGACCTGGCGGCGGTCGTGGTGCGCGGCCCAGTGCACCGCGTCGGCAGCGACCTCGGGCTCGTAGACCGGCGCCACCGGCTGCGGGTGTCGCGGCATCTTCGAGAGGCAGTGGTCGAACTGGGGCGTGTTGACGCCCGGCAGCTGCACCATCGAGACCCGCACCTTCGAGCCCTTGTGGCGCAGCTCCGCCCGCACGGAGTCGAAGAACCCCTTGATCGCGTGCTTGGCGCCGCAGTAGGGGGACTGCAGTGGGATCCCCTGGTAGGCCAGGGCCGAGCCGACGAGAACGATGCGGCCGGCATCGCGCGGCAGCATCCGCTTCAGCGCCGCCCGCGTGCCCCAGACGGTGCCGTGGTAGGTGACGTCGGTCGCCCGCCGGTACTCATCCGGCTCGATGTCCTCGAAGAAGGCGAAGACGGTCGTCATCGCGTCGTTGACCCACACGTCGATCGGCCCCAGCTCCCGCTCGACCCGCTCGGCCGCCGCCTCGACCGCCCCGGCGTCGGCGACGTCGGTCGGGATCGCCAGCGCCACTCCCCCCGCCGCCTCGAC
>DASUWV010000071.1:0-22236 GCA_036378275.1 Solirubrobacterales bacterium | reverse complement strand
GGGGCGGTGATGGGGCGCGACTTCGTCATCCCCGGCGTCAACCCGCGCGAGCACGACCCCTACAAATTCCACACCGGCCGCAAGCGCGACCACGGCGGCGAGGACGCGATCGAGATCATCGACCTGGTCAAGCAGTTCGGCCGCGCCCGCATCCTCAACGGCCTCAACCTCGGTCTGCCCGAGGACCAGGTCTCGATGGTGCTCGGCCCGTCGGGGACCGGCAAGAGCGTGCTGATCAAGCACATCGTCGGCCTCCTCTACCCGGACTCGGGCGACGTGCTCGTGCACGGCGAGTCGATCCCGAACATGACCGACGACGAACTCTTCGACGTGCGGAAAAAGTTCGGCCTGCTGTTCCAGGACGGGGCGCTGTTCGGCTCGATGAACATCTACGACAACGTCGCCTTCCCGCTACGGCAGCACACCGACAAAAGCGAGGAAGAGATCGGCGAGATCGTCAACCGGCGCCTCAAGGAGGTCGGCCTCAGCGAGGCGACCTACAAGATGCCGAACGAGCTCTCCGGCGGCATGCGCAAGCGCGCGGGCTTCGCCCGGGCGCTGGTGCTGGAACCGGCGATCGTGATGTTCGACGAGCCCGACTCGGGCCTCGACCCGGTCCGCACGGCGCTGCTCTGCGAGCTGATCCGCGAGGTCCACGCCGAGAACGGCGGCTGCTACCTGGTGATCAGCCACGACCTCGGCACCGCCCGCCGCATCGCCGACTTCATCGCCGTGCTCTGGAGCGGCAAGATCGTCGAGTCCGGACCCAAAGAGGAGCTGTTCGACTCGAGCAACCCGTTCGTCAGCCAGTTCCTCAACGCTGACGTCACCGGGCCGCTCTCGATGGATTAGAGGTTGGGCGCGTCACGCTGGTTCGGGCGCGTCGCGGCGTGGGCGGCAGGGCACGCGCGGCCGCTGCTGGCGGTCACCGTCGTCGCCGCGGTCGGCGCCGCTGTGGGGGCGACGCAGATCCCGACCGACGCCGGCGTCGGCACCCTCACCGACTCGGGCTCGGCCACCTACCGGGCGACCCAGCAGGTCCGCGAAGAGTTCGGCGAAGAACCGGTCGTCGTTCTCGTCAAAGGGGAACTGCCGCGGCTGATCCTCACCCGGAACGTCTTCAAGCTGCTGCGGCTCGAGGGCTGCCTCTCGAGCAAGGTGCCGAAGGGCGCGAAGGCGATCCCCGGTCCCTGCGCCGAGCTGGCGGACATGCACGCGGTCGAGTTCCTCAGCGGTCCGGCGACCTTCCTCAACGAGTCGGTGGTGCAGATCGAAGACCAGCTGCGCAAGCTCGCCGAACACGTGCCGGCGGCGAGGTTCCGCGAATACCTGGTGGCGGTGGCGACCAAGTACGGGATTACCAGCGTCCCCAGCATCGACAACGAAGAATTCGTCGCCAACGTCGTCTTCGACCTCGCCCGGCCGCGCGGCACCCCGAAGGCGCGCCTCTCCTACATCTTCCCCAACGCGAAATCGGCTCAGATCATCATCCGGCTGAAGCCGGACCTGAGCGCAGGCGAGCGGCGCCGGGCGATCGAGCTGATCGAAGCCGCGGTCGAAGACACCACCCCGCGCAAGGCGTGCAAGGAAGGCGGCAAGCCGGCCCCCTGCTTCACCCTCGAAGGGGGTCGCTACGTCGTCTCCGGCGCGCCGGTGGTGATCGACGGCGTCGCCCGCGCCTTGAAGGACGCCCTGCTCGTCCTCTTCGCGGTCGCGATCGCGGTGATGGCGGTCGTCCTCTACCTCGTCTTCCGCTCCCGCTGGCGGCTGCTGCCGCTGGCGGTGGCGCTGATGGCGGTGGCGATCACCTTCGGCCTGCTCGCCCTCGTCGGAGGCAGCTTCACGATGGCCTCGATCGCCGCCCTCCCGATCCTGATCGGCCTCGCCGTCGACTACGGCATCCAGTTCCAGGCCCGCTACGACGAGACGGGCTCGGCGGATAAAGCGGCTGCCGCCGGGGGTCCGACCATCGCCGCCGCCTGCCTCGCCACGGCGGTCGGGTTCCTGGCGTTGCAGCTTTCCCCGATCCCAATGGTGCGCGGCTTCGGCTGGCTCCTAATGGCAGGAATCGCAATTGCCTTCGTCCTGGCACTGACTGTGGGGTTAGGGACGCTGACGCTCCTCGGGCGGGTGGCGCGGGGAGGGGTCTTCGCCCACAGCTTGCGAGGACGAAGGCCCCTCCCCAAAGACAGGACCCGCCCGCCGGAGCGCCTCCTGTCCCTTGCCCGTTCATATCCGGAGATGGTGCTGAGCGTCGCAGTGGCGCTGGCCGTCGCCGGCTGGGCAGCTGGGACGCAGGTCGAAACCGTGTCGGACATCCGGTCGCTGGCGCCGCAGAACATCAAGGCGGTGGAAGGGCTGAACGAACTGCAGGACACGACCGGCGTCTCCGGAGAGCTGGACGTGCTGATCGAAGCGCCCGACCTCGCCGATCCGGCGACGGTCGAGTGGATGGCCGGGTTCAAGGAACGGGTGCTGCGGGAGAACGGCTTCGAGGGGGAAGATTCGAGCTGCCTGCAAGCTGAAATCTGCCCGGGGCCGGCGCTGTCGGACTTCCTCGTCCGCGGCAAAGAAAAGCCGACGCGGCGGGGGATCGAAGGGACGCTGGCGGCCCTCTCCCCCTATGCGCTGCGGCAGATAGCCCCGATCGATCCGCAGACCGGCAAGGTCGGCCACGTGGCGCTGATCTCGTTCGGCATCCGCGCCCAGTCGCTGGAAGACCAGCAGGCGCTGATCGAACGGGTGCGGGGAGCGATCGGCGACCCGCCGCCGGGGGTCGAGGTGCAGCCGGCGGGGCTGCCGGTGATCGCGGCGCAGTCGGCCTCGGACCTCTCCAGCAGCCGCTACTGGCTGACGCTGGCGGGCCTGGCGCTGGTCGCGGCGGCGCTGCTGATCGTCTGGCGCTCCTGGCGGCGGGCCCTGATCCCGCTGGTGCCGACGGTGCTGGCGACCGGTTGGGCCTCACTGCTGCTCTGGCTCACCGGCGTCCCGCTCAACCCGATGTCGGCTGCGCTGGGAGCCCTGACGATCGCGATCGCGATCGAGTTCGGCGTACTCCTGGTCGGCCGCTTCCACCAGGAGCGCGAGGCCGGGGCCGGGGTGGAGGAGGCGCTGCGCCGGGCCTACGCCCGCACCGGCGCCGCCGTCCTCGCCTCCGGCGTCACCGCGATCGCCGGCTTCGCGGTGCTCGTCGTCAGCGAAGTCCGGATGCTGCGGGACTTCGGCCTCGTCACCGTCATCGACCTCGCCGCCGCCTTGATCGGCGTCCTGCTGGTGCTGCCGGCGACGCTGCTCTGGCTGGAAGAGCGATGAGAGTATGAGGGACCGCTACTCGATCGTGGTCGGCCTGATCTTCCTCGCGGTGATCGTCGTCGCCACGGTCAACACGATCGGCGGGGGCGGGGGGGAGACGCTCGGCCTCGACAAGCTGCCGGCGCGCTGGCCGCTGCCGGAGTTCGCCGTGCCCGAAGGCGCGGGCCGGCTCGAAGGCGACGCCAACGTCGCCCAGGACGATTGCGAAACCTCCTCGCTCCCCTGTCCCGAAAGCGACCGGCGCACCCCCGCCTGCCGGATCGCCACCGCCGAAGCGATCCGCGTCTGCGACCTCTTCGGCCGGCCGCTGGTGATCTCGTTCTGGTTCACCAAGGGCGAGGGCTGCGCCGAACAGCAGGACGTGGTCGAGCGCCTCTATCGGCGCTACCGTGGACGGGTGGGGTTCCTCTCGATCGACATCCGCGACGGCAGGGACACGCTGCGGGAGTTGATCCGCCGGCACGGCTGGACGATGCCGGTCGGCTACGACCGCGACGGCGCCGTCGCCGCCCTCTACGGGGTCGGCGGCTGCCCCACCTTCGCCTACGTCTACCCCGGCGGAACCCTGCAGAGCGCCACCATCGGCGACCTCACCGAGGCCCAGCTAGACGAACACGTCGAAGGGCTGCTGGCCGCCACCAAGGCGGCGGAGCGGCGCTGAGATGGCCGGCGTCGCCGCAGAGCGGATGGGCTGGGTCCCGGCGCCGCGGCAGGGCTGGGTCGCGCCTCACATCGCCTCCGAGTTCCCCGGGCTCGGGATCGCCTGGGTAGAGGTCGACGCCAAGCCCGGCCGCAGCCCCGAGCCGGTGCGGCGGCGGCTGCGCGACCTCTCCGACCGCACCAACGGGGCGCAGGCGGTGCGTCTGCGCGAACGGCCGATCCCCTGGGCCTACCGGGTCTTCTTCCGTCAGATCGGCCTCGACCCCGACCGCACCCGCACTCCCGTCGAGCAGCTGATGCTTGACCGTCTCCACGACGGCGGCTTCCGCAGCAAGGGCCTGCCCGCCGACGCGCTCGACATCGCGATCGCCGAGACCGGGGTGGCCCTGCGCGCGTTCGACGCCGACCGCATCGTCGGCAGCCTCTGCATCCGAGACTCGGCCCCGGGGGAGGGCCTGCCGGGGCAGGAGAGCGAGATGGCGCAGGGGACGCTGACGATCGCCGACGAGATGAAGCCGGTAGGCCTCCTCTTCGGGCCCACGGCCGAGGGCCACGGCGTCGAGCGGGGGACCCGCCGCATCGCCGTCGCCGCGGTACAGGTCAAGGCCGTCCCCCAGATCGCCGTCGAGGAGGCCCTGTGGATGGCCGCTTCGACTTTGGAGGCCGCCTGACCTACACTTTGTGCCGATGCCCGCTTTGCTGAAACGCGATCAGGTCGCCGGGCTCGGGGGCGGAGTAGACGAGCGCGCGGCGCGGCTCGAGCTGCGCCGCCAGATCTCGCGGCTCGAGGCGGAGCTCGCCTCGCTGTTCGGAGAGGCCTTCGGCCACACCGAGATCCCGCATCACGTGGAGGGCATCGCCGCCGCTCCGCGGATCCTCGACCTCGGTGAGCTGGAGGCGGTCCGCGACCGCCTCGCCGAGCGCATCGCCGAGGCCCGCGGCGCCCTGGTCGACCGCACCGAGGTGGAGACCGAGAACCGTCAGCTGCTGCGCGAAATGCTCGACCGCCCCCGCGATTTCAAGTGGGTTCGGGTCAGCCGCGCCGACGTCGGCGAGCCCGGCTGCGGCGCCTGGCACTCGCGGCCCGTTCTCGGCCCGGTCGGGATGCTGATGGGCTGGTGGCGGGTCAAGGTCTCCTCCGGATGCCCGTTAGCCGGGCGGCTTGCGGCCGTTGAGCGCCAGGCAGAGGCCCGCGAAGCGGGAGACGCCCAGACCCGCGAAGCGGGTTTCCGCACCTGACGAGCGACCGCCGGCCCCGTGGGGCAGCGCCCCGCTGGCGGAGCTGGTGATCCTCGCCGGCATCGTCTCGCTGGCGATCGGCGTGATCGGCGGCAATCCGGCCCTGATCGGCGTCGGCGTCGTCTGCGCCGGGCTCGGCGGCCTCGAGGTGGCGATCCGCGAGCACTTCGCCGGCTACCGCTCCCACACCACGCTGCTGGCCGGGGCGGCGTTCGTCATCACCACCGGCCTCGTCTTCTACGTCGCCGGCCAGATCCTGGCGGTGGCGCTGGCGGTCGGCGCGATCGCCTTCGCGATCGCCTTCTACCTCGCTCGCCGCGCATTCCAGCGCGCCTCCGGCGGCCTCAGCTACCGGGTCGGTGGAATGCGCGGCTGAATCCTAGGCGGTTACGGCCTCGCGGCCGACGGAGCGGGTGGCGAGCTCCTGCGCGAGCATCCGTCGCTGCCGCTCGGTCAGCGTCCCCAGCTGCTTGTTCTCGTTCAGCGAGAGCGGCACCAGGAACTTGCGGGCCCGCGTCCGGCCCCACCGCCGCTGGCTGGTCAGCAGCTCGGCGATGGTCATGCTCTCGGTCTCCCACGGGCAGTCGCGAACTACCTCCGCGGCATCCATATCGCCTCGCGCGATCGCGCGCTTCAGCTCGGCTCGGGCGAGGCGCACCATGTTGGCCCTCTCCAACGCCCTCATATGTTGCGGGGCCTCGATTGGGGCAATGGTCGATGGTGGTGCCGTTGAGGCAGCTTCCACTGGGACTCCTCCCTTCAAGGAATCGATTAACTGGGGTATGGGGTTCGGGCCGGGCGACCAACGCCTCCCAAGGCCGCCGGTCTAGCCGAACCCTTCTCTCTTGCCGACCAACCGCGCCGGGCGATCAGCGAGGACGCCAAGCTACGTCTTCCGGGTACCTGCCGTCAACCCGCCTGTGCCGAAATCGCGTCCGACCCATTCGCTAAGAGCAACAATTTCGGCATCTTCTTCGGCTTGTCCGAATTTGGACAAGCCTGAAACTACCCCCGCAGGGGGATGTCAAGAACCCGTGACCTGAAAATTAAGGCCGCGGAAGCTCGGGGAAGTCCCGGCTGACCCGATCGATCGTCTCCAGGGCCCGATCGAGGTGCTCGCGCTCATGGGTTGCCATCAGGCTCGTCCGCAGCAGCGCCCCGCCCGGGGGGACCGCGGGATGGATCGCGACGTTGGTGTAGACGCCGTTGTCGAAGAGCGCCTTCCACAGCAGCACCGCCTGCCAGTCGTCGCCGACCATCACCGGCACCACCGGGGTGGTGGCGACGGTGCCGTCCGGGCGCGTCCCCGGCTCGACGACCTCGAGGCCGAGGTCGCGCAGGCCCTCGCGCAGGTACTCGGCGTTGGCGAGCAGGCGCTCGAAGAGCTGGGGGCCGTCGGAGCGGATCACGCGCAGCGCCGCCAGCGCCGCCCCGACCGCGGCCGGAACCGCCGAGGCGCTGAAGACGAAGGAGCGGGACGAGATCCTCAGGTACTCGATCACGTCGGCCGGGCCGGCGATGAAGCCGCCGCAGGAGGCGAGGCTCTTGGAGAAGGTCCCCATCCGCAGGTCGACCTGGTCCTCGAGGCCGAACAGCTCGGCGGCGCCGGCGCCGCGGGCGCCGAGCACGCCGGCGCCGTGGGCCTCGTCGACCATCAGCCGCGCCCCGTAGGCCCGGCAGAGCTCCACTATGCGGGGCAGGTCGCAGACGTCGCCCTCCATCGAGAAGACGCCGTCGACGACGACGAGGACGCCGCCGCCGTCCTCGGCCGC
Source organism: Solirubrobacterales bacterium (assembly GCA_036378275.1). GTDB lineage: Bacteria > Actinomycetota > Thermoleophilia > Solirubrobacterales > 70-9 > VAYN01. The sequence continues at coordinate 15,253 of DASUWV010000071.1, read as the reverse complement.
GCGCTGGAGCATCTTCTCCAGCTTGTCCATGCGGTTGTGGCGGAAGGGGCGCAGCTTGGCGCCGGAGAGGCGGCAGCCGTCGAGGATCGAGGCGTGGTCGCCGGAGTCGCAAACGACGGTGTCGCCGGGGCCGAGGATGGTGCCGATGCAGCCGACGTTCGACTGGTAGCCGGTGGTGTAGACGATCGCGTCCTCGGTCCGCATCCACTCGGCCAGCTCCTGCTCCAGTTCCAGGTGCAGCGGCGTCGTCCCGTTCAGCAGCCGCGAGCCGGTGACACCGGTGCCGTACGTCTCCAGAGCCTCGCGGGCGCCCTCCTTGACCCGCTCGTCGCCGGTCAGGCCGAGGTAGTTGTTGGACCCGAGCATGATCGTCTCCCGGCCCTCCATCTCGACGACGGGGCCGGCCTGCGAGGTCAGCAGGCGGAAGTAGGGGAGGAGGTCGTGCTGCTTGGCGGCTTCGAGCTGCTCCAGCCGATCGTGGCTGCGGGCCTTCTCGAAGACGTCGACCGGAGCCTTCGCGGTCTCGCTCATCTCCGGAAAGTGTAGGTTCCCGGCCGTGAGCGTGGAGCGCGAACCCTGATCATGGGAAGCTTGTCGATCCGCCCGGTGCGCACGCGAGGGGAGCGCAAGCGCTTCGTCAAGGTCCCGTTCCACCTGCACCGCGACCACCCGCAGTGGGTGGCGCCGCTGATCTTCGAGCGGATGCAGTTCCTCGGCCCGAAGAAGAACCCGTGGTTCGAGCACGGGGAGGCCGAGCTGCTGATCGCCGAGCGCGACGGAGAGCCGGTCGGCCGGATCAGCGCCCACATCGACCGCCGCTGGGACGAGTACCAGGGCGGCAGCGACGCGATGTTCGGCTTCTTCGAGACGAGCGAGGACCCGGAGGTGGCGCGGGCGCTGCTCGACGCCGCCTGCGAGTGGGCGCGCGAAAAGGGCAGGCAGCGGATCCTCGGCCCGATGGACTTCACCACCAACGACGAGATCGGGATCCTGATCGAGGGCTTCGAGCGGCGGCCGATGATCCTGGAGCCCTGGCACCCGCCCTTCTATGCGGAGCTGATCGAAGCCGAGGGCTTCGCGAAGACGATGGACGTGCTGATGTGGGAGCTGCAGTTCGGCGACCTCAAGGAGGGGGAGAAGTTCGACCCGGCGATCCACGCAGCGGCGGAGAAGGCGCTGCGCGAGGAAGGGATCACGATCCGCACCATGCGCAAGCGCGACATGGCGGCCGAGGTGCGGCGCTTCATGGACATCTACAACGAGGCCTGGGGCGACAACTGGGGCTTCGTCCCGATCACCGACGCCGAGGTCGAGTTCCAGGCCAAGAACCTGAAGCAGGTGATCGACGAGCGCTGGGCCTACATGGCCGAAAAGGACGGCGAGGCGATCGGCGCCGCGCTGACCCTGCCGGACATAAACCAGGTGATGGCGAAGCTGAACGGGCGGCTGCTGCCCTTCGGCTGGGCCAGGTTCCTGCTCGGCAAACGCAAGATAGACCAGTGCCGCGTCTTCGCCCTCGGCGTCAAGCACGCCTACCACCACAGCGGGGTCGCCGCCGGCCTCTACCTCAAACACCTGGAGGAGGCGGCGGTGCCGGGCGGCATTGTCGGCGGCGAGATGGGCTGGATCCTGGAGACGAACAAGCCGATGAACCGGGCGATGGAAGGAATGGGCGGCAAGGTCGTCAAGCGCTACCGGCTGTTCGAGCGGGCGCTGGGAGACGGCGCCTAGCCCGAGTTTCCGGGGTTTACGTAACACCCGGTACGACCCGACCCCCGCCCTCGCTAGAGTCGCCCCGGTGGAAGAGCTGCAACTCGACGGCGAGGTGATCGCCGAAGAAGACGCGGAGCCGCGCGAGGCCACCGACCCGGTCCGACCGCTTCCCGCGAGCTGCGAAGAGTCGTCCGACACCTCGGTGGTACTGCGGCCGGACGTGCGGACCGCCGCGCTGGCCGCGGCCGGGGGGGTCTTGGCCGGCGCTGCCACCGTCGCCGCAGTGCGGGCGGTCAGCGGTGCGGCGTCGAAGGCACGTCCTGCGCATCGCCGCGGCCGCCGCCGCGAGCGCCAGAACGTGATCGCCAGCCGCTCCTTCCTCGTAGACGTTCACCTCCTCGGCCGCTAAACGTGCCGACGGGCCGGATGTACCCCTATATGGAGGGAAATCGTCCCGTCGAGGTGGAGGTGCGGCCGCCCTCGCCGTTTCGGCTGCCGCGCGGGAGCTCCGACCGCACCCTGCGGGTGTGGGGCGGGGTGGCGAGCCGGCTGCTCCACGTCGAGGGCAGCCCGGTCCTCGTCCGCGCCTGGCAGCCGGCCCGCGACCTGGTCCGGTTCCGGGCCGAGGCGGTCGAGCCCGGCCGCGTCACCTGCCCCGAGATCGCCGGCGCGCCCGCCGGCGGCACAGCCCGGCGCGAGCAGCTCGAGCTGGCGGTGGCGCGGATGCGCTGCGCGCTCTGGGTCGACGCCGACCTCTCCGGCTTCTACCGCCGCTTCCGCCGCGACCCGCTGGTCGGGCCGCTGATCCGCCGCCGGCCGGACTTCCGCCCGCGGGGGCGCCCGTGGCCCTGGGAGGCTCTGGCCGCCGGTGTCGTCGGGCAGCTGATCGAGGCGCGGCAGGCGGCGCTGATCGAGCGCCGGATCGCCGGCCGCTGGGGGTCGCGGCTCGGCGAGGGCCGCGATGCTCTCCGCGACGTGCCCGGCCCCGCCGCGATCGCCGGCAGGGCGCCGGCCGAACTGGAGCAGATGGAGCTGGTGGGCAAACGCGCGGTGGCACTGCGGCGGCTGGCCCGCGACGTCGCCGCCGGCCGCTGCCGGATCGAGAGCCCCGAGGGCGACAAGCGGCTGCTGTCAATGCCCCAGATCGGCCCCTGGACCGTGCAGTGCCTGGGCCTCTTCGGCCGCAACGAACTCGACTCGCTGCCGGCCGGCGATCTCGGCTACGTCAAGCTGATCGGCCGCCTCGCCGGCCTCGGCCGCCGCGCCACGGTCCCCGAGGTCGAAGCCTTCTACGCACCGTACGAGCCCTACCGGGGCCTGGTCGGGGCGCTGACGCTCGCCGGCCTCCACCGGCTGGCGTCGCAGGGCCCGCCGCTGCGCCTCGCCGCTTAGGCGCCGAAGGCGAGCCGGGAGAGCACCGCCAGGCCCTCGGGCGAGCCGGGCCAGAGCTCGGCCAGACGCGCGGGGCCAGCGCCCCGCAGGACGAAGCGCAGGACCGCGGCGGCAACGATCGCGTCGTCGAGCTGACCGACGACCGGCAGGAAGTCCGGAACGAGGTCGAAGGGCAGCGCGAGGTAGGCGAGGAGAGCCCACAGCGCCAGCTTGCGCGAGCGCGGCACGCCCGGGTCGCCCAGCAGGCGGCGGACGAGGATCAGGCTGTCTGGAAGGAAGGCGGCAATGTTGCGGGCGGTCTCAGGTTTCCCAGCGAGAAGGAGCGCGAGGATCGCGAGCGCCCACGAGATCACAACAATGGCGAGAGCCAGCAGAACAGACGCAAGCATTTGCAAGAGAGTAGTGAGGCGGGCTGGACAGATCGATTACCGTCTGTTCAAGCAGCCGTAGCCAGGCGTCGATAAGCGAGGGGCATGCACGGCCCCGCCGACAGGAACTGGCCCGACCATGAGGTGAAACAGTTCCTCGACCAGATCGCGGCGGGCGGCCACGACTTCCGTCGCCTGGTCGAGCGGCTGCCGGTGATCGTCTACACCGCCGAGCTCGGCGAGAAGGGTCCCTGGCGCTACGTCAGCCCCCAGGTCGAGGAGATCCTCGGCTTCCGGCCTGAGGAATTCGTCAGCGATCCCGGCCTCTGGGCGAGCCTCCTGCACCCGGACGATCGGGACCGCGCGCTGGAGATCGAGACGGAGGAGCACCTGGGCAGGCGCGACACGACGCCGGTCGAATACCGGATGTGCAGGCGCGACGGCTCGATCGTCTGGATTCACGACGAGGCGGTGCTGGAAGCCGACGAGGAGGGGGTGCCGATCTGGCACGGCGTCCTCTACGACGTCAGCGAGCGCAAGGACGCCGAGGAGGAGCTGCAGCGGGCGCTATCCCAGCAGGCTGTCGTCGCCCGCCTCGGCGAGCAGGCCCTGCAGAACGGCGACCCGGAGGAGCTGATGGAGGCGGCCACTGAGCTGATCGCCAAGGTCGCCGGCGTCCACAGCGCCTGCATCTGGGAGCTCGGCCGCGACGGCCGCCGGCTCAACCTCAGGGCGGGCCTCGGCGAGGCGGTGAGCGGCACCGGGCGCCGGGTCTCGGCCTCGCGCGACTCTCATGCCGGCGCCGCGCTCGACTCCGGCACCCACGCGATCGTCCCCGACTGGGAGCGCGAGACGCGCCACACGATGCCCCCGGTGCTGCGCGTCTTCGGCGCCGCCAGCAGCCTCGCCGTCGTCATCGACGGCAAGAATCGCCCTTTCGGCGTCCTCGACGTCCACGCCACCGAGCCGCGCCGCTTCAGCGCCAAGGACGTCCCCTTCGTCCAGGCCGCCGCCAACGTGCTCGCCGACGCAATCGAGCGCCACAACGCCGACCAGGCGCTCCGCTACCGGGTGCTCCACGACGCCCTCACCGGCCTGCCCAACCGCCTCAGCTTCGTCGACGCCCTCGGCGACTCGCTCGGCAGGGCGGGGATCTCCGGCTCCCCGGTCGGCATCCTCTTCCTCGACCTCGACCACTTCAAGCTGATCAACGACAGCCTCGGCCACCACGCCGGCGACGCCCTGCTGCGCGCGGTGGCGCCCCGCCTGCGCGCGCACCTGCGCCCCGGCGACGTCGTCGCCCGGTTCGGCGGCGACGAGTTCGGGATCCTGATCGACCGCCTCGCCGACGAAGGCGAGGCGATGGCGATCGCCGACCGTGTCGCCGCCGCCTTCGGCCAGCCGTTCACGATCGACGGCGTCGACCACTTCGTCAGCGCCAGCATTGGCGTCGCCGTGTGCCGCCCCGGTGAAGACCGTCCGGTCAACGCCGAGCTGATGATCCGCGACGCCGACGCGGCGATGTACCGGGCCAAGGAGAGCGGGCGCTCGCGCTGCGTCCTCTTCGACGCCGAGATGCGGGCGGGGGCGATGCGGCGGCTGGAGGTCGAACGCGAGCTGCGTCACGCGCTCGACCGTGACGAGCTCGCGCTCTACTACCAGCCGGTCGTCAACCTCCGCAGCGGCGCGATCGACGGGTTGGAGGCGCTGGTGCGCTGGCGCCATCCCGAGCGCGGGACCCTCGACCCCTCGGACTTCGTCTCGATCGCCGAGGACAGCGGCATGATCCAGCCGATCGGCCGCTGGGTGCAGGAGCGAGCCTGCCGCCAGGCGCTCGAGTGGCACCAGCTGCGGCCCGACTCGCGGCCCTACGACGTCGCCGTCAACCTCTCGGCCCGCCAGGTCGCCCATCGCGACTTCGCCGACACCGTCGAGGAGGTGCTCGCCCGCACCGGCCTCGACCCCGTCCACCTGCGGCTGGAGATCACCGAGAGCGTCCTCGTCGACGAGTCGGCGACGGCGATCTCGGCGCTCGAGAAGCTGAACGAGCTCGGCGTGCGGCTGGTGCTCGACGACTTCGGCACCGGCTACTCCTCGCTCGCCTACCTCAACCGCTTCCCCTTCCACGCGCTGAAGATCGACCGCTCCTTCGTCGAGGCGCTGGGGATAGAGCAGGAGGCGACGGCGATCGTCGAGGCGATCATCGGCATGGCCCGGGCGCTCTCGCTGGAGGTGATTGCCGAGGGGGTCGAGAGCGAGGTGCAGCTCTCAGAGCTGCAGCGGCTTCGCTGCGACTACGCCCAGGGCCACCTCTTCCAGGCGGCGATGCCCGAGCGCGAGGTGAGCCGGCTGATCGCCGAAGGAGCGCTCAGCTATTCGGGGATTTCGCCCGACGGCAGGTAGCTGTCGTCGAGCAGCTCGCTCGTCTGCGGCAGCTGCTGGATCAGGTCGTTGTCGCGCATCCAGCCGGCGAAGGCTTCCCACTGCTTCGGGTCCATGTAGCCGTAGGGCTGGTTCGCCGTGCGGGCGCCGAGCAACGGCAGCGTCGCTTTCACCTCGGCCGCGGTCAGCTTCGGTTCGAGATCGGGGTTGGCTTCGGTGACCGCCTTGGTCGCCGCGTTCGGCTGTTCGACCGCGGCGGCGGTCCCGCGCGCGAGGGCGGCGAGGAAGAGGCGGAGCTTGTCGCCGTTCGCTTCGAGGTCGTTGCGGTTGGCGACGAAGACGAGCTCGTCGTAGGTCGGCACCCCGAGCTTGTCGACCGGCGTCACCACCGGCGCCTTGCCGCGTTCCCGCAGGTCGACCCCCTCGACGTTGGTGTAGCCGCCGAGCATCGCCTGGGCCGAGCCGCCGACCAAGGCGGGGAGGAGGCCGAAGCCGACGTTGACGGACTTGACGTCTTCCGGGCTGAGGTTGACGCGGGCGAGGATCGTCTTCAGGAAGGCGTCCTGGTAGGGGATGCCGGCGGTGGCGATGGTCTTGCCTTTGAGGTCGGCGACGCCTTTGACCCCGGAGCTCTTGAGCCAGATCAGCGAGGTGAGCGGGCGGTTGACGAGGGCGCCGACGGCGACGACCGGCAGCCCCTGTTCCTGGGCGAGGGCGACCTCGGGCTCGTAGGAGATCGCCAGATCGGTGCGGCCGGCGGCCACCTGCTTGATCGGCGCCGCCGGGTCGGAAGGGGCGGTGATGCCGACGTCGAGCCCGGCTTCTTCGAAGTAGCCGAGTTTCTGGGCCATGTAGATCCCGGCATGGTCGGGGTTGGGGTAGAAGTCGAGCGTGAGGCTGAAGCTTTCGCGTTCGGCACTGCCCCCCTCGCTCTTGGCGCCGCAGGCGGCGAGGGCGACGGCAAGTGCCAGCACCGCGAGGGCGAGCGCCGGAATCCGGAGGCGGGTCATCGGCGGGAGTTCTATCGCCATCTGATGACGCGATGCTCCGCGACCACCGTCAGGCCCATCAGCGCCAGCGCCATCGCCGCGAGGACGGCGACCGTGGCGAACTGCCGCGCGACGTCGAAATTGGCGCTGTCGGACTGGATCAGGTGGCCCAGCCCCGCGCTCGATCCGGCCCACTCGGCGAAGACGGCGCCGATCGGCGCGATCACCACCGCGATCTTGGCGCCGGTGAAGACGTGCGGCAGGGCGGTGGGCGCTTCGACCCGCCGGAACAGCTGCCAGCGGGAGGCGTCGAGGCTGCGCATCATCTTCGTCGCCTCCGGTTCGACCGCGCGCAGGCCGTCGAGGGCGTTGACCGTGAGCGGGAAGAAGCAGACCAGGGCGATGATCACGACCTTCGGCGTGATCCCGTAGCCGAACCAGACGGTGAGGATCGGGGCGATGACGAGGATCGGAATCGTCTGCGACGCGATGATCAGCGGGTAGGCCGCGTCGCGCATGACCCGCCAGCGGTGCATCACGATCGCGAAGCCGACGCCGGCGAGGAGCGCGAAGAAGACGCCGAAGACCATCTCGCGCAGGGTCACCCAGGCGTTTTCGGCGAGCAGGCCGCGGTTGTCCCACAGCGACTGGGCGATTTCCGCCGGCGAGGGGACCAGATACGGTTCGAGGCTGAGCGCTTCGGCGATCGCCCCGGTCGAGGCGGCGATCTGCCAGAGGCCGATCAGGAGCGCGAGCAGGAGCACCGGTAGAAGCCGACGTCTCATCGGGAGCCCTCCCGGAGCGCCCGCAGCGCCTCTTCGCGGGCGGCGACGAAGGCGGGTTCGGTGACGGCGGCGTCGCGATCCTCGGACTGGCGTCCCGGCGCGCTCAGCTCGGCGACGATCCGCGCCGGCCGGGCCGAGAGCACGGCGACGCGGTCGCAGAGGTAGAGCGCCTCCTCGACGTCGTGGGTGACGAGGACGACGGTGCGGGGGTCGGTGCGCAGCGCGCTCGCCAGCCACTCCTGCATCTCCGCGCGGGTGATCGCGTCGAGGGCGGCGAAGGGCTCGTCCAGGGCGAGCACCGGCTTGCCGGCGATTAGGGTGCGCAGGAAGGCGACCCGCTGGCGCATCCCGCCGGAGAGCTCCGCCGGGCGCGCCCCCTCGAAGCCGGCGAGCCCGAAGCGGTCGAAGAGGTCGGCGGCGGCGGCGCGGGCCGGCCGGCGCCGCATGCCCTGGTTGCGCAGGGCGAGGGCGGCGTTGTCGATCGCCGAGTACCAGGGCAGCAGGAGGTCCCGCTGGGGCATGAAGGCGCAGCGGGCGAGCCGCTCGGCCGCGGCCTTCCGGCCGCCGACCGCGATCGCGCCGCCGCTCGGCTCCTGGAGGCCGCAGATCAGCTCCAGCAGCGTCGACTTGCCGCAGCCGGAGGGCCCGACCAGGCCGACGACCTCGTGGGAGGGCACCTCGAGGTCGATCGCAGCGAGAGTCCGCAGGGCGCCGTAGGAGTGCTCGACGCCCGCCAGCGAGATGCCGTCGGCCGTCCCTGGGGCGGGCGATGGGGCGGGCGCAATCGTTTGAGCTTGCCCACTTTCGGGCTTCATGCTGGTATCCTGGCGCACTCCGCACTCCTGACCAAGGAGGTCAGGAAAGTCGAAATCAGGGTGGTGCGGAGCCCGAGGAAACCTCATGGACCCGGCAATCGTCCTCTTCGGATTGGGAATCGGCGCACTCGTCGGCATGACCGGCATGGGCGGAGGCTCGCTGATGACGCCGCTGCTGATCCTGATCTTCGGGATCCAGCCGACGACCGCGATCGGCACCGACATCTTCTACTCGGCTGTCACTAAGACCGTCGGCGGCTGGCGCCACTTGCGGATGAAGACGGTGAACATGGAGCTGGTCCGCTGGCTCGCCACCGGCAGCGTCCCGGCCGCGGTCGCCGGGGTCGCCCTCGTCTCCTACATCCAGGGCCAGGTCGGGGAGGACCGGCTCAACGAACTCGTCTACGCCGTCCTCGGCGGCACCCTGCTGATGGTCGGGATCATCACCCTGACCCGGGCGCTGATCCTGCGCAACCTGATCGAGGAGCGCGACCGCTTCGAGGTCGAGCGCCGCCACAAGGTCGCGGCGATCGTGATCGGCGCCACCACCGGCTTCGTCATCGGCATCACCTCCGCCGGCTCGGGCACCGTGATCGCGATCCTGCTGATCGCCGTCTACCGCCTGGCGCCCAAGAAAGTCGTCGGCACCGACGTCTTCCACGCCGCGGTCCTCCTCTGGGCCGCGGGCATTGCCCACTGGGTCGGCGGCAACGTCGACTTCGTCCTCGCCGGCAACATCCTCCTCGGCTCGGTGCCGGGCGTCATCATCGGCGCGGCGCTGTCGGACAGGGCGCCGCAGGGCTTGATCCGCACCGCCCTCGGCCTCGTCCTCGTCGGCTCCGGCATCGTCACGATCCAGAAGGGCGACCCCTCGGTCTGGCCGATCGCCGCCGGGATCGCCGCGATCGGGCTGGGCCTGATCCTGTACGCGCCGCACTGGCTCAACCGCCGCCGCGAGGCCCAGCGGCTGGAAGAGGCGGAGCTCGAGCGCCGGCAAGAGCTTGATCAGGCGCGGACGCTCGGCCGGACCCTGCCCGCCGACTGATTTACTAGACACATGCGAGTTTCCGCGAAGGCCGACTACGCGGTGCGGGCCGCTGCCGAGCTTGCGGCCGCCGGCGACGAGGGCCCGGTCAAGGGCGAGCGCCTGGCCGAGGCCCAGGACATCCCCCTCCAGTTCCTCGAGCACATCCTGCTCGAGCTCAAGCACCACGGCATCGTCCGCGCCCGCCGCGGCGCCAAGGGCGGCTACTGGCTGGCGCGGCCGGCCGACGAAGTGACGATCGCCGAGATCGTCCGCGCCGTCGAGGGCCCGATCGCCCACGTCCAGTCGACCCCGCCCGAGGACATCGAGTACCGCGGCCACGCCGAGCACCTGCAGGAAGTCTGGATCGCCGTCCGCGCCAGTCTCCGCAACGTGCTCGAGGAGGTCACCCTCGCCGACCTCGTCTCCGGCGAGCTGCCGAGCGTGGTCGGAGACCTCACCGCCGACCCCGACGCCTGGGTCGCCCGCTGAGGCCTCGCGTCACCGCTCCCGATTCTTGCCCCAGCGGGCTGTGTCGAAAACCGGATGCGGCGTTCGTTCGGCTATCTTCTCTACTGAAAAGTAGGTAGAAGACGAAAATTCAGGAGGGTCGCGATGCGGCGAGGGCGTGCGATGCGGGTGCTTGTTCTGGGTATGGCCATCGCCGCATGCGGCGTTTCCGGTGCCCAGGCGAACGTCCTGCGGGTTGGCAGCTGGAACCACATCCCGGGCCAGTTCGCGACGATCCAGGCGGCCGTCGACTCCGCCCATCCGGGTGACTGGATCCTGGTCGGCCCCGGCGACTACAAGGAACTCGGCAATCCCGGCGGCGAAGAGCCCGCCGGGGTGCTGATCACCACGCCGAACCTGCACCTGCGGGGGATGAACCGCAACGGGGTCGTCGTCGACGGCACGATGCCGGGGACGCCGCGGTGCTCCTCCCGCCCGCTCGACCAGGGGCCGCTGAACCGCAACGGCATCGACGTCTACGAAGCCGATGACAGCTGGATCGAAAACCTCACCGTCTGCAACTACCTCAACGGCGGCGAGGAGGGCAACCAGATCTGGTGGAACGGCGGCGACGGCAGTGGCCGCATCGGCCTCAGCGGCTTCTGGGGCAACTACCTGACCGCCACCTCCAGCTACTCGAGCACCGTCCCGGGCGCGCTCGGCCCCTGCTGCGGAGTCGACTACCCGGCCGGGGACTACGGGATCTTCTCCAGCAACGCGACCGACGGCTTCTTCAAGCACTCCTACGCCAGCAACATGGCCGACTCCGCCTACTACATCGGCGCCTGCCAGCAGGTCTGCGACCAGGTGATGGAAGACGACCAGGGCGAGAACAGCGCGCTCTGCCTCTCGAGCACGAACGCCGGGGGGTACCTGCTGGTCAAGCACAACGAGTGCGACGACAACAAGAGCGGCCTGGTCTCGAACTCGCAGAACAACGACGACTGGCCCTCGCCGCAGATCGGCCTCTGTCCGGCAGGCCAGACCGGGCCGCTCGGCACGCAGTCGTGCACGGTCTGGACCGGCAACTACATCCACGACAACAACAACCCGAACGTCCCCGGCAACGGCTCCGGCCTCGCCGGCGGCTCGCCCGTCGGCACCGGCATGATCCTGGCTGGCAGCACCTACACGACGCTCGCGGGCAACACCGTCACCCACAACGGCTCCTGGGGGGAGCTGATCGCCGACCTGCCCGACCAGGAGACCCCGCCCGCCGACGTCACGACCCCGTGCCAGGGCGGCGTCTACGTGCCGGCTCCCGAAGGCGAAACCTGTTATTTCCCCGCCTACGGCAACATCAGCGAGAACAACGCGTTCTCGGGCAACGGCTTCTTCGGCAATCCGAGCAACGGCGACATCGGCTTGGCGACTGCGCCCCACGACCCGGGCAACTGCTTCTCCGGCGACAGCGTCCCGGACGGGACCGACCCGCCCGGCATCGAGACCGACCCGGCCTACCAGCCCTCCGGGGGGATGTGCGAAAGCCCCAACTCGGGCGACCAGACGGTGCTCGCCGCCGAGGTCCTCTGCGCGAGCCAGCTCGTCGCCCCCTGCCCGGGCCTACCCGGCGCGAGCTACCCCCGGCCCGCGGCCCAGTTCTCGCTCCCGCCCGCGCCCTCGGGCCTGCCGACCATGCCCGAACCCTGCGCCGGCGTGCCGAAGAACCCCTGGTGCCCCTGACAGACGGGGCGGCGGTCATACCCTCAGGGCTGTCGTATAGACATCCCGGATGGCAGAGGTGATCTCCCAACTGCTGGCCACCGACGCCGCGCGGATCAAGCTCGGGGCGCGCGACATCTCGACCGCTGAGGCTGAGCAGCTATCGCGCAACCGCCACGCGACGGCGCGCAATCCTCGCGGCAGCGGGCAGGAGGGCGAGCGGCTGATGCTTATCGGCCATACGGATGGAGGCCGGGTGCTCACGTTGGTGATCGAGCGAACCCTCGACCCGACGACCTGGTTGATCGTCACCGGTTGGCCCGCAACCGACCGCGAGCGTAAAATCCTCGATTGAGATGGCCAACGATCCCTGGAGAAACCCCGATCCCCAGCCCGGCGACTTCGACGCCGCGCTGGACCACGCCCAGATCGAGATCCACGAGGGCAACCCTGACGCGAAGCTGTCGATCCTCGTCAGCGTCGAGGGCGACGACGCCAAGCGGCTAGAGCGCATCGCCAACGAGCGCGGTCAGCAGCCCGGCGAGGTCGTCTCCGAACTTCTGCGCAGCGCCTGAGGCAGATTTCATCCGGCTAGTTCGCCTTCTGCTCCAGCGGCACCGGGTCGAGGTCGAAGTCGCGGCCGAGGCGCAGCTCGCTGTAGCGCTTGGTCCAGTCGTCGTTGATCTTGTCGGACTGTCTCTTCATCCGCGGCTCGAACTGGAAGTCCTCGGGGCAGGAGAGGTCGAGGCGCTCGAGCAGGTTGAGGGTGCTGGTCTCGTAGTCGGCGGCGAAGTTCTCGTAGAGGACGAGGATCGGCTTGATCCCGGAGTGCTCGAAGAAGGCGTCCCAGGAGGCCTCTTCGACCAGGAGCTGGTCGAGCAGGTGGTCGATCGCCCGGTAGTGGAAGCGGAGCTGCGGCCGGTGCTCCTCGATGAAGCTCTGGTAGGCGGCGCCGTTGCCCTCGACCGAGCCTGCCTCGGCGCCGGCGTGGTCTTCGCGCCAGGTGGCCGTCTGCACCGCCTTCCAGAGCGAGACCGCCTGCCGCACCTTGTCGGCGCGGACGACGCGGACGAAGGTGAGATCGGGGAAGACGGTGGGGAGCAGCTCGGCCAGCGGCAGGTCGCGGTAGGCGGGGACGTTGCGCAGGAGGGAGACGAACTCGCCGAAGTAGCCCCACATCAGCTTCGCGCCGAAGACGCCGTTGGGGGTCGTGCCGGCCTCGAAGGCCCACTGCAGGTAGCGGTCGTAGCCGGCGCGGCTCCACAGCGGCGAGCGGGGCGGGGGGTCGGTGCCGGCGCTGCGCTCGCCGAGGTGGTCGCGGATCGACTGGTCCTCGACGCCGAGGAAGTACTCCTCCGGCCGGCGCGGGCGGCCGCTGTGGCGCAGCGCCTCGAAATACTCCTCGGGGCAACCGGCGACGCCGGTTTCCTCCAGCGCGTGGCAGACCAAGGTGCTGCCGCTACGGGGCGTCGCGCAGACGAGATAGGAGCGTTCCGGCTGCATCTATCTCCTAGTCTTGGACGAAGTCGTGTTGCCGCCCAACATCCTCTACATCCATTCTCACGACACCGGCCGCTTTGTCCAGCCCTACGGCTACCAGGTCCCGACCCCGAACATCCAGATGCTGGCCGACCAAGGGGTGCTGTTCCGCCAGGCCTTCTGCGCCGCGCCGACCTGCTCCGGCAGCCGCGCCAGCCTCCTCACCGGCCTCTACTGCCACAACAACGGCATGCTCGGCCTCGCCCACCGCGGCTGGAAGCTGAACGACTACGGGCAGCACTGGGTCCACACCCTGCGCCGGGCCGGCTACCGCTCGATCATGATCGGCGAACAGCACATCTCGGTCGACCCGGAGGTGATCGGCTACGACGAAATCGTCCCGGTCGATTCCAGCCACGCCTCCTACGTGGCGCCGCTGACGATCCAGGCGCTGAAGGAGGCGCCGCCTGAGCCGTGGTTCATGTCGGTCGGCTTCTTCGAGACCCACCGGGACTTCTCGTCCCCGACCTCGGTCCGCGACACGCTCTACTCGCTGCCGCCGGCCAACCTTCCCGACAAGGTCGTGACCCGCCGCGACATGGCCGCCTTCAAGGCCAGCGCCCGCTCGCTCGACCAGGGGATCGGCGCGGTCCTCCACGCGCTGCACGACTTCGGCCTGGTCGACACCACCCTGGTCCTCTGCACGACCGACCACGGCGTCGCCTTCCCCGGCGCCAAGGCGACCCTCTTCGACCGCGGCACCGGGGTGATGATGATCATGCGCGGACCCGGCTTCGCCGGCGGCAAGGTGGTCGACGCGCCGGTCAGCCACCTCGACGTCTTCCCGACCCTCTGCGACCTCGCCGGCGCCGAGCACCCCGACTGGCTGCAGGGAACCTCGCTGATGCCGCTGGTGCGGGGAGAGGCGGAGCGCCTCCACGACGCGATCTTCACCGAGACGACCTACCACGCCGCCTACCAGCCCCACCGGGCGATCCGGACCGATCGTTGGAAGTACATAAGGAAGTTCGACGAATACCCGCATCCGGTGCTGGCTAACTGCGACGACAGCGACACCAAGGACCTCCTGGTCGCCGCCGGCTGGGGGGAGCGGCAGGTTCCCGACGAGCAGCTCTACGACCTGCTGCTCGACCCGCAGGAGGGCCGCAACGTCGCCGCCGACCCGGCCAACGCCGAGCTGGTAGCAGAGCTCCGGGAGCGGCTCGACGCCTGGATGCGGGAGACCGACGACCCGCTGCTGGAGGGGCCGGTGGCGCCGCCCGTGGGGGCGATCGTCAACGAGCAGTGGCAGGTATCGCCCGACGACCCGGTGCGGATCGTCACGGCCGACTCCACGGCCGCTCCATCCAGGTGAGGCAGGTCCAGCCGGGAATCGGCTGACCGAGCGGGTCGCGGCTCTCGCCGTGGGCGAAGACGGAGAGCCCGCAGTTGTGCGTGCCGAGGTTCCAGATCCCCGCCGCCATCTCGGCCTCGAAGCGCTCGCCGAGCACCGAGTCGAGCAGGAAGAAGCGGGTGAAGATGCCGTGGGTGACGAGCAGGGGCAGCGCCCCCGCCTCGCCCGCCTCGAGCTCGGCCTTCAGCTGCCGCACCCGGGCGATCGCCTGCTCGAAGGTCTCGCCCGAGGTGAGCTCGCCGGTGTAGTCGATCTCCTCCGGCTCGAGGCCCAGCGCCTCGCCGACCGCCTGCGCCGTTTCCCGCGCCCGCCGCAGCGGGCTGCTGAGCAACCGGGTGACGCCGAAGTCGCGAAGCCCGGCGCCGGCGGCGTGCGCCTGCTCGATCCCCTTCTCGGTCAGCCGGTCGCTGTCGGAGCCCGGTGCCGGCTCGCCGCTGCGGTCGGCGTTGTGGACCGACTCGCCGTGCCGGAGGAAGAGCGCCCTCATTCGGGCGTCGGGGCGGCCCCGGCGACGACGTCGACGAAGTTCTGCAAGTGAGAGGTCGTCCAGCACTCGAAGGCGCCGTCGCAGAAGTGCTCGTAGGCGGCCATCACCGAGTCGCCGTAGTTCCAGTAAAGCTTCGGCTCGGGGTTGAGCCAGAACAGGCGCCCGGCGCGCTCGGCGATCTGGCCGAAGACCTCGGCGTGGGGCTCGCGGCCGTTGGTGCGGGCGTCGCCGAG
>DASUWV010000070.1:0-2897 GCA_036378275.1 Solirubrobacterales bacterium | reverse complement strand
CGTTGTTCACCGGCGCCGATCCGTGGCGGCGCCACTGGAGCCGCCCAGACGCGATCTACCAGGCCGCCGAGCCAGACCGCGAAGGCCGCGACCACGTCTACGTCATCGCCGACTTCGGCGCCATCACCCCCGACCGCCAGGCCGGTGTGGCGAAGGCGTTCCTCGAGGACCGCAAAGCCCGCTCCCTCCTCCACATCAGCCCGACCGACTACCTCTGCGACGTCGCCGCAGCCAACCTCCGCAAAGCACTCAGCTACGACGAGTTCAAGCGACTGCAATTCCTCACCATCGAAATGATCCGCGAGGGCGGCTGGCTCGACCCCGGCACCCAACCCCAAGGCGGCCACGGGTGGCAAGCACGACCACGCGTCCAGGGCTAAGCCATCGATCGGGCGAACCGGCCGGGGTCGCGTGGGCGAGCTGCGCCGGCCGGGGTGTACGAGCCGTCCCAGTGGCCGCCGCTGCCACGGGTGTGTGCCTCCGCCCCGGCGCCGCTGTCAACCCACTCGCTGCGCTCGGGGTTCGCCCTGCGGGCGACCGCCGGTGACAGCACCGCCGCACCGGAGGCGTGTGGCAGGTAAGTCCGGCTGCGCCGGAGGGAGGAGACCAGGACGCCGTTCGCGGTGGGCTTCGCTTTGCGGCCCTCCCCGCCAGCGCTTGCGCCTTCGTCCAAAGCGACAGGCTGAGAACGCCCCCGGCGGCGACTAATCCAGGTCCCCGTATGGGCTAAGGCAGCCGAGGCTCCAGAGCTAGGTGTGCTCTCCTGTCCAGAGGGCGAGTCGCCCATTCAGCTCGCCGACGATGTCCCGAGTCTCGCCACCGTCCCAGGTGATGCGCGCTCCCTGCGCGGTACCGACGATCGCGGTCCTGCGCCCGGTCGCGCGAACGACGAGCACCCTGCTTGTCGGCCACGCAGGCGAACGCTCGAACCGGGTGATGCTGTCCCAGGGCAACAGAGTGGTGCCAAAGCCGTTGACGACTTTCAAGCCGGCCGCCGACTCGTACATTCCGCCCCTGACCATCAACCGCTCACCCCAAACGGCCACCAGACACAGGAACGTGAACGCAGGTATCGCGATCGCCACGGGCGAGATGTGACTCTGGTTGTCAAACAGGCTCCCGACCATCCCGACCGCTGCGAGAGCGAGGACGACCCGCAAGAACCAAGGAGTGGCCCTTGGCAACCGATAGTGCCGACAGAACGGCTCCCCGACGTCTACCCCTGGTGCGGCGCCCAGAGGCGGAGATCCTGCGGGACGCTCCGACCGAGACAGCATCACCAGGAATATCGGCCGCGGGGCCGCAGAGTGAAGCTGCTGCTGTCCATGCAAAGCAGCAGTCCAACACTGCCGCTTGGATGTCCGAGATCCTGGCATGCGACCGCCTGCTCAGACCGCATCGCCCGCTGGCGACAATGGCGCGGTCCGGCTGCTCTCGCCGACAGACGTCGCCGCGATGTGCGGCTTGTCGCGCCGCGCGGTCTACGACGCGATTAGGCGGGGTGAGCTGCGCGCGTTCAAGCTCTGCTCTCGGCTGCGGATCTCGACCGCTGATGTCGATGCTTGGCTCGCGGCAAGCCTCGTCCCGGTCACCTCTTTTCCAGCGGTGCCACCGCCTCGGGCGCCGCGCTCGATCGAGTCTGCGCCGGCGGGTAGCTTTCGCGCTCGGCTTCGTCACGACCAGGGAGGGCAGGGATGAGCATCGAGCGGCTGGAGCGCAAGGGCGGCGTCGTGTGGCGGGTGCGTTGGCGTGACGAGCATGGCCGCAACCGCTCCAAGGTGCTCGGGCGCAAGCGCGACGCCGAGGCGTTCGACGCCGAGGTCAGGCGACTGAAGCGCACGCGTGAGCTCGGGCAGCTCGACGCCGGCAAGCAAACGCTCGCCGAGTTCGGGCAGGACTGGTGGACGCTGCACGCCGAGCCGCAGCTCGCGAAGGTCACGCTCGAGCTCTACGCGATGCTCTGGGACGTCCACATCCTCCCCCGGCTCGGCGAGCTCAAGCTGAGAGATCTGACGGCGGAGGAGATCCAGCGCTTCCGCGTCGACCTGGAGGCCGCCGGCGTCGGGCCGGTCTCGATCCGCAAGGCGCTCACACTCCTCCACGGCATCCTGCAGCGCGCCGTCGAGTGGGGACGCATCCCGGTCAATCCCGCCGCGGCGATCCGAAAGCCAAAGGCGAAACGCACCAGGACAGTCCAACCGCTTCCGCCCGTGGTCGTGGAGCGCATCCGCCGTTACTTGCTTGAGAGACGGCGGATGCGCGACACGACCCTCGTCTCCGTCCTCGCCTACGCCGGCCTCAGGCCAGGAGAAGCGCTCGCGCTCAGCTGGGCGCACATCCGCGAGCACACGATCCTCGTCGAACGCGCGGCCTCGCTGGGTGAGATCGCGCCGACCAAGACCGGCCAGACCCGCACCGTCCGACTGCTCCAACCCTTGGCCAAGGACCTCGCCGAATGGCGGCTCGCCAGTGGCAGACCGGACGACAGCGCCCTCATCTTCCCCGGCCTCGACGGCGGGCCATGGACGCGCGAGCAGTACCAGAACTGGCGCAAACGGATCTACGTCCCGACCACCAAAGCCTGCGGAGTCGACAACTCACGCCCCTACGACCTCCGCCACTCCTTCATCTCACTGCTGATCCACGAAGGCCTCAGCGTGGTCGAGGTGGCACGGCAGGCCGGCCACTCGCCGGAGATGACGCTCAGCACCTATGCGCACGTCTTTGACGAGCACTCGCTCGGAGAGCACAAGACAGCGGAGGACCAGATTCGCGCAGCGCGGAGCGAGGATGTACCCGTTTTGTACCCCCGCGAGGGTGCTGACCCCCAGATTCCCAGTCGGGGCGGGCGGATTCGAACCGCCGACCTCCTGCTCCCAAAGCAGGCGCGCTAACCA
>DASUWV010000069.1:0-35031 GCA_036378275.1 Solirubrobacterales bacterium | reverse complement strand
AGAACCCGCGCGGCGGCCTCGTTCAGCGGGGTCAGGTGGTGGAGGTAGAGGGCGTCGACCCCGGGAGCGGCGGCGGCCTCCATCGCCGCCGCCCATGCCTCAACCTGCAGCTCGAACTCCTCGTCGTCGAGGCGGGCGAGCACCGGGTCGACGGCGCCGGGGCGGTCCTCGTAGGAACCGTGGATCGGCGCCGCCCAGGGGCCGCCCGCGTAGTGCAGCGGGTCAGGCGAGCGGATCGCGGGGGTGAAATCGACCGCGTGCAAATCGAGGTCCTCGTAGAAAGCTGAGGCGAGGGCGACCTCGCCGAGATCGGAGCGGGAGCCGGCGAGCAGCGTCACCCCGACGCCGTTGCGGCCGAGCTCGCGCGCGAGCGCGCGGCAAACGTGCGCGGACCCGCCCCGAGGGTAGAAGTAGATCCCCATCAAGAGCCTCGTCGCCTCCGCGGTCATCACCGCCGAGGCTAGCGCCGAGCGATAAAAGGATCAGGCGGCTCGGCGCGGAGCGATGTGGAGCGCGGTGGCGACCGCGCGGCCGTCGAGCAGCTCGATCCCGTGCTCCTCGCGGGGGGTGTTGAGGAGGGCACCGTCGACCACCAGCGAGGCGGAGCCGCCGCCGTCGAGGTTGATCGCCTCGACGGCGCCGAGCTCGATCAGCGCCGCCGCCAGCTCCCCCATCGTCAGGCCGGCCTCGTCGTCGGCGCGGCCGTCGCAGGCGACCGCGATCAGCTCGCGAGCGTTGAGGCCGAGGGCGGCGCGCGGGTAGCGGCCGGCGGTGATGTCGGAGTCGAACTGGCGGGCGCCCGCCGAGAACCCCTCGCGGTCGAGCCCCGGCTCGATCAGCGAGCGGCCGCCGGCGATGAGCATCGGGCCAGCGTGGAGGAGGTCGCCCCGCGGCGCCTCGCCGAGCTCGCGCCGGGCCGCCAGCCTCACCTCGCCGGCGGCGACGTGGACGCAGGCGCGCGGCTCGTGCCAGGGCGGGTCGAAGGGCTCGGTGACGAGGGCGCGGCCGTCGATCCAGAGGTCGCCGAGCGCCGGGCCGCCCGGGCGCATGTAGAAGCCGCCGACGATCGCGTGGTCCGCGCCGCTGCGCTCGCACCACGCCCGCACCGTCGAGGGCGGATCGAGGACGACCACCCGCGGGCACCAGGCCGCGCGGCTGAAGCGGGCGACGTGGAGCGTCGTTTCCGCCTCGTCGAGGAGCCGCAGGCGCCGGCGCTCGAGCAACGGCCGGGGCGGCGCGACAACGGATATCGATGGGGATGCCGTTCGCATTCCGGAAGACCTAACCCTGATCGCCCGGAATGGAACAGCACCCCCAGGACGGATCCTGGACGGCGTTGCTTGGCTCACCCCCCATCTATCGTTCCCGCGATGGCAGCCTCGGTCCCCCTCTCGATCCTCGACCTCGCCGCCGTCGGCAGGGAGGAGACGATCGCCGAGAGCTTCGCGGGGAGCCTCGAGCTGGCGCGGGTGGCGGAGCGGAGCGGCTACCGCCGGATCTGGTACGCCGAGCACCACAACATCTCCTCGATCGCCTCCTCGGCGACCGCGGTGCTGATCGCCCACATCGCCGCCAACACCGGGACGATCCGCCTCGGCGCCGGCGGCGTGATGCTGCCCAACCACTCGCCGCTGGTGATCGCCGAGCAGTTCGGGACGTTGGAGACGCTGCACCCAGGCCGGATCGACCTCGGCCTCGGGCGGGCGCCGGGGACCGACCAGCGCACCTGGATGGCGCTGCGGCGCGACCCGCACGCGAGCGACCGCTTCCCCCAGGACGTGGTCGAGCTGCAGCGGTTCCTCGGCGACGAGAGCCCGCTGCCCGGGATCCGGGCGATCCCCGGCCAGGGCACCCACGTCCCGCTCTACATACTCGGCTCCTCCCTCTTCGGCGCCGAGCTGGCGGCGCAGCTCGGCCTCCCCTACGCCTTCGCCTCCCACTTCGCGCCGCGGTACCTGCACGAGGCGCTCGAGGTCTACCGGGAGGGATTCAAGCCTTCGACCCAGCTGCGGGAGCCCTACGCGATCGCCGGCGTCGGCGTCATCGCCGCCGAGACCGCCGAGAGCGCCGCCGCCCAGTTCGAAGCCGCGCGCCGCCTCCGCGCCCGCGCCCTCTTCGGCCGCGGCCGCAAGCTCGGCGCCGATGACGTCACCGCGATCCTCGCGTCCCCCCAGGCCGTCGCCGTCGACGAAATGCTCGCCTACACCGCCACCGGCCTCCCCGACCAGGTCGCCTCCTACCTCGAGAGCTTCGCCGCCGACACCGGCGCCGACGAGCTGATGACGGTCCACTACTCGGACTCGGTGCCGAACCGCCTGCGGTCAGTCGAGCTGCTGGCCGGCGCCTTCGACCCCGCCGGCGCCGCCTGATCCGCCTTACACGGGATTACCTGGAAAGTAATGTGGAAAGGGTGCGATGGCGCCCGCGCCGGCCGTCCCGATACTCCTTGAGTACCTAAAGCTTTCCCGGGCAAGGAGGCATCGGAATGAGATCCTGGCGACGGCGCGCGGCACGCTGGCTCGAACAAAAGTTGCAGTGGCTGGTGCTGCTGGTTCCGCCGCGAGTGGCGCTCGCTTTCGGTTTTCCCTTCCGCTGGATGCGACTGAAGGCCGCCCTCGTTCTCGGAGGGATCTCGAGGCTGAGGCGGCACGGCTGGTGGTCGCTCCTGACGACGCTGGGAATCGTCATGACCATCCTCATCGGCGGCCCGCTGCTGCTCAACCTGGCGGAATCGGTCCTCAAGCGTCTCGGGGTGAACAACGTTCCCCCGGCTCCCACCGTCGACGAATGGGTCTCGTTCACCAACGTCGTCCTGCTGACCCTCGCGGTCTACTTCGGGCGCTGGCTGCTGCGCGCCCGCAACCGCGTCGTCGTCGAGAGCTTCGTCGACTTCACCAAAGAAGAGGCGACCGCGGTCAGCGGCCTCTCGACGCTGCTGGTCACCGAGCTGGGCCGCCTCCGCGGCCTCTACCACCAGATCGACGACCTCTCGATCCCGAGGGCGGTGGGAGTGGAGCATCACGGCGGCTTCGGGCGAGGCAAGGAAGCCGGCGAATTCCTCACCGTCAGCGCCGACGACCGCACCGACGTGCTGCAGAGCGTCGTCTCCTCCGACACCAGCCTGCAGCTGGGACCGGCGAAGATCCCGATCGGGCCGATCTTCAACTTCCTCGGCCGGCTCGCGCGCGGACCCCGCGTGGTCGGCAGCGTCCACCTGACCGAGGCCGGGGGCGGGCCAACGCTGACCGCCCAGCTCGTCGACAAGGAGCTGAGCGGGACCTGGCGTGTCGACCACGAGCGCGAGCCGGAGTCCGAAGCGGAGCGGAAGGCGTTCCTCGACACGATGGTCCGCGAGCTGGCTTGCCAGATATTCACCCAGGTCTCGCTGAAGGGCGCGGTTCGCTGGCAGGCAATCGAGCCGTTCAACGAGTACCTGCGCCTCTACGGCGCCTCGCGGCGGACGCCGCGCGACCGCGCGACCGCCCTCAAGCAGGCGCAGACGAAGCTCCTCGCGGCGGTTGCCGAGGACGAGCGCTTCGACCTCGCCTACTACAACCTGGGCGTCATCTACACCCAGCTCGCTCGCACCGAGAGCCTCGCCGAGGAGCAGATGGACGACGCGACCTCGCGGGCGAGCTTCGACCGCTCGGAGCTCGCGGCGGCCCGACTGGAGGCGGCGCGGGTCGCCTTCGCGCGTGCGATCGTGAAGAACCCGGACCGCTGGGAGGCCTACTACGCCCAGGCCGTGACCACTTTCAGCGGGGTGCCGGAGGTGGAGATCGACGCGGAGGCCGAGAGCGCCAAGGACCTGCGCAAAGTAATCGAGCTCTGCGAACAGGCGCTGGCCGTCGGCGGCAGTCAGGGCGCGAGGCTAGCGGCGATCTACGACCTGCGCGGGATGGCGCAGACGCGGCTCGACGAATTCCGGCCCGCGATGGCGAGCCACCGCAGGGCGATGCACCACGCCTGGGTCGAGTACTGCCGAGCGCGGCGGTCGGACGTGGCCCGGCCCACCGGCCAGCCCGGGCTGGCCGAACAGGCGCGCGCCAACGCCACCGCGGCCCTGCACGGCCTGGCCCTGGACTACGAGCGGCGGGCGGCGCTTGCCCGCAAGGACAGGAAGAAAAGGTGGCACGCCTTCGGCAAGCAACGGGAGCCTTTGCAGTCGCCCCGCGAGTGGTTCGACCGCTCGACCTCGCAGGGCCTCCTCAAGTGGGCGGGGCGGCGCGCGGGCGAGGGCAGTGTCGTCAGCGCTTCCTGCCGCTTCGAGCGCGGCAGGGCGCTGGAGCACGCCGGCAGGTTCCGCAAGGCGGCGGGCCAGCTCGAGCAAGCGGGACGGATCCACCCGCTCAGCGCCGAGTACCAGGCGCACCGCGCCAAAGCACTCGCCAAGGAGGCCCGCCGGCTGCGCAGGCGCTGGAAGTCGCTGACGACCTACCGGCGGGAACGCAGGGCCGCGCAATTCGAAGAGAAGGCTGACGCATGCGGGGAGCGGGCGATCAGGCTGCTCGCTCGCCCCTTCAGCCTCGCGGTCATCCCCTTCACGCCCAGCGCGCTCGACCTCCGGTGCAAGGGAACCCTCGACGCCCTGCGGAAGACCTACGACGTTCTCGCCGAAGCGCAGAAGGACAGCGGGCGCCCACGGCGCAGCTTCGGCGCTGATTTCGGCAGCGAAAGAGAGCGAATCCGAAACATCAAGAAGCTGAAGAAATGGATCGATTTCGCTGTGACCGACGAGGACGAGGCAACCGGGCGCACACTGAAGAAAACCGACCCGCAGGAAGGCGCGAGCGTGCTCGGTGCCTGCCTGGAGATCCTCCTCGCCACTACCGGCGGCGACCGCCCCGATTCTGATTGGGAGCTTGATCAGGTCGAACTGGCGATGGGCAGGCTCTTCGCGGAGGCGCGGGACTGGGACCAGGCGCTCACGTATTTCACCGAGCTGGTCAGGCGCATCACCGAGAGCGGTGAGATCGACCGCCTGGTCGAGTTCAGCGCCTACGCCCACAAGGCCCGCGCTCTGCGGGAGTCGGCGCGGGCGCGCGCCCAACAAGAAGCGACGCAGGGGGAGCCAGATCAGGAGCCAGACCGCGCGAGGGAGCTTCGCGGTTACACGGACGCACTCGAAACGGCTGCGGAGGGGGTGCGCCGCGACCCGCTGAACGTGGAGGCACGGCGCGAGGCCGGCCGGGCCCACTTCGCGCTCGGTCAGTTTTCCGACGCTCTCGCCTCCTGGGACCACGCGCTCTGGCTGAGCCCGAGCGATCCTTACCTTCACTACGAGGTGGCGATGTGCCATCGCCGGCTCGCTCAAGACCAACCGGAGAAAGAGGAGCACAGGCGCCTGGTCGACTGCGCCAAGAAGCACTTCGCCAAGGCGCAGGAGCTGTTCGACGGGGAGGACCTCGATGGCGAGGCCTGGACGCGCTTCTGGCGGGGGAAAGTCGCGCTGGAGGAGGGTGAATCGGCAGAGGCCCTCGCCCACCTGCAGGGCGCCGAGCACGGCAGCGCCGAAGCGGCAGCAGCGCTCCTGGTCGGCGAGGCACACCTCGCGCTCGACCAGAGGCCGGCGGCCTTGCAGGGGTTCAAACGCTGCGAAAAGGCGTTGACGCTGATGGAAGACCCTGAAAAGGGAGATCCCGAGCTGGCAGCTCAGGCCACGATCGACTGGCTCTGGGGCGACGAGCTCCCCTGGGAGGCGGTGAGGGCCCGGATCAAGCGCGGCGAAGCGGAGGCGCGGTACCTGGCCCCGGGCGACTGGCAGAACCAGGATGAGGCCAAAGAAGCGGAGAAGCTGCTGAGAGAAGCCGAAGCCAACCTGAAGAAACTCAAAGACGAGGACGCCAAAGGCACCGCGATGCCGCAGGTGCTCGACACCCGGGGCCTGCTGCTGCGGGCAAGGGGCAGAATCGACGAGGCGCTGGAAGAGATCCGCAAACGGCTCCGCTACGAGAAGACGCCGGATGCACTGCGCGTCGAGGCCGAGTTGCTCGATCTGCGCGCCGAGTGGGGCAAGAGCCTGCCAGAAGAAGTCCTCACCGAACTCGCCGCTAACCACACCTGGCAGGCGATCCCTGGCAACGGCCGCCCGAAGCTGCCCCGGGCGACGCTGCGGAGAAAGCTGAAGGCGCGGTTAGGCGTCGGGTAAAGCGCGGGAGGCGAAGAAGCCAGTTCAGACCGTCGCCTCGATGATGCTGAGCATCCCGGCGCCGGCGTCCTCGCCGGCCTCGGCGGCCGCCGGGTGCTCGTCGGCGCGGTGAAGCCGGACCTCTTCGAAGCCCGCCGAGCGGAGGTCGCGCTCTGCGGAGGCCTCGTCGCCTCCGTAGGGGTGGACCTTGCCGCGGACGAAGCTGCCGAGGAGGAGCTCGAAGGCGCGCTCGGAAACCCCGCGGCGAGGGCGGGCGATGCGCAGGTCGGCCAGGTAGGCGCCCGTCGGGAAAGGCCGGAGGGCCTTCGCCAGCCGCGCCCACAGCGCCTCCACCGTCGGGTCGTCGAAATAGACCAGCAGGCCCTCGCTGATGATCACGAGCCCCGCGCTCGGGTCCATGGCGTCGACCAGGGACTCGAGGCTTTCCGGGCCGCCGTCGCGGAGGACGTCGAGGTCGGCGACCCGGTGGTGCTCGCCGAGCGAGCCCATCTGCGCCAGCGCCTCGCGCTTGCGAGCGGCCATCGCCGGCAGGTCGGCCTCTACATAAGTGAGCCGGTCCCCATAACGCTGACTGAACCGCCAGCCGCGGGGCGACATCCCGCAGGCGACCTCGATCACCTGGCTGACGCCGCCCTCGATCAGGTCTTCCAGGAGGGCGTCGATTATCCGGTGGCGCGCGAGCAGCAGCCCCCCGAGCGTAGGCCCGCCCAGCATCCTGCTCGCCGCGTTCGGCAGGGCCAGCGCATCGAAGAAGAGGCGCCCCTGCCAGGTGGCCAGCCGAGGATGCGAGAGCCCGTTGCGGACCCAGGTCTCGCCGGTGTAGTGGGCGGTCGGCGAGATCGTCGCCGACCCTTCGCCTCCGAATTGCGCAACCATGCGCCGAGGATATGGGCAACCCCTCTCCCTCTGAGCTGATCGACGCGCGGATCGCCGAGCTGGACGACTGGCGGGGCGAGGCCCTGGCGCGGGTTCGGGGCCTGATCAAGGAAGCCGACCCCGAGGTGGTCGAGGAGTGGAAATGGAAAGGGACCCCGGTCTGGGAGCACGACGGGATCATCTGCACCGGCGAGACCTATAAGGACAAGGTGAAGCTGACCTTCCTCAAGGGCGCTTCCCTGGAGGACCCTTCGGGCCTCTTCAACTCCAGCCTCGACGGCAACGTCCGGCGCGCCATCGACATCCACGAGGGCGAGGAGATCGACGCGGAGGCGCTGAAGGCGCTGATCCGCGAGGCGGTGAACCTGAACACCCGGCGCCCTTAGCCTCCAGGGGTTTCCGCCAGCTTCGCGTCGATCTGCCGGCGCAGCGAATCGCAGACCGCTTCGACGTCGGCGTTGTGGCGCTCGGATGAAAGCACTCCGAGCAGGACCTCCGCGTCCGCCCTTCCAAGCTCCAGGGTGATCGTGTCATCTGCCATCGAACTCTCCTTTCGCTGCCTGTCGGTGGTGCGAAGATAGGCCCCACCCGCGAGACCGACATCCGCAGATACCCACAGGTCGAACGGTGGCCCGCTCCCGATCCGGGAGCTCCGCTGGTAACCCACAATCGGCCCATGGGCACGCGAAGCATCCGCCTCGGGCGGCTGGCGGGAATCCCGATCGGCGTGCAGCCGCTCTGGCTGGTGATCGTCGTCGTGATCACGGTCTCCCTCGGCGCCGCCTACTACCCCGACGAAGCACCCGGGATCGCCCCCGCCGCCGCCTACGCTCTCGGCCTCCTCAGCGCGCTGCTGCTGTTCGGCAGCATCCTCCTGCACGAGCTCGGGCACGCCGTGGTCGCGCGCCGGCACGGCGTCGAGATCGAAGAGATCGACCTCTGGCTGCTCGGGGGCGTCGCCCGCATGAGCGGCTACCCACGTCACGCGCTCGACGAGCTGCGCTTCGCGATCGCCGGACCGGCGGTGACCTTGGTGATCGCCGCCGTCTTCGGCGCGATCTATTTCCTCCTCCCCGGCTCCGCGCCCGACTGGCTCGCGGCTTTGATCGCCTACCAGGCGATCGTCAACGCGATGATCCTCGTCTTCAACCTGCTGCCAGCGTTTCCGCTCGACGGCGGCCGGGTGACGCGGGCGCTGCTGTGGTGGCGCCGCGGCGACATCGCTTCGGCGACCGAGACCGCGGCGACGATCGGACGCGGGCTCGGCTACGCGATGGTCGCCGTCGGC
The DNA here is from genome assembly GCA_036378275.1 of Solirubrobacterales bacterium. Taxonomy (GTDB): domain Bacteria; phylum Actinomycetota; class Thermoleophilia; order Solirubrobacterales; family 70-9; genus VAYN01. The sequence goes on along the minus strand of DASUWV010000069.1, from coordinate 26,719 downwards.
ATCCTCAGTTTCGCCGCGGGCGGCTTCGGCGGGCTCTGGCTGGCGCTGATCGGCCTCTTCGTCGTCGCCGCCGGCAAGGCCGAGGAGAACGGACTGCGGGTGCGAATCGCCCTCAGCGGCCGCTCGGCCGGGCGGCTGATGACCTGCCCGGCAGTGACGATCCCGGCCGCCACCAGCGTCGAGGACGCCGTCCGCTCCTACTTCCTCGCCGCCAAGCACCCAGCCTTCCCGGTCGTCGAGGGCGGTCGCGTGCTCGGCCTCCTCACCGCCGCCGCGATCGAACGGGTGCCGCCGCGGCGCCGCGCCACCACCAGCGCCGGTGAGATCGCCGACACGGACCCGAGCCTGGTCGTCGCCGAGGATCAGGACGTCGCCGAGATGCTCGAGCGTCCCGCCTTCGTCCACATCGGCAGAGCGGCGGTGCTGACCGCCGACGGCCGCATCGGCCTCCTCTCCATCACCGACGTCAACCGGGTGCTGCAGGCCTTGGAGCTGGCGGGCGGGGCTACCACTTCGCTTCCGGCCACGTCGCCTACGCGGTTCCCGAGGCGAGCAGCACCGCGTTCGTGAGGCTAAGCGGCCCCGGGCCGCCTCCCGCATCGGCTGCGGCCTGCGTGATCGCCTCCCAGGCCTCTTCCTGGGCCGCGCCCGCGTGCTGCTCGATCATCGCCCGGATCGGGGCGGAGATCGCCCTGACGTAGGCGGTGAAGTGCTCGGGGGAATCGAACTCGTAGGTGACCTCGGCCCGCTCCACGGCGACCTCCGAGAAACCACCACCTTCGAGCAGCCCGCCGAGGGCAGCGGGAGTGGGCCGGGAGAGCGGCCCGGGCGTTCCGGCCGGGGGCGGGGGCACGCCCAGCCGCTCCATCGTCGTCCTCATCGGAACCGAGAGGAAGGGGACCTCGTCGGGCTCTCCCCACGAGGCGATCGCGATCCGCGCGCCCGGCCGGAGGAAGCCCCGGATGCGCCCCGCGGCGGCCTCCGCGTCGGGCTCGAAGATGATTCCCCAGCGCGAGACGGCGGCGTCGAAGCTCCGCTCCGGAAATTCGAGGCTGGAGGCGTCCGACTCGACGAACTCGACGTTGCCCAAGCCGGCCGCCGCCGCCCGTTCACGCCCGAACGCGAGCATCTCGGCGGAGATGTCGGTGGCAACCACGCGGCCCTGCGGGCCGGCCTTACGCGCCGCGGTCAGCGCCGGCTCGCCATAGCCGGCGGCGACGTCCAGGACCCGGCTTCCCGGCCGCACCCCGGCGAGCTCCACAAGCCGCTCGCTGATGTGCCTGTCCGCCCGGTCGTTGAACTCGCTCCACTCCATCCATCCCACAGCCGCGGAGTCCCAGTTCCTGTGCTGCGCCTCGCGGAAGTCGCCCGGGTCGATCGCCTTGGATCCCATGCTCGCTTCTTACCACCCCGACGCAGTGCACGGCGACGTAGGATCGCGGCGTGCCGTTCACGCTCAGGAACCTGAAGGCGGATCTGGAGGACGTCGGCTCCAACTTCGACGGCTCACCGGACCTGGAGTTCCGCCTTGCGACCCAGGCGCTCGGGCTCGAGAACTCCGGCCTGGGCTACCAGCGGATACCGCCCGGCTATCGCTTTCCCTACGGCCACACCCACAAGGAGCAGGAGGAGGTGTACGTGGTCCTGAGCGGGAGCGGGCGGATGAAGCTCGACGACGAGATCGTCGAGCTCGGGGAATGGGACGCGGTGCGCGTCCCGCCCGGCACCTGGCGAGGCTACGAGGCGGGGCCGGAGGGCTTGGAGATCCTCGTCATCGGCGCCCCCAATCTCGGCGAGGCTCCGCGCGAGGACGTCGAGGGCCGGCGCGACTGGTGGACCGACCAGCAGCCCTGACCGACCAGCAGAGCTAGATGTGCATGGCGCCGGAAACACGCTCGACCGTGAGCTCGATCAGCACCCGCCCGGCCTCGGCGAGCACCTCGTCGCTGCGGGGCTCGGGTGGCTCGGGCAGGTCGGCGATTCGTCCCATCACGAGGGCCGTGTCCTCGCCGATCCCGGTCGCGCGCACGACCGCTCTGCCGGAGAAGGTCGCCGACGGATAGGGCGGCTCCTCACCGCGCACCGACAGCGCCGCCCAGGGCTTGCGCTCGATGTCCTTCGCCTTCGCCCGTTCGCGCAGGGTCGAGATCAGGATGCGGTCGCCGACGTTGGCGTAATAGACGACCGACAGCCGAGGCAGCCGGTCCCGGCCCACGGTCGCCAGGGTTCCGAGCTTGTTGGAGTTGAGCAGCTCCGCAAGCTCGGGGGTCAGGTGGGGCGACCCTCCGCTCATGCGGCAACCAGCGCTCGAGGGCTCTGTCCGCCGACGAGCCGGGGTGTCGCCCGGCCCAGGTTGCTGTGGAGCGCGTCGAGCGCGCGGCGGATTTCCCCGTCTCCCCCGCGCCCGTGCGCGAAGACGAAGCGGTCCGGTCGCAGGAGGACCCACGAGGCTCCGAAGCGGTCCAGCCACTCGCCGATCGCTGCTTCGGGGTCCTCGAGGTCGCGGCCGAGGAGCAGGACGCGCAGGCCCCCTGCCGCCAGCTCCTCGGCGGCACGGGCGTCGGCTGACAACGCACACCAGCCGCGACCCGCCGCCTCGTCCAGCAACACCTCGTCTCCGCCCACCCGGACGGCGGGCTGCGGGAACTGCGCGCCGACGCCCCGCTTGAAGACGATCCGGTGCGGGCTCTCGGCAAAGGCGCCGGCCCCGTAGGCGGGCAGCGGCTTGATCCTCGTTCGGGCCCAACCCGCGATCCCGGTCATGTCGAGAAACCCTAGGAGAACGTCCCGGACGAGAGCCATGCGGCGGTCGGCAGTCTGGACGAAGCCCCCGAGCGCCACCGCCAGCCTCCGCATCGCTTCCACATGGGGCCGGCGCTCCTCTTCGTAGGTGTCGAGCAGTGCCTCGGGCGCACCGGCGAGGACCGCCTCGAGCTTCCAGGCGAGGTTCGCGGCGTCGCGGGCGCCGGAGCTGAAGCCCTGTCCGGCGAAGGGCGGCATCAAGTGCGCGGCGTCGCCGGCCAGCAGCACCCGACCCTGCCGCCAGCGCGCGGCCGTGCGAGCGTGGAACGTGTAGACGACTGCGCGCTCGACGGTCGCCGTCTCGCCTTCGAGCCAGGGATCGATGCGCCCGCGAAGGGCTCCGGGGTCGAGGAACGGCTCGGGGTCCTCGCCGGGGTGCAGCATCCACTCCCAGCGGTGGCGACCCGGGGACATCGGCAGCGAGACGACCGGGCGCCGCCAGTCGCCGAAGAAATGGGGATGAGGGACCTTCGCCAGGGGCCGGTCGACGAGAACGTCGACCACGAGCCAGCGCTGGCGGAAGGTGGAGCCGCCGAACTCGATCCCGAGCAGCTGGCGGACCCAGCTGGCGCCGCCGTCGCAGCCGACCGCCCAGCGAGCCCGGATCTCCTCGGTGCTGCCGTCCTCGCAGGAGCGCACCTGCGCACGAACGCCCTCGCCGTCCTGGTCAAGGCGCTCCAGCCGTCGGCTCCAAGCAACCCGCACCGTCTCCTGGCCGGCCAGCGCGGCGGTCAGGGCGGCCTCGATCGAGGGCTGGTGAACCGAGACCAGAGGCGGATGGCCGTGCGGGCCCTCGACCGGCTGCAGCAGGCAGTGGGGCCGGCCTCGCACGGTGACGAAGCTGACCTCCTCCTGCCGCTGGCTCTCGGCCAGGATCTCCCGCTCGACGCCTGCGGCCTGGAAGATCCGCAGAACCTCGTCGTCGACCACCGCGGCGCGCGGCAGCTCGAAGGGCTTGCTCGCCTGGTCGATCGCCAGGACGGAGACGCCGGCGCGCCCCAGCAGCAGGGCGAGGAGCTGGCCCACCGGCCCGAGCCCGCAGACGAGGACCTCGCAGCCGGGCTCGGCGGTCATGCAGCCGTCAGGCTCCCGCCACCGTCGCATTGTGCGGCTCGGCGTCGCGATCGATCCGGTTGGCGAGCGTGCCGATCCCGTCGATCTCGAGCTCGACCGTCTGGCCCGGCTGAATCCAGCGATCGAGCTCCAGCCCGCAGCAGCCCGGCATCGTTCCGGTGGAGACGACGTCCCCGGGCTCGAGGCGCTCGCCGGCCGAAGCGAAGGCGAGCATCGCCCCGATGTCATGCGCCGGGCCGGCGGTCGACCCCTCGCACCAGAGCTCGCCATCGACCCGCACGCGCCCGGTCATCCGGGTCCAGTCGGGCACCTGGTCGGCGGTGAGGACGTCCGGGCCGATCGAGTTGGCGAAGGTCTTGGACTTGACCACCGGGCCGAAGATACTCTCGCGGGCGTCCTCGGCCTGCACGTCGCGCGCCGACCAATCGTTGACGATGAACCAGCCGCCGACCGCCGCGGCGGCCTCCTCGGGGCTTGCGTCGGCAAGCGGCCTGGCGAGGACGAAGGCAAGCTCGAGCTCGAAGTCGAGCCATTCGGTATGCCGCGGCCACCACATCGGATCGCCGTCGCCGAGGAGCGCCCCGTGGTTGGCGACGTAGAAGGTCGGCTTCTCGTAGAAGCGCCGGTTGGGCTTCAGCTTCGGGAAGGTCCTGCCGGTGAGGCGCTCGTATCCGGCCACCGCTCTGGCAGCCGGCGCCGGGAAGAAGCGCTTCACCAGCATTCGGCTCGAGGCGATCAGGTGCGACTCCCAGAGCATGAAGGCCCGCATCGAGCGCGGCTGGAAGGGGATCGACGCGCCCGCCGGATCGACCGCCACGGCGGCCGGATCCTCGACGGCGGCCAGCATCGCCTCGGCGGCGGCGCACGTCTCCTCGCCACCGGCGAGGAAAGCGACCATGTCCTGGCTCTGCTCGTCCGTGAGGCCCTCGCCCCGAACCGGGACCCAGTGCCCCGAGTCGTGCCGGACGATCAGCCCCGCGGAGGTCCTCCGCAGCTTCACCGGCCGCCGGCCCCCGACTGCGGGCGCAGCGAATGGGACTTGCCGGGCGCGATCGGAAAGCCGGTGAGCAGGAACCGTGGTGGTGGTGGCCCGCCCCACTGGTTGATCGCGCCGAGCCCGCCCGGCCATTGCCGGGCCTGGTAGCCGCCCTCGGTCGGCATCCTCGCCATGTCGGCGCAGCACTCGATCATCGCCCCGTCGGCATCGTGAAAGTAGAGGAAGAGGTTGTTGCCGGGACCGTGGCGGCTCGGCCCCCAGATCGGCTTGCGGCCCCGGGCGAGCAGGCGGTCGGCCACGCGGCCGAGCGCGTTCAGGTCCGGCAGCGTCCAGGCGTAGTGGGAGAGCTCGGGCCGAGGGCCGAATACAACCGCCAGCCCGTGGTGGTCGGCATCGCAGTGCCACCAGCTTGCCGTCCTTCCCATCCGGTCGGAGAAGGCGAAGCCGAGGCCATCCGCGAAGAAGCGCTCGGTGGGACCCAGCCGGCGCGCCTTCACCGAGACATGCTCGAACTTCAGCGGCCGATCCCCGGCGGGGGGCGCCGCCACCTCCTCCATCCCGCAGAAGAGCTTGTAGAGGTGGCCGCCCGGCCCGCGAACCAGCGCTGCCCGGTCGATGCCGGGCTCGCCGTCGAGGGTGGAGCCGATCAACTCGCCGCCGGCCGCGGCGATCCCCGATCGCAGCCGCTCCAGCGTCCCGGGATCGGGAACCTCCAGGCCGATGTGGTCGTAGCCCCGCTCGGGCGACTCGATCAGGATCAGCTCGTGGTGGCGCTCGTTGCAGGTCAGGTAGGAGACCCCGCCGCGCCGCTCGGTCTCGACCAGCCCCATCACCTCCGCCTGGAACTCGACCGCGGCGTCGAGGTCGCCCACCCGCAGCGCCATGTGCCCGATCCGGGAGACGCCGGTCACGCCGCGGCCTCCGCCTTCCGCGCGGCGGCGCCGCATGAGCGAGCCAGCACCCGCTCGAGCGCTTCGCGCAACAGAAGCTCCGGCGCCTCCTCGGCGCCCATGCTGCGCCAGGCGACGTAGCGGTCCGGCCGGACCAGCACCGCGCCCTGCGGCCCGAAGCGACGATGGCGCAGCCAGGTGCAGCGAGGGTCGAACAGGTCGCCGTCGAGGTGGCCGATCCTGACCGCCTCCAGCGGCAGATCCAGCTCGCCCGCGAGCTCCCGTGCGGCCTCGCACCACTCCTCGCCTTCCTCTCCGGCGATCAGAAGGAAGCGGCCCGGGCGCACCAGGTCCTTGAGCGGGCGCCGGTTGCCGTCGGCATCGTCGATCCAGGCGTGCGGGAGCGGCGAGCCGGGGCGCGTCGAGGGGATGTAGACGCGCACGTCGTCGGTGTTCTCCGGCTCCGGCGTCCCGTCGGGCAGGACCGCCGTGTCGTGGAGGAAGCCGTACTCGACGTTGTGCTCGTTGAACTCCATCGACTGGGCGCGCACCAGGCGCAGGACCGCGGCGCGATGCTCGGCGTCGGCGGGGTCGCCGCTCCACAGCCGGCGCAGGCTCGCGCGGTTCTCCCCCGTGCCTTGCTCCTGGTTGACGCCGGCGGCGGCGATCATCGACAGGTGGTTGACCGCGTTTTCGAGCGAGCGCTGGGCGTTGCGCGCCACCACCGGCCGTCGCTCGGGCTCATAGCTGTCGAGCAGCGCCTCGCCCGCCTGCCCGTCGAGGACGGCGGCGAGCTTCCAGCAGAGGTTGTGGACGTCGTGGATCGCGCTGTTCAGGCCCAGGCCGCCGGTGGGGGGATGGCGGTGGGCGGCATCGCCGACGAGGAACACGCGGCCGCGCCGGAAGCTGGAGGCAAGCACCGCGTCGACCGTCCAGCGCGAGATCTTGTGGATTCGCATCGGCATCTCCGGGATCGCGAGCGCCTCGCGCAGGTCGGCGAGGACGTCCTCGTCGGAAGCGGCCCGCGGGTCGCCGACGAGGTACTGGAGGTGGATCACCCACTCCTCCGAGGCGGGGCCCCAGCGTTCGGGTCCCATCGGCACCATCACCACGCCGGCGCCGCGCTCCGGCGAGATGATCCAGCGGATGAGGACGTCCGGATCGGGAGCCATCTGGGAGAAGTCGGCCGAGACGTGGAAGCTGACGGCCTCGGAGACGACGCCCAGCCCTTCGTAGGAGACCCCGATCTGGGGCGGGATCGTGCGGCCGCCGTCGGCGGCGATCAGGTAGTCGGCGCGCACCTCGTACTCGCGGCCCCCGCCGTTGTCGCGCACCGCCGCGGTGACGCCGTCGGGGTCCTGGCTCAGCTCGATCAGCTCGTGGTTGAAGCGCACCCCGTCCGGAGCGAGCGCTTCCGCGCGCCTGCGCAGGAGCGGCTCGAGCCTGATCTGCGGCAGGTTGCACTGCCGGCGCGGGCTGGCGGCGCGCCAGTTCTCGTCCTCTCCCCCCGCACCCCAGCTCTGCAGCTTGGCGATGCGCCGCCCGGCGTCCGGATCGGCTCCGCCGAAGCCGGCGTAGAAGGCGGTCGCCGCCATCGCCTCGGCAGGGGTGCCGGAGTGTTCGATCAGGTCAGCGATGCCGGCGTCGTCGAGGATCTCCATCGCCCTCTGATTGAGCACGTGCGCCTTCGGCAGCTCCGAGGTCGTCGGCCGCGAGTTGATCAGCAAGTGGTCCACGCCCAAGCCGGCGAGCAGCATCGAGGCCGTGAGACCGGCGCCGCCGCCGCCGACGATGAGGACCGGGACCCTCTCCATGCAGGGACCGTAACACGGAATGAATAGAAATTCAATTTTGAGGGTATATTCAGGGGCAGATGGCGTTGCATACTGCTCGGATGACGACCGAAAGCGCAGCTGGCAGGGGACGCGTCCAGCGCCGGCAGGAGCGCACCCGCGCCGCCCTGATCGATGCCGCGCAGCGCCTGTTCGCCGCCAAAGGGATCGAGGCGACGCCGGTCTCCGAGATCGCCGAGGAGGCCGACATCGCCGTCGGCTCCTTCTACAACTACTTCGAGACCAAGGAGGACCTGCTCGCCGCCCTCCTCGCGAGCGCCCTCGCCGAGCAGCTCTCGCTCTTGCAGGCGCGGCAGGCGAAAACCGAGGATCCCGCCGAGAAGATCAGCGTCGCCCACCGCCATCTGGTGCGCCTGGCGGCCAGCGATCCGACCCTTGCCTGGCTGCTGGTGCGCTTCGAGGTCCCGCACCGGATCGCCCAGGCGACCCTGGCGGAGGCAGCGCGGGAAGACATCGAGGCCGGAATCGAGGCGGGGCGGTTCGCGCTCGACGACCCCGAGGTCGCCTTGCAGGCCGCGGGCGGAGCGCTGCTCGCGATCATCCACTCGGTGCTCCTGGGAGAGCTGAGCCCCGACTGCGATGTCGACCACGCGGCCGGGGTGCTGCGCAGTCTCGGCCTGCCCGCAGCCGAGGCGGCGGAGATCGCGCGGCGTCCGCTGCCGCCGGCGCGAAGCGGCGGCGGATGAGCGAGCCCGGGCGGCCGGTGCTGTTCGTCAACCCGAAATCGGGCGGCGGCAGGGCCGTGCGCGGGCGAGTGGCCGAGCTGGCGCGCGAGCGGGGGATCGAAGCCGTCGAGCTCGGGCCCGGCCAGGAGCTGGCGGCCTTGGCGGAGGAAGCCGTAAGGAAGGGTGCCGACGCGCTGGGAATGGCCGGCGGCGACGGCTCGCTGGGGATCGTCGCGGCGGCCGCCCAAGCGCACGGGCTGCCCTTCGTCTGCGTCCCCACCGGCACGCGCAACCACTTCGCCCGCGACCTCGGCGTCGATCCCGACGATCCGGCCGGGGCGCTCGAGGCCTTCGGCGACGGAGTCGAGCGCCGGATCGACGTCGGCAGCGTCAACGACCGCCTCTTCCTCAACTGCGTCTCCCTCGGCATCTACGCGGAGGCTGTCCACAAAGCCGCCTACCGCGACGCGAAGCTCCGCACCCTGCTGAGCACGGCGCGCGCCGTCCTTGGCCCCGGCGCCGAGGTGCCCGAGCTGCGCCTCCTCGACGACGTCGGAGGCGAGCACCGCCGGCCCGCCATCGTGCTCGTCTCGAACAACCCCTACGCGCTGGGGCGGCCGGGGAGCCACGGCGGCCGGCCGCGGCTCGACGGCGGGCGACTCGGGGTGATCGTGATCGGCCCCCCCGCGGGCGCGGCGCCCCCGTCAGGACGGGCGTGGAGCGCAACCTCGCTGGAGGTGAGCGCACCGGCGTCGGTCCCCGCGGGCCTCGACGGCGAGGCCGTCGAGCTCACCCCGCCGCTGCGCTTCTCGGTGCGGCCGCGGGCGCTGCTGGTCAGGACGCCCCGGCGCGGTGGCGTTCGAGGGCGGCGACGGCCAGGGGCGCCAGAGTCACCCCGGTGAGCGAACCGGCGACGACGTCGAGCGGGTAGTGGACGCCGGTGTGGAGGCGCGAGTAGGCGACGAGGGCAGCGGCCGCGGTGAGCGGTAGCCCCGCCTGCGGCCAGGCGGAGGCGACCCCGGTCGCGAAGGCGAAGGCAGAGGCGGCGTGACCGGAGGGAAACGAGGTCGAGCGAGGCATCTCCACCTGGCGGGAGAGCGGGACCTGGTGCAGGGACCGGTCCGGCCGGCGGCGGCCGCCGAGCGGCTTCAGCCCCAGGTTGACGACGGCGGAGGTGAGGGCCGTCGAGGCAAGGCCGTTGACAGCGGCCCTGCGCCCGTTCGCCCCCCCTGCGCAGGCCAGCACCGCGGCGCTCGCCAGCCAGAGCTTCGAGTGGTCGGCAGCGCGCGAGATTCGGCGGAAGGCGCGGTCGAGCGTGGGAGTGGGCGCCGCGGCGATCGCCGCGTAGACGGCGACGTCGAGTCTGTTCAGCTCCCTCGGAACCGCCTTCAGCATCGGCACCCGATGCTGGCAGAAATCACCCGATCCGGGTGATGACCGCTCGCCCCGGCGGGTTCAGACTTTTCCCATGAACGACCAAACCGCAGCAACCCATCCTGAACAATCGCCTGTCGGCTTCGGCCTCGGCGCGGCGACGCGCGAGGTCACCGGCTACTGGTGGCTTTGGCTCCTGGCCGGAATCGCCTGGACCGTGATCGCCCTGGTCATCCTCCAGTTCGACCAGGCCTCCATCACGACCGTCGGCATCCTCGTCGGCCTCATGTTCACCCTTGCCGGCGTGCAGAGCCTTGCCCTCGCGACCGCCCCGGGTGCCGGCATCGCCAACATCCCCACCGGCATGAGGTGGGTCTCGGGGATCTTCGGCGTGCTGTTCCTGATCTCCGCGGTCGTCTGCTTCATCAGCCCGGAAAACACCTTCGCCGGGCTTGCCGACTCCCTCGGCTTCCTCTTCCTGATCGTCGCCGTGTGGTGGATCGTGAGGGCATTCCTGGAAAGGGAATTCAACTCGTTCTGGTGGCTCGGGCTCATCTCGGGAATACTGATGACGATCCTCGCCTACTGGACCGCCGGCCAGTTCTTCATCGAAAAGGCCTACGTGCTCCTCGTCTTCGCCGGCGTCTGGGCCCTGCTAGAGGGCATCGCCGACATCGTTCGAGCCTTCGCCGTCCTCGACCTGCACGAACAGCTCTGAGCACCGGCGGCAGGCGCAGGCGTTTACGCCGCGAGCCGCGAGGGCGCGAGCAGCCCCAGCTCTCGCGCCCGGTCGACGGCTTCGCGGCGGCTGTGCACGCCGAGCTTGAAATAGATGTGCCGCATGTGCGTCCGCACCGTGTTGGCAGAGACGAACAGCTCCGCCGCGATTTCGGGTGCGCTGAGGTTGGTCGGCAGGAAGCGGACGACCCGCAGCTCAGCCGGGCTGAGGTCCTCGGACGCCGCGACCGGTCGCATCGCCTCCCTTGCGCTCGCGCGCTCCTCCCGCAGGCGGTCCAGCCATAGCCTTGTCCTGGCGAGGCGCAGCTCGACCCTTTTCCGTCTCTCGTCCGGCACTCTCGCGGACAAGCGCTCGGCCAGCTCGAGCTGGGCGGCGGCGTCCCCCAGTCGCCCCTCCAGCAGGTGGGCGGCGGCGAGGAAGATGGCCACCTCAGGTTCTTCGTCGGCAGCCTCGGGGGGAACCGCGGGGAGCAGCGCATCAAGCACCGCCAGGCGGGTGTCCTGGATCAGGCCGCCGCCGTTCTCCGCGAGCAGGGTTGCAGTTGATCCATCCATCGCCCTCGCTTCTCCTGAGAGCCTCGGTCAATCAGACGAGTCCCCTTGGAGAAGAGTGCTCGTCGCCGACCGAGGCTTTCAGGCGAGGGCGAGGGCGCCATCGGGGCGCGCCCGCAGTTTCGGGTCGGAGAACTACCGATCTTCGGTCAGACAGCGGAGGAGGTGGGGTCGCCTTCCTTCTGGGCGAGTTCGTCGGCCTCCATCCTCGCCAGGGCGGCGTCGAGGACCTCGTACTCGGCCTCCACTGCAGCCGAATAGGCGAAGTCGATCGCGAACTCGGCGTCCCGCTCCGCGTGCTCGGCCTTCCGCTGCGCGTGGTGCAGGTCGGCCTCGCCTTTCTTGGCCTCGATGTTCTGCCGCACCGCGGCGATCGCGTCGCTCCAGCTCTTCTGGACTTCCTCCCACCACGCCGAAATCCGTCCCCGTCCCCGCTCGGCGCCTTCGCGCAGCGCCGCGGCCTGCTGCTCACCCGCCGCCCGCGCCGACGCGACTTCTGCTTCGAGGTCTGCCTTCGACTTCTGCTTTGCGCTCGCCGCGCGTTCTTCCGTCTCTTTGACGCGCGCCGCGAGCCTGCTCAAGTCAGCTGACAAGGTCATTTTCGGTCCTCCTGGTTTGTCGTGAGCCTCTGAGGACCAGGATCAGCGATGACGCCCGGGTTGTCTTCATCCACTTTTGGTGATCCTCGGAGCGCCTTGCCGAGTCGTGGTGCCCCACCGGCAGAGCCCCCAACCGGCCTTTCGGTATTTCCCGGATGGCGCGCCGCTCCAGCGGCACTACTTTCGGGGCATGGCCGAGCCGAATGTCGTCGATCACGATCCCGGAACCGACCTCCAGCCCCCCTTTGCGACGATCCTCTGCGCAGTCGACGGAAGCCGCGGCAGCAAGTTCGCCGCGAGGCAGGCGATCGCCATCTGCGAGCCCGGGGTGCGGTTGGGCTTCCTCGCCATCGCCAACGAGCGGACTTCGGGCGAAGGAGCGCACGAAGTCGACCTGAGCGAGGCGCGGGCGCGCGACGCGCTCGAGGAGGCCGCCCAGGAAGCCCGGCAGGCTGGCATCGAGGCGGCCGCCAAGCTTCTGCACGGAGCTCCCACCGCGGACCTACTGCTGGCGGAGGCAGAGGACTACGAGCTCCTGGTGGTCGGCTGCGAGGACATCCCCCGCGGCGCGGGGGTCTTCCTCGGCAAGACCGCGACCCAGCTTGCCCATCGCAGCGAAGGCCCCCTGCTTGTGGCCCGCAACACCTCGGGCGAGGACAGCTTTCCGGGCACCATCCTTCTCGCGAGCGAGGGGACCGAGGAGTCCTGGACCGTGGCGAGAGCCGCGATCGCCCTCGCCCGCTCGCACCAGTCCCGGCTGCGGCTGGTCTACGTGCCGGGCCAGATGCACCCCGAGCACTACCGTCGGGTGCAAGAGCAGATGAAGCTCGCCGAAGAAAGCACCGGCACCCCGCCCGAGCTCATCGCCGAACCGGGCCCGGTGGCCGAGCAGATCGAAAAAGCAGCCGAGGCGACGCATCCTTCCCTGATCGTGATGGGCAAGCGCGGCCTCAGCGGAGCCAAAGCCCTCGGCAGCGTCAGCGAGCGCGTGATGCACAAGGCGGCGAGCTCCGTCCTCATCATCCCGTCTTGAGGGTCTAAGCCATCGCTAAGCCCGCGATCCGACGGCGCGGCGCAGCACCAGGTACACGGCGACGGAAAGGGCGGCGAGCCAGGCTAGGCTCAGCGCCAGCTCTCCCCCGGCCTGGAAGCTGGTCGAGAAGGCCCCCTCGTACATCAGCCGCGACGGCCCGTACCCCGGCAAGAGCCAGGCGAGCGAGCCCGGTTCGGTGTGGAACATCGGGCTCTGCACGACGCCGAGGTCGGTCATCACCAGGAAGAGGATCAGGTAGGTCGCGGCGAGCTTGTCGAGCACCGCGCCGGCGAGCGCGCCGATCGCGCCGTAGATCATCCCGATCAGGGCGAGCGCGGCGATCATCGGCCCCCAGGAGGCGGCGGTGAAGTTGAGGGCGGTGACGACCACCGTCACCGCGACGACGAGCGCGGTGGCCGAGCCGAGGACGAGCAGGCGGGCGATCACCGTCTCGCCGGGCCGGTAGCCGGCGAGGACGAGGCGGCGATCGCCCTCCAGCGCCGACTGCATGACGAAGACGCCGACCAGGGCGACGACGAAGGCGATCGTCATCCCGCCCATGCCGGCGCCGTGCAGGTCCTTCATCGTCGTCATCACCGTGACGCCGCCGGGCAGGCCGATCGCGCGGGGCGTCGCCAGCGTCTCGGCGATGCTGCGGGTGACGATGTAGGCGGGGACGATCACCAGCAGGATCAGGACGAGGGGGCGGCGCAGCTGGTCGCGGAAGGCCATCTCGGTCGCCGTGCGGGCGCGCGCCATCATCGTCAGCTCCGCGTCCGCGCCGAGACCCAGAAGGCGGCCAGGGCGATCGCGAGGGCGCCGAGGGCGGTGCCGAGGGCGCCGATCCAGTCGCCGCCCGGCGAGCCCTGGCCGCCGCCCGCGGCGATCAGGAGGTTGGCCGCGTTGCGGGTCGGCGTCACCGCGACCAGGCCGTTGCTCGTCATCTGCGGACCGGAGAAGGCGTCGACCGAGAAGACGAGGATCACCAGCAGCGAGCCCTCGAGCTGGCCCTTGACGAAGGCGCCGATCAAGGCGCCGACGCCGATGTAGATGGCGGAGAAGGTGAAGATCGCGACGGCGGCGTGGAAGGGGTGGCCGATGCCGCTGCGCAGCAGGAGGGTGAGGAAGGCGACGGCGCTGACGGTCGCGCCAATCGCGAGCGCGGCGAGGATGCGCGAGACGGCGACCCGCATCGGCCCGAGCCCGGCGGCGGCGAGGCGGCGGTCGGCGCCGCGCGAGGAGGAGACCTGGAAGAAGGCGAGGGTGCCGGAGAGGAAGGCGGCGGCCCAGCCGGCGCTGATCGCGGTCGCCGACTGGCGCTGCAGGGTGCCGCCGAGGGCCTCGGCGAAGTCGCCGAGCACGCTGGCGAAGATGAGGACGAAGAAGGCCGGGATCGCGACCAGCAGGGCAAGCGTCAGCGGCGCCCGCAGGTGCTCGCGGACGAAGGCGGTGCTGGTCGGCAGCGCTTCGCTCAGCACGTGCAGATCCTCCCCTCGCACAGTTCGTACATGCGGTCGAGCCGCTCGCGCTCGGCGAGCAGGTGGGAGACGATGAGGATGCCCATGCCGGCGTCGCGGCGGCGGCCGCTCATCTCCCAGAAGCGCAGATAGGTCTCCCAGTCGAACCCCGAGTAGGGCTCATCCAGAAGCAGCAGTTCCGGCTCGTGCATGAGCGAGAGCGCGAGGTTCAGCTTCTGGCGCGTGCCGCCCGAGAGCTCCTCGACGCGGTAGGAGAGGTAGTGGGCGAACTGGAGCTCGTCGAGCAGGCCGAGCACCGCCTCCTCGCGCTCGCCGTCCTCCATGCCGTAGGCGCGGGCGAACAGCTCGAAGTGCTCGTCGACCGTCAGCTTGTCCCAGAGCATCGGGACCTGGGGGCAGTAGCCGAGCCGCGCCGGGCGCTCCACCGTCCCCGCGTCCCGCTTCAGCAGGCCGACGACGATCTGCATCAGCGTGCTCTTGCCCGAGCCGTTCTCGCCGACGAGGCCGACCAGCTCGCCGCGCCCGACCTCCAGGCTCGCCCCTTTCAGCACCTCGATCGTCCGCCGCAGCGGCCAGACCCCGCGGTGAAAGCTCTTGCGCACGCCCTCGGCGCGCAGGACGGCTGCCCGCCGCGCGGCGCCGTCGACCGCGGCCGCCCGTTCGGTCGCTACCGCCTCTGACGCGCTCACGACTGCCCGCCGCGCGACATGCCGATCATCATCAGCTATGGCCGCCTTCCTCGCGGACCGGCTCCTCCAGGTCCTTACGGGTGCCACGCCTCATCGCCCAGCCTCCTCTTCGATTGCCTTCCTGACCAAAGGCTATGGCCGCCCTGAAGGGGGTCCATCCGTACGAATCACCCCTCTGCGCTGCGGTATCTCCGCTTGCTCAGAGGGCCGGGGCGACCCCTCGGTAAGCCGCGACAGCTCCGTAGTTGGCCGCAGGAGACAAGCGGTTTCGCCCCGACGCGAGGGCTGGGCCATGGTCCTAGGTTCCTGAACGACGCGTCCGATGAACCCGAGCACCACACAGAAAACTCTGCGCTGCGCCCTGTGGGCGGTACTGGTGCCGGCGGCCGTCTTCGCCCTGGTCCTCGCCGCCCCCGCGAGCGCCACGCCGCAAGAGGAACAGCAGGGCTCGCGGCTCCTGCAGGAACTGGAAGCCGGGCAGCTCAAATGCAGCGAGGCGAGCGCCGCCGACTTCGAGCTGGTCGGCGAGTACGCGATGGGCCGCACGTTCGGCTCGCCCGCCCAGCATGAGGCGATGAATCAGATGATGAGCCGGATGATGGGCAGCGGGGGCGAGGAAGCCGTCCACGAGACGATGGGCCGTCGCTTCTCCGGCTGCGGCGGCGGCCGCCTGCCGCAGGGCTTCGGTCAGATGATGGGCGCCGCTTACGGCGAAAACGACGAAGGCTTCGACGGGCCCTCCGCCGGGGCGATGATCGGGATGATGGCCGTCCTGATCGGCGCCGTGGCGCTCTCCCTCCTCCTGCTCGCCCGGTGGCGACCCGGCGGCCCGCTGGAGACGCTGAAGCGCCGCTACGCGAGCGGTGAGCTGAGCGCCGACGAGTACCAGGAGCGCAGACGCCTCCTCGAAGGGAGCTGACCACGATGATCGCCGCCGCGCTGTTGATCGCCGACTCCAACTTCGACAACCACATGGGCGACTGGGGCGCCGGCTGGTGGATTCTGATGGCGCTGATGATGGTGGTGTTCTGGGGCCTCGTGATCGTCGGCGCCGTATGGCTCGTCCGCGCGCTGGTCGGCGAGCGCCACGGGCACGCTTACAGGAGCCCGCTCGAGGTCCTCGACCACCGGCTCGCGAGCGGCGAGATCAGCCCGGAGGAGTACCGCCGGCGCCGCTCGGTGATACAGGGGAAAGAGACGGGCGGGTCCGATGGCTCCTAGCCGCCCGCTTGCCAAAGCCGGAGCCTCGGGTTAGGTTGGGGGCAATGGGAAGGCGCCGCTCTTCGTCCGGGGTCCTCGGCTCGTCCCTCCTCGCGCTGGGCGTGGTCGCCGTCCTTGGCCTCGGCATCCTGATCGGGGTCCTGATCGCAGGCGACAACAGCTCAGCGCCAGGCACGCTTGAAGCCGATGAAATCGGCAACGTCAAGGATGGGCGCACCTTGTTCGTCACCCAGGGCTGCGCGATGTGCCACAGCTTCGAGGGACAGGGCGGCACTGACGCTCCCCCGCTCGACTTCATGAAGGGCGAACTCACCGGCGGCGAGGTGGCCAACATGAGCGGCCTGATCTGGAACCACGTCCCGGTCATGGAGGAAGCCTTCAAAGAGGAGAAGATCCCCTTCCCCGAATTCAAGGCGAACCAGATGGCGAGCCTGATCGCCTATCTCCATGCCGGCGGCCCGCCGCCCGAAGTGAAGAACATGGGCTCGGCGATGGGCGGCGGCGGGAACATGGGCGCCGGCGAAGCCGGTGGCGGGAAGTCAGGCGGCAAAGAACAGATGGGAAGTTCGAGCATGGGCGGCGGAGCGATGGGCGGCGAATAGCCGGTCCCCGGCGAGATCACGACCGCCCGAAGAATCGACTGACGAGCCCCCAGAGCGCGTAGACGATCGCGATCCTCATTGGGACCCGCGGGAGCGCCGCACCGCGGCAGCGACATTCGGCATTGGCTCGCCGGTCACCGTCTTCCCCCACCCCGCTGGCAGAATGGCGTTCTCTTATCCCTTAACCGACGGAGCCACCCAAGGGGGTTAGGTGCCACTGTTGAGTCGGCGCTTCAAACATCAATTGCGCTAGCTGTTCATTTTCCGACGCAAAGTAAATCATCTCTGATCCGTCCGGGTACACATATGCGTCCGGGCTTCCGGCAGCTTCACCACCAAGCCGGGTCAGATGCCAGAGACGATCGTAGGTGGCCCATTGCCACTGCCAGATCGCCCCGTCAGTTCCGCGGAAGTAGACCTCCTGCGTGGAGCCGTTGACCTGGGCAGCTGGATCGCCCGTAGCGACGCCGCCCAACCTGGTCAGGTGCCACTGTTGGGTGCCGATTTCGAACATCCACTGCCAGATCGCACCATCGGTCCCCCGGAAGTAAATCATCTGAGACCCGTCGCTATACACATACGCACTAGGTCGTGAAAGTAGTGGATTGGTGACGAATACTTGATCTTCGCCTCTGCGACTGCCGTAGCAATTTTCGACAACGAGCCTGTAGTGATAGGTCGTTTCCGGCAGCAGACCAGAGATTTCAGTCGGTGTGACACTCGAATTCGTCCCGCTTCCGATGTCGACACCGGGGACTGCTGGGGCCGCCTGACCGTACGCTGTGGTTATTCCGTATTCGAAGTAATAGTGCGTGTCTTGGCCATTTGGGTTTACCGTCCCGTTAAGGGTTGCGTTGAATCTCGCCAGATTGCTCGCGGCGAGCGTCGTGACCGTGGGTGGTGAAGGTGGCGGCGCTGAGATCTGCACAACTTCGCTGATTACAGCGTCAGCTTCGTCGGACCCAGTCGGCCTAACCATGACCCCGACGATCTTGCCCAGACTACCGGAAGTCGCGGTCCATGTGCTACCCGTTGCGCCAGAGTAAGGTTCGCAACTGTCAGTCGACGGTTCTACCTGGCACCATTCGTAGACGAAACTCGTTGGATTACCGGTCCACGTTCCCGGGTGCACGGTTAGCGTGTTACCGATCTGAGGAGTTCCAGATACTGTTGGTTCTTCAGTGTTTTCAGGGTCATATCCAGCGATTCCGGCAATGTTCGAGTTGAGGAACAGGACTTTCCCATCGCTGTGCTTCTTTTCTCCATTGCACTGCGTAATTTCGTACGTATTGCCCCAGGTTACAAATTGCGCCGTGCTCGGCCAGGCATTCTTGATCGCTTCGCGGCCACTGTTGAAACTACTGGTGATGTGGCCGCCGACGAACGCCTGCTTGCAGCCTGCGAAGCGGCTTTCGACTTGATCATGATGTGCGTCGCCCACAACCCAAAGCGTGCCATTGCGGGCGGTACTAAAAAGGCGCACATGGTACCTGTTGCCAATCGGATTGCCCGTGGCCCTCTGGGTGTCGTCGCGATAGCAATGTCCATCCGTCTCATGAACATACTGAGAGTCGACCCCTCCTAAACCAAGCTTGTTGGCGTACTTGAGTACTGGGCTCTGATAGTCGTTGTGGCTCCAGCCGTTGTGGGAAAGGACCTTCCCCACCTTGGAGGGCAGCGGTTGACCCCCTTCCCAGACAACGTTGATTGGATCTACTATTTGAGATCCAGAACAGTTCTTCCATGTGTACCCGCCCGTGAGGCCGACTGATTCGGGAGCGGCGATGGCGACGCCGGAGCCGCAGAGAACGCAGGTCAGAGCAATTAGTGCTGCCAACGGTGGGAACAGCGCGGAGCGAGATGGCTGGTTAGCCCTAATCATTGTTCCCTCCCGGAACGGATGGGTAGTCGAAGTCGGCAAGTCGACGCATCACCCGGTTGACGGACGGCTGATCGCAATCGCGACGCTGAACCGGGTGGCGCCTGATCGGTGGCTGCGCGTGCGAGGGCTGCGCCAGCTGCGTCGGTTAGGTGCGTATTGGCGGCGAATACGACGACTGTCGTGTCCCCCGAGTAGATTTCAAGTCGCCTGCCATCTTCGAACTCCCGTGCAGGTATCCAGGGCGCGGTCGGGATCCTTATCGGTTCGCTCGGGTTGAGCGTCGCCTCCAATTCCGCGGCTCGTCGGTCCGATGGTCTGTAGGAATTGGGGTCCCGCGCGCACTCCGGCCAGCTCTGAACGTTGAGCGGAGGCATGCATCCGTCACTGGAGGTCGGCGTGCAGGAGCCGTATACAAGCGATACATATCCGATTGCTTCCGACGGTCCGCTGGCGACAGTTGCGCCTGACGGAGCCGCCGGGATGCATAGATCGCGCTGCGACATCAGCTTGAGGCCGGCGAATGCGCGGCGAAGATCGTAGCGGCGAGCGGGAAGTGGCGTGCCCCCCGGGCACGCACGGCGGAAGCCGGCTACGTTCACTCGGGCCGCACGTGCAAGTTCGACATGTCGGTCACCCGAACCTCGCGAGGCAACAAAACCCGCGGTTCCCGCGACCACTACCGCGCCGCCGATCCAAAGCCATCGCCTTTTCCCATAGCGAAGGATTGCCACAGCAACAGTCAAATCCCCCAGAATGAGCGTTGTGCATTTGCTCGACGGGAAGCAAGTGGGCACTGTGGAGGAGGCTGCCCCAGAAATATCTGCCTCATCAACTTCCTTTTCCTCCTTATGGAAGCAGCCGGTACCGGGTGCCGACGGCCCAGGGCTTCAGCCAGCTTTTCGCTTCGACGAATTCGCTGCCGATCGTTACCAGCGACAGAGCGAGTGAAGCGGTATCTACGGTTCATCTGCCCTTTCTCTCTGGAGATGGCGGCCTAGAACTTCAAGGATAGACACTGATGTTTTCAAAACAGCGGCATGCTTCTATCACATCCTGCTGCGAGAGCAGGTTCCACAATCGCATCCCGCGTCTCGCACGGGAGCGGGTCACTCGAACCGAGAGACGAAACAAGCGACCTTCGGGTTTCCAAAAGGACAGTCCAATGCCCCAGCAGATCATCTGGTCGCAAAGCCCAGACAGCCAACGGATGCAGAGCCTTAGAAAGCCTCGACTCCTTCAGCGCCGGTTATGTGGCTGCCTAGCGCCGCGACGAAATCCTCGGGGCGTTTGAGGATGCAGGCATGGCCACCGTCGAGCTCGACCAACCTCGCCGCCGGCATCTCTCGCGCCAGCTGGCCGGCTACCCCCCACAGCCACGGAGACGTAGAGCGGCCGCGGATACCCAACGTCGGGGCGTGGAGGCGTTCATAGCCCTCGATCCCTGCCGCGGCGGACTCGATCATCTTGCCCAAGAGAGCGCCAGTCGGCACGAGGACCAGAAGGCCCAGCCACCCGGCAACAGCACGATGGGTGGGTTGCGCCTCGCCCGCCCGGTCGTGTTCGAGGATCCGCACCTCCACGCGTGGGCACTCCTCAGCCCGCTCAGCACCAGTCAACCAAACACATGAGTTCGTTGATCTGCGCAGGATCGGCTGGGATAGTCGTGCGCGTGCAGTGGCGGAAGCGGCCACAGTCGGCAGATGGAATGTGATTCGTGGAGCAGCCCCAGACCAAATACGCGGTGCGCCCTGACGGGGCGAGCATCGCCTACCAGACCTGGGGCGCCGGCCCCGACCTCCTCTACGCGCCCGGGTTCGTCTCGCACCTCGATCTTCTCTGGGCTGATCCCGGCTACTGCAACTTCTTCGCTCGTCTCGGCTCGAGCGCCCGCGTCATCGCCTTCGACAAGCTGGGTACGGGCTGCTCGGACCAGATCTCCCACGTCCCCTCGTTGGAGGAGCGGGCAGAGGACATTCGCCTCGTTCTCGATGCGGCCGGGAGCAAGCAGGCGGTGCTGATGGGCTTCTCGGAGGGCGGTCCTGCCTGCGCCGTGCTGGCGGCGAACGCGCCCGAGCGGGTCTCGTCCTTGATCCTCTATGGCTCCTTCGCGCAGGGGCCGGGCATCGACATCGACCCCGCGCTTCAAGCCGCCTGGCACAGGAAGAAACCGCTCCTGGACGAAATGGTCGCGGAGTGGGGAAGCGGCAGGACCGTGGACTTCTTCGCTCCGAGCACGGCGGGGCGGTTCCAGCGCCGAGTGGCGGCGGTCTTTGAGCGGGCCGCCGCCAGCCCCGGGATGATGGCCGGCCTGATCGCGGTGGTCGAACGGACGGACATCCGCGACATCCTCCCGAGCGTGCGTGTGCCGGCGCTCGTGCTGCACCGCAGCGAAGATCCGGTCCCCGTCGAGGCGGGGCGGGAACTTGCGGCGCTGATTCCGGATGCCAGGTTCGTGGAGCTGCCCGGCGCCGACCACGCCTTCTGGGTCGGGCACTACGGCTCGATCGCAGAGGAGATCGAGGCCTTTATCGGCGGCGGACAGGCAGCCGGATCGGCCGACCGCATCCTCACCACGCTTCTCTTCACGGACATCGTCGACTCCACGAAGCTCGCCAGCAGGCTCGGCGACAGCGAATGGCGGCCCCTGCTCGAGCGCCACAACGCGATCGTGAAAGAGACGGTCGGACGATACGACGGCCGCCTTGTGAAGACGCTGGGCGACGGGATGCTGGCGAGGTTCGAGAGCCCGGCCGCCGCCGTGCGATGCGCGATCGAGCTGACCGGATCGCTCGACTCGGCAGGACTGCCGACCCGCGCCGGGGTGCATACCGGCGAGTGCGAGCTGATCGGGGAGGACGTTGGTGGTGTCGCCGTCCACATCGGCGCCCGGGTATGCGCCAAAGCGGGCCCAGGCGAGGTACTGGTCTCCTCGACCGTCGCCGAGCTGGTGATCGGCGCCGGCTTCGACTTCGACGACCGCGGCACCCACGAGCTGAAGGGAGTCCCGGGACGGTGGCGGCTGATGGCAATCGAAGGCCAGGGCCAGCGGGAGCAACTAGCGCACGACGAAGCCTCGTTTCGACGGGGCGACCGCCTCCTCGCTCGCCTCGGCCTGAGGTTCCCCAATCTTGCGAGGACCACGACCCGCCTCATCGGCCGGCGGCGGTAACGAGCGTCGGTGGGATAACCGGTGCCAGCCTGCCGAAAGAGGTCAGCAAACATCACTGGCGACAGCCACATGGCCGGGCCTGAAGAAATAGCGGGGTCGGGATTCGAACCCGCGACCTTCGGGTTATGAGCCCGACGAGCTACCTGGCTGCTCCACCCCGCGGCGGACTGTCGATGGTAGCAATTCGGTGGGGGCGGTGTGGGTGGTTTGGGCGTGGCGGGAGGTTGATTGCGCAGGGGTCTTTGGGGGTCGGCGGGCTCTAGAGTGGCCGGGTGACTGAAGGGGGAACGAGGGTCGCGGTGATCGACGTGGGCACTAACTCCACGCGGTTGCTGGTGGCTGACGTGGAGGACGGGAAGGTGTCGCCGCTGGAGCGGCGCAGCACGGTGACGCGGCTGGGCCGGGGCGTGGACCTGTCGGGCCACCTGGCGAGCGAGGCGATCGAGGACGTCTGCGGTGCGATCGGCGACTACGTCGGCATCCTCGAGGAGTTCGGGGTCGAGACGGTCGATGCGATCGCCACCAGCGCCGTCCGCGACGCCGACAACGGCAGCGCCTTCATCGCCGAGCTGCGCGAGCGCTTCGCGCTCTCGGCCCGCGTCCTCGACGGCGAAGAGGAGGCGCGCCTCACCTATCTGGGCGCCACCTCGGAGTCGCCGCCCAGCGAGCCGACGCTGGTGATCGACATCGGCGGCGGCTCGACCGAGCTGATCGTCGGGACCGGGGACGAGATCAGCTTCCACGACTCGCTCCAGGTCGGCGTCGTCCGCCACACCGAGCGCTGCATCGCCAGCGACCCCCCCACCGCCGGCGAGCTGGAAGCGCTCGCCGCCGACGTCCGCGGCGCGATCGAGGCCTCGAGTGGCGCCGGCATCGAGGCCCACCAGGGCATCGCCGTCGCCGGCACCCCCACCTCCCTCGCCGCCGTCGAGATGGAACTCGAGCCCTACGACCCCTCGCGCGTGCACGGCCACGTCCTCGCCCTCCCCTCGATCCAGCGGATGCTCTCCCGCCTCGCCTCCGCCCCCCTCGCAGAGCGGGTCGAGATCCCCGGCCTGCACCCCGACCGGGCACCGACGATCGTCGCCGGCGTCGTCATCCTCGTCGAGGCGATGCGGGCCTTCGGGCTCGAGCAGGTCACCGTCTCCGAGCACGACATCCTCTACGGCGCTGCAATCGCGTCCACCCGTCGAAACTCCTCGACGTACTAGTTGGACAGTCTGTCTCATACGATCCGGCCGATTGGGCTAGTCCTCATACCAAAGGACGAAAAATCGTCCAGGTTTCTACTCGCTTTTGTGTAGTCCGAGTTAAGAAGATCTGGACCTCAAGGACAACGCAGTACATACTGATCCCACCGGGGCACGAGGTGGGGTCACCTTCACCTTGCCGCACCGGAAATAGGGCTTAGGCGATTGCCGCATCATGGCGCCTCCCGCCGTCTGGGCCCATCGAATAAATAGGTCCCTGAAGACGTACCCCTGCCCGTCCTGAGGGGCCACTTGAATCGGTCGTCAGCGATGACGGCCGATTCTCGTTTCTGGGGACCTAAGCCAGATTCGCCTTGCGCGGGTAGGCGATCTCGGGATCGGTGAGGACGTTGACGAGGGTCGGCCGCCCGGAGGCGAAGGCGCGCTCCAGCGCCGGCTTCAGCTCACCGGGCTCGCGGACAAGGATGCCGTCGCAGCCGAGCGATTCGACCAGCTGGTCGTACCGGGTCTCGGGCTGCAGCTCGGCTGCCACCGAGTAGCCGTAGAGGAACTGCATCGGGTGGTGCTCGAGCCCCCAGATGCCGTTGTTCCCCATCACCCCCACCACTCCCAGACCGTGACGCGACATCGTGTCGAACTCCATGCCGGCGAAGCCGAAGGCGCCGTCGCCGAGCAGCAGGCAGACCTGGCGGTCGGGGTGGGCGACCTTGGCGCCGATCGCCTGGCCCGGCCCGGCGCCGAGGCAGCCGAACGGGCCCGGGTCCATCCAGCAGCCCGGCTCGTAGGTTTCGATCAGGCGCCCGGCGTAGGAGACGAAGTCGCCGCCGTCGCCGACGACGATCGCGTCGCGGTCGAGGACTTCGTTCAGCTCGCGGTACACGCGGACCGGGTGCAGCGGCGAGCGCTCGTCGTCGAGCTCGGCCCGCTCCGCCTCCCGCTTCCCGGCCTCGACATTGCGCAGCTGCTCGAGCCAGGGCCGGGTCCGGGTCCCCTCCCCCGCCGCCTCGCGCAGCGCCGCCAGGGTCGCCCGCACGTCGCCGACCAGGTCGACCTCGGGTGCCCGGTTGCGGACCAGCGCGTTGGGCGCGACGTCGAGGCGAACGATCTTCGTCTCCTCGCCGAAGCTGCCGCCGAAGCCGAGCCGGAAGTCCATCGGCACCCCGATCACAAGCGCCACGTCGGCCCCCTGCAGCGCCGTGCTGCGGGCGCGGCTGAAAGCGAGCTCGTGGTCGGCGGGAAGGCAGCCGCGGCCGAGCCCGTTGAGGAAGACCGGGATCCCGAGCGCCTCGGCCAGCGCCCGCATCTCCTCCTCGCCGCGGCCCCAGTAGAGCCCGGTCCCGGCCATGATCGCCGGCCGCTCGGCGCCGGCCAAGAGCGCCGCCGCCTCCTCGACCCCCTCCGCGGGCGCTCCGTCCCCCGCCTCCGGCGCCGGCGGCAGCTCCAACTCCGCCTCGGTGAAGACGACGTCGAGCGGATAGTCGACGAAGGTCGGCCCGCTCGGCGCCGCCGCCGCCAGGTCGAGCGCCGCCGCGGTCACCGGGGCGATCCGCGCCGGGTCCTTCACCGTCTGCGCCGACTTGACCAGCGGCGAGACGAAGGGCAGGTGGTCGATCTCCTGCAGCGAGCCCGAGCCCCAGCGCAGCTCCGGCGCCCGCCCACCGAGCACGCAGACCGGCGAGTTGTTGGCCTGGGCGCCGGCGATCGCGCTGATCCCGTTGGTCACCCCCGGCCCCGCGGTCAGCGCCGCCACGCCGACCCGGCGCGTCGCCTTGGCGATCCCCTCCGCCGCGAAGGCGGCGGTCTGCTCGTGGCGGACGTCGACCAGCGCGATCCCCTCGTCCTTGCAGCCGTCGTAGATCGAGAACAGGTGCCCGCCCGAGAGGGTGAAGAGGTGGTCGACGCCGCGGGACTTCAGCGCCTTCGCGACCAGCTTGCCGCCGTGCTCGGCCATCCGCGGAGCCTATTCACTCGTGCCGAGGCGGGCTACCATCGCCAGGCCCGGATGGCGAAACCGGTAAACGCGGCGGCCTTAAAAGTCGCTGCCCCTCACGGGGCTTGCGGGTTCAAGTCCCGCTCCGGGCACTTCCCGTGTCGACATCACATGCCGCTTTCGCCTGCTCCTGCGAGTTTTCCGGGCGTCTAAAACGGCAATAAATGTTCTAGGGCCGCAACTCGGCTCTTGTTACCGTGTCTACTAGCTCAGACCCAGTCCTCAGGGGAGAGACCTTTGGAGGCATCAGCCCTAACTCACGCCAGTCGCCGCGGTCTTCTCGCCCGCCGCTCGCCTCTGCTCAAGCTCCAGGGCGACGAGAAGCTGATCGCGATGGCGCGGGCCGGCAACCCGGGCGCCTTCGAGGCGATCGTCGACCGCTACCAGGGCCGCCTGCTCGGCTTCTGCCGCCAGATGCTGGGCTCGACCGAGGACGCCGAAGACGTCCTGCAGGAGGTCTTCGTCAACGCCTACCGGGCGATGCTCGCCGACGAGCGTGAGATCAACCTTCGTCCCTGGCTCTACCGGATCGCCCGCAACCGCTGCCTCAACTACCTGCGCAAACCGAAGGCCGACGCGCAGGAGTCGATGGACATGGTCCCCGAGGTCGACGCCGCCTCGACCGCCGAGCGCGTCCACAACCGCGAGGAGTTCCGCCAGATCCTCGCCGACGTCAACAAGCTTCCCGAGACCCAGCGCGCCGCCCTGCTCCTGCGCGAGATGGACGCCCTCTCCTACGAGGAAATCGCCGCCGCGATGGAGACCACGGTGCCCTCGGTCAAGTCGCTGCTGGTGCGGGCGCGGATCTCGCTCGCCGAGGCGAGCCAAGCGCGCCTCCTCACCTGCGGCGAGGTCCGGGTCGAGCTCTCCGAAGCCGCCGAGGGCCTGCGCAAGGTCTCGGCGCCGGTGCGACGCCACGTCCGCGAGTGCGACGAATGCACCGACTTCCGCAGCCAGATCCGCTCCAACGAGAAGGCGCTGGCGGCGCTCTTCCCGGTCGGGCCGCTGTTCGCCCTCAAGGGCTTCGTCGCCTCCAAGCTCGGGCTCGGCACCGGCGGCGCCGGCGCGAGTGCCGGAGCAGCGGGCGCGGGGGCCGGAGCGGCCGGCGGCCTCAGCGCCGCGATCGGCGGCGGCTCGGCCGCCGGCGGGATCGGCGCCATCGGCGGCGCGATCGGGACCAAGGCGGCCGCCGGGGTCGTGACCGCGGCACTGCTCACCGCCGGCGCGGTCGAGGTCAAGGAAACGACCAACCCGACCCCCGTCACTCCGGCGCCGAAGGCCTCCACCGCCACTCTGCCCTCGGTGGATACCGCGCCGAAGGCCGTCAAAGTCGTGAGCGCTCCGCCCGTCGCCGCGGCGCCGGCCGAAGCGGTCGAAAACACCCCGTTGGCCGCCGCCGAAGCGACGCCGCCGGCCGAAGCGCCGGCCGAACCGGCCCCCAAGCCCGCCCCTACCGCGGCTGAAGAAGAAGCCGCCGACCAGTCGGCGGCCGCAGGCGAAGTCACGATCGGGAACGCCGACACCGAAGGCATCAGCACCGCCAAACCCTCCGAGGAGACGCCCGGCGCCCACGGTGGCACCGGCACCGTCGTCGTCACCGTCAGCCCGGCGCCGAGCGAACCTTCACCCGCGCCGGCGCCGGAAAGCAGCCCGCCGCCCCCGCCGCCGAGCGAATCCGAAGCGGGCACTCCTCCTCCGCCGCCGGTCGAACTTTCGCCGATTACCGAAGGCCAATGACTTTGAGCCGGCGCATCAGGCAGGTGCCAGCGAACCGACGGGTCTCTTCCAGCGAGTAGCCGAACAGCTCGAAGTCGTCGCCCGCGTCCTCGGCCCAGGGCGGCTGCAGCACCCCGTCGGCTAGCGGCAGCGCTTCCTCCAGGGTGCGCTGGATCGCCTGCTT
>DASUWV010000068.1:0-32880 GCA_036378275.1 Solirubrobacterales bacterium | reverse complement strand
CGGATCGTCCGCGCCTTGTCAGCCAGCGCGCGGGCGATCGCCTGCCGGATCCACCAGGTCGCGTAGGTGGAGAACTTGAACCCCTTGCGGTAGTCGAACTTCTCCGCCGCGCGGACCAGGCCCAGCGTCCCCTCCTGGATCAAGTCGAGGAAGGGCAGGCCCTGGTTCCGGTAGTTTTTCGCGATCGAGACGACCAGGCGCAGGTTCGACTCGACCATTTTCTGCTTCGCGTCGAGGTCGCCGCGCTCGATCCGTTTTGCGAGTTCGACCTCCTCCTGCGCCGTCAGCAGCCGGACTTTGCCGATGTCCTTGAGGAACAGCTGCAAGGAGTCGGTGGTCATGTCCGGTTTCAGGTCGAGCGCCTGTTTCTGGCGCCGGCGGCCTTTTTTGCCGGTGTCCGCAGGGAGCGCTTCGGCGGCGGCTTTCTGCGCCGGGTCCATGTCCTCGACGAGCTCGATCCCCGACTTCTCGAGGTGCCCGTAGAGGTCCTCGACATCAGACTCGTCGAGGTCGACCTCCGACACGGCGGAGGCGACATCGCCGAAAGTCAGCACGCCAAGCTGCTGCCCGCGGTTGATGAGGTTTTTGACCTCGTCCAGTTCCTGAAGCTCTGCTACCAGCATCCGTTCTTACTCGTTTCCCTTGCGCTCGTTGTTTAGTCCTCTAGACGAAAAGACCGCGCCGACTCGAAAGTCGCGCCGCACCGACAAAAAGCGGACCTCAGAGATGGTCCGCGAAGTAGCGTCTGCATCCGTCATTGTGCCCTGGGGGCAGGCGCCTTGAACCTAATCAAACGCCTGTTCGCATAGTAGTCGCTTCAGTTTGTGAAGTCAAGCCAAAAGTCCCGCATCTTGCGTTAAATGCAAAGCAGCCTGCGCCATCCGAAACCCTGGCTCCGCGCCTTCTGGCAGCGGGCCTATCGCGAGAACGTCACCGGCCTCTCGGCGATGGTCGCCTACAACCTGATGCTGGCGGTCTTCCCCTTCGCCCTCCTCGTCCTCTTCGTCTTCGGCCAGGTGCTGAAGATCGGAGGCGTCGAAACCAGCGTCGTCAACGACCTGCAGCGCCTCTTCCCCAACACCGAGCAGCACACGCTCACCGACGTCCTGACGAGGATCCAGGACAACTCGACCACGATCGGGATCGCCGCCTTCCTCGGCTCGCTGTGGATCGGCGCCTCCTTCTGGGGCGCGATGGACACCGCCTTCTGCCGCATCTACCACGTCGAGTGCCGCGGCTGGGTCGAGCAGAAGCGCTTCTCCTTCGCGATGCTGGTCGTGGTCCTCCTCTTCATCGCCGCCAGCATCTTCGTCCCCACCTTCGAGAGCGCCGTCGTCTCCAGCACCGACCGCCTGCCGTTCGGCCTCTCGCACATCAAGGCGATCGACACGATCCTCCTGCTGGGGGCGGCGCTGCTGATCACCTTCGCGATCTGCGCGGTGATCTTCTGGGCGGTCCCGAAAGGGCACATGCCCTGGCGCGCGGTCTGGCCCGGCGCCCTCTTCGTCACCGTCGCGGCGGGCTTGGCGAACTGGCTCTTTCCTATATATCTCTCCAGCGTGTCCAGTCTTTCGCGGTTCGGGTCGACGCTTGGTTTTGTCCTCATCGCCCTGCTCTGGTTCTACGTCCTCAGCCTGGCGCTTATGGTCGGGGCGGTGATCAACTCGCTGCGCTTCGAGCTCCACGACACGGGCGAGCTGCCTTTCTACGAGGCTTCCGCGACCCGGCGAGGCCCCTGCGGCTGCGAAGAAGAAGGCGCAAGCAGCGGAGCCTCCGCCGGAGCGCCTCCCACTAGTTAATAAAAACTGTCGTATCCTTCGTGCCGGCAGCACAACCTGGCTGGACCAAGAGTCCAGATCGCCGGGCAGGGTGGGACAATCCACATTGATGCAAAAACATCGGAGTTCTGAGAAGGCCGCCAGCGTTCTGACGCCTACCACTCCGCTCGACATCGGCGAGCGCTCGCAACGCCAGAGGATCGTCGACGCGATCATCGACAGCTGCGCCGAGAAGACCTACGCGGCCACCACCATCAGCGACATCGTCGGCCGGGCCCGCATCTCCCGGACCACCTTCTACAAGCACTTCGACGACAAGCGC
This sequence comes from Solirubrobacterales bacterium, assembly GCA_036378275.1. Taxonomy (GTDB): domain Bacteria; phylum Actinomycetota; class Thermoleophilia; order Solirubrobacterales; family 70-9; genus VAYN01. Next base: position 30,780 of record DASUWV010000068.1, on the reverse strand, counting down.
GCCTGCTTCGACGCCGCGATCGACCACTGCATCGAGCAACTGCGGGAGGTGGCTGCGGCGTCGCACTCCTCCGAGGACCCGCCCGCCGACGCGGTGCGCAAGGGGGCCACGGCGGTAATCGGTGCCCTAGCGGAACGGCCCGGGCTGGCGCAGCTGCTGACCGGGGACGCGATCGCCGTCGAGCCGAAGGTGATCGAGTGCTACCGCAAGGCGACGATCCCGGCTATCGCAGCCCTCTGGGCCGAAGCCGGCGAGCCGGTCAGCGCCCACACCGACCCGCGCCTCGCCTTCGGGCAGGCGCAGGTGCTGATCCTCAACCACATCGCCACCGGCGCAGCCGAACAGCTGCCCGAGCTGCTGCCGGAGATCGTCTACCTCGTGGTCAGCCCTTACGGGGGCCACGAGGAGGGCATCAAGCAATCGCGATTGGCCAGGGAAGCCGCCGACAGTGCCGTTCTCGGTGACTGACAGCCCGGAGGACCTGCGCAAGTGGCGGCTGCCGCGGGGGCGGCACGGCTTGCCGCGCGAGCTGGTCGAGCGCTCGCAGCGTGAGCGCCTGCTCGCCGCCGTGGTCAAGGTGACGGTGGCCAAAGGCTACGAGGCGACGACGGTCGCCGACATCCTCGGCGAGGCCGGGGTCGGCCGCGAGAGCTTCTACGAACTCTTCGACGACAAGCTCGACTGCATGCTGGCCGCGCACAAAATCCTCGTCGACAGCCTCGAGGAACGGGTGCGCGAGGTCTACATCGTCGACGGCCCGTGGCCGCAGCGGATTCGCGCTGCCCTCTCCACCACCCTCGACTGGTTCGCCGGCGACCCCGAGGTCGCCCAGTTCACGCTGGTCGAGCTGAGCACCGTCGGCCCCGCCTTCCGGCCGGTCTTCAAGGCCGAGTTCGCGCGGGCCATCGCCCTGCTCGAAGAGGGAGCGGGCGAGGACGGCCCCGAGCCCGAGCTGGCGCAGGCGAACGAGCTCGCGGTGGGCGCGATCCTCGCCCGGATCTACGAGGAGGTGGTGCTGGACCGAGCCGCCGAGCTGCCCCGCCTGCTCCCCGATCTCACCTACGAGCTGCTCGTCCCCTTCGTCGGCGAAGAGCAGGCGCGCGCGGTCGCCGACGACGCTTAGCCGGAGTCGCCCTCGAGGCCGGCGACCGCCTCGCTCAGCGCTCTCTCCAGAGGCAGCCTCTTCACGCCCGGGAAGAGCTCCATCCCGGATGGATCGCCGACCACGGTCTCGGTCGAGAGGCCCTCGATCAGCGGCCGCGCGACGCCGGCATCGACCGGCGTCACCAGGCCGATCCAGAGCGAGGAAAGCCAGGGGGTGAGGACGGGGACCGTGATCCGCAGCGGCCGTGAGCGCCCGAGGGCGTGGGCGAGCGCGTCGATGATGCCGCCGTAGGTGGTGACGTCGGGGCCGCCGATCTGGATCTCCCGGTCGGCCGGTAGATCGAGGTCGGAGGCCGCCGCCAGGTAGGCGACCGCGTCGGCGACGGCGATCGGCTGGGTCCGGGTCGTGACCCAGCGCGGGGTGACCATCACCGGCAGGCGGCGCACCAGGTAGAAGACGGTGCGGAAGGACTCGCTGCCGGGGCCGATCACGGCGGCGGCGCGGAAGTAGGCGACCGGCACCTTGCCTTCGCGCAGCGTCTCGGCCGTCGCGTGGCGGCTGTCGAGGTGCTTTGACCCCTCCCCCAGCCCGCCCAGGTAGACGATCCGCTTGACGCCGGCAGCGGCAGCGGCCGCGGCGAAGTTCTCGGCGGCGGCGTGGTCGCGCTCGGCGAAGTCGCCATCGGAGCCGCGGCCCATCGAGTGGACCAGGTAGTAGGCGACGTCGACGCCCTCCAGCGCCGGCCCCAGCGTCCCCGGCTCGAGCACGTCGGCGCGACGGACCTCGCAGCCGCATTCCCGCAGGTCCTCGGCGCGCTCGGGGCGGCGAGCCAGCGCCCGCACCGCTTTGCCTTCCTCACGCAGGCGCTTCGAAAGGAGGCCCCCGATGTAGCCGGTCGAACCGGCGACCGCGATCACGCTCCCACGCTACCCGCGGGAGCGAAAAGAATCAGCCGTAGCGCTCGCCGGTTACGGCGCGAAGCTTCGAGCGGTCATGCCGGGCGTGGATCCGGCGCACGGTCCCCGAGCGCGAGCGCATCACCAGCGACTCGGTGGTGGCGCCGGGGCCTCGGTAGCGGACGCCCTGAAGCACGTCGCCGTCGGTGACGCCGCTGGCGGAGAAGAAAACGTCTTCGCCCGAGCAGAGGTCATTGGCGGTGAGGACGCGGTCGAGGTCGTAGCCGGCGTCGAGCGCTTCCGATCGCTCCTCGTCGTTGCGCGGCCAGAGGCGGCCGATCAGCTCGCCGCCCATCGACTTCAGCGCCGCGGCGGAGATCACGCCCTCGGGGGTGCCGCCGATCCCCCACAGCAGGTCGACCGGCGAGCGTTCGCTCACCGCGAGCAGCGCGGCGGAGACGTCGCCGTCGGTGATCAGGCGGATGCGGGCGCCGGCCTCGCGGACTTCCTTCATCGCCTCCTCGTGGCGGGGCCGGTCGAGCATGACGACGATCACGTCGCCGATCGAGCCGCCCTTGCGCTCGGCGATCCGCTTCAGGGTCTCCGGCAGCGGCCGGTCGAGGTCGAGCAGGTCGGCGATCTCTTCCCCGCCCGCCATCTTTTCCATGTAGACGCAGGGGCCGGGGTCGAACATCGTCCCCCGCTCGGCCAGGGCGATGACGGCGATCGCGCTCGGCATCCCCAGCGCGCAGAGCCGCGTCCCCTCGAGCGGGTCGACGGCGATGTCGACGACCGGCGGCGAGCCGTCGCCGATCTTCTCGCCGTTGTAGAGCATCGGCGCCTCGTCCTTCTCGCCCTCGCCGATGACGACGACGCCGTCCATCGAGATCGAGTCGAGGACGTGTCGCATTGCATCGACCGCGGCCTGGTCGGCGGCGATCTTGTCGCCGCGGCCGACCCAGCGGGCCGAGGCGAGGGCGGCTGCCTCGGTGACGCGGACGAGCTCGAGCGCGAGGTTGCGGTCCGGCTTCGCGCCGGCGGCTCCGGGCTCCTGGGGACTGGGCGCCATGTGGGCCGCAGGCTAACCGAATCGGCACCGTCGCCGCCGCTGGACGTATGCCCGAATCGAATTTCGTGGAGCCTGGTGGCCACTGCTCAAGCCTGCCCCCGCCGGGGCCGATGAGGCCAGCCTATGGGAGCTACCGAGCTTTCGCGGCTGGGGCAGGAGCTGAACGCGCGGACCGACGAGGTCGTCGCGCGGATGATGCGGCTCTCCGCCCAATCCAGCAGAACACTGGACAAGGTCGTCGAAGCCAGCTTCAAGGACGTCGGCACGGTCTCCACGGTCGCCGTCGCCCGCTGGATGGCCGGTGAGGGCGAAGCGGTCGCCCGCGAGGTCGGGCAGGAGTCCTGGCGGATCTTCGCCCAGCTCGCCTCCCAGCGCGAGGCGGCCCTGAACGAGGTGACGAAACGCTGCCTGCGCTGGCGCGACTGCGCGCTGGAGGTGCTCGACGAGAGCGCCGCCGACCTCGGGCTCTCCGACGAGACGCTGGCCGAGGCGAGGCGGATGGTCCAGCGCAGCCTCGACGTGACCCTGGTGCGGATGTGCCAGTCCTTCGAGGACGAGCGCCGGCGCGCCCATGAGGAACTGACGAGCCGCGAGAAGGAACTGGTCTTCCTCGCCACCCACGATGCGCTCACCGGGCTGCCGAACCGGACCCTGATCCTCGACCGGATCGAACAGACGCTGCGCCGCGCCCGCCACAAGCAGGAGCCGGTGGCGGCGCTGTTCGTCGACCTCGACAACTTCAAGGCGATCAACGACTCGCTCGGGCACGGCGCCGGGGACGAACTGCTCTGCGCGGTCGCCGAACGGCTCGAGGGGGTGATCCGGGACACCGACGCCCTCGGCCGGATGGGCGGCGACGAGTTCGTCGTCGTCGCCGACGGGATCTCGCTGGCGGCGGGGCCGGAGCTGATCGCCGAGCGCCTGCTCGAAGCCTTCAACGAGCCGTTCGCCCTCGGCGAGGACGGCGAGACGACGGTCCGCGCCAAGGCGAGCGTCGGGATCGCGACCGGGGTGCGGCCGTCGGCCGAAGAGCTGCTGCGCGACGCCGACATCGCCATGTACCGAGCGAAGTGGAGCGGCAAGAGCCGCTACCTCGTCTTCGAGTCGGGGATGGAGGACGAGGTGCAGTCGCGGCTGGAGACCGAGATGGATCTGCAGGTCGCGCTCGAAAACGAGGAGTTCTTCCTCGTCTACCAGCCGACCTTCGACCTGCAGACGATGAGCCCGACCGGGGTCGAGGCGCTGATCCGCTGGCGCCGGCCCGGCCGCGGGATCGTCGAGCCGGAGGAGTTCATCCCGCTGCTGGAGGAGACGAAGATGATCGTCGAGGTCGGCGCCTGGGTCCTGAAGGAGGCCTGCGCGCAGGCGGCCTGCTGGCAGGAAGAGGGACGGTCCCTCGAGCTTTCGGTGAACGTCTCGGCGCTGCAGCTCGACACCGACGATCTGCTCGGGCACGTCAGCGAGGCGCTCGGCGAGAGCGGTCTGGCGCCGGAGTCGCTGACGCTCGAGATCACCGAGACGACGCTGATGAGCAACGCCGAGGAGACCGCGCGGCGGCTGGAAGAGCTGAAGCGGCTGGGAGTGCGGATCGCCGTCGACGACTTCGGCACCGGCTACTCCTCGCTCGGCCACCTGCGCCAGTTTCCGGTCGACGTGCTGAAGATCGACCGCTCGTTCGTTTCCCAGCTCTCCGAGGGCGGCGAGGGCGAGATCCTCCTCCACACCCTTCTGCAGCTGGGCAAAGCGCTGGAGATCGAGACGACCGCCGAGGGGATCGAGCGGCCCCAGGAGCTCTCGCTGATCCGCGACAAGAACTGCGACAACGGCCAGGGCTTCCTCTTCACCAGGCCGCTCAGCGCTCAGGACGCCGGCTCCTTCTTCCGCCAGTGGCCGGCCCACCGGCGCTTCGAGGTCCGGCACGAGCAGGATGGCGACGATAGGGTCCCGCTCGATGCAACGCTGGGGCCTGACGCTGCCGCTGCCGGGACTGACGCTCGCTGACCACCGGGAGCTGGTCGAGCGCGCCGAGGCGGCGGGCTACACCGACCTCTGGACCGGCGAGACCGCGGGCCCGGACGGCTTCACGCCGCTGGCGCTGAGCGCCGCCTGGACCGAGCGGGCGCGCCTGGGGACCGGGATCGTCGGCGTCTTCCAGCGCGGGCCGGCGCTGCTGGCCCAGCAGGCGGCGGCGATGGCGGACGCCTCGGAGGGCCGGTTCGTGCTCGGGATCGGGTCCTCCTCAGACCGGATCGTCGAGGGTTGGAACGGAATCCCGTTCGAGAAGCCGCTGAGCAAGGTGCGGGAGACGCTCGACTTCCTAGACGTGGCGCTGAAGGGGGAGCGGACCGGGTCGGGGTTCAAGCTCGAACAGAAGCCGGCGCACGCGGTGCCGGTGGTGCTGGCGGCGCTGCGGGGGAAGATGCTGGAGCTGGCGGTCGAGCGGGCGGCGGGCGCCTTCACCAACTTCCTGCCCCTGGCGGGGCTCCCCAAGGTGACGGCGCAGCTGCAGGGGGCGCCCGAGGGCTTCGAGCTCCTCTGCCGCTTCTTCTGCATTCCCGGCGAGCGCGAGCAGGTCGAGCCCCTCGCCCGCTTCATGTTCTCCTCCTACATCACCGTCCCGGTCTACGCCGACTTCTACCGCTGGCTCGGCTACGGCGAGCAGATCGAGCCGATGGTCCAGGCCTGGGAAGCCGGCGACCGCCAGGCCGCCGCCGCAGCCGCCCCCTGGGAGGCGATCGAGGACATGTTCGTCTTCGGCACCCCCGAGCAGATGAAGGAGCGCCTGTCGCAGTTCGTCGCCGGCGGCATCACCCTCCCGATCCTCACCCCGATCGTCACTCCGGACAAGCTGGCCGAGACGATCGACGCGCTGGCGCCCAGCTGAGGGATCAAAGTGGTGCCTCAGGGAAGGACAGGCCCAAGCAACGCCATAACTTGAGGTACCTCAGCCCATGGCTCACCGGTCGGCCACTGGTTCAGGATGCGCCACGGCCGCCGAGTACTGGATCAATCTGGGTCGCTTGGAAGGCTTACGGGCTAATGCAACTTCTCCTAGTAGCTCTCCTGCAGGTCGAACTCGTAGGCGGGAAGTCGATTTATCTTGAACTCGCAACTCCTATTGCGATCGTACTTGCAGCAATCGTCGGCGCCCACTTTGCCGCCCAGTACGCAGGAAGAAACGTATCCAAGGAGCTAGCTGCTGCAGACCTCCGCTTACAGCGTGAATTGCGGCACGACCAAGTTATTCGAGAGAAGGAGGCAGCCCGGCGCACCCTCGACGAGGTAACCAATGTGGCTACCGATGCAATGGATGCGGTTATCGACTACTCAGCACGGATTAAGACGGCGGAAGACGTCGCACGGATGACCAGGAATGCTCCCGAGGCTTCCAGTGAGAAAAATGAACTAAAGCAGGCTCTCAGCGACCTGCTGAGCGAGGTCTCAGACAACGCAGAGGCTTGCCATGCCGCTACCCGCAAGTTACGGCCCGCCTATGTTCGGCTTCAACTCAGATTTCCTGAGAGCCATCCGGTAAGTGAAAGCTTTGCCGGGCTAATACAGGCGATCAAAACCACCGAGGGTCACGAAAGGGAGCATGGCAAAGCGCCGCGCGATGACGAAGAACTGGCAGAGGCCGCAAGGCTTCGAGCTGAGGTTCCCAGTTCCCTGAATCTCTATTTAGCCGCCGCGCGATCCTGGATGGAGAAAGTGATCGACGAGGGCATCTAACCTCCGTCAATCGTGCTTGTTCATTGCCTCGGTGGCTTCTTCCGCGAGCCGGGCGTAGGTGTCGGGGCGGCGGGTGGTCAGGAAGGGGAAGAGCTCCAGCCAGTCTCGGCGCTGGTCGAGGTCCAGGTCGGCTACTAGGACCGCGGGTTCGTCCCGCGGGGCTTGGGCGAGGATGCGGCCGTAGGGGTCGCTGACGAAGGAGGTGCCGTAGAAGGTGAGGGGCGGCTCGGAGCCGATGCGGTTGACGGCGACCATGAAGACGCCGTTGGCGATGCCGTTGCCGACGATCACCTGCTGCCAGAGCGGCTGGGTGTCGAACTCGGGGTGGTCGGGCTCGGAGCCGATCGCGGTCGGGTAGACGAGGACCTCGGCCCCCTCGAGGCTGTAGGCGCGGGCGACCTCGGGGAACCACTGGTCCCAGCAGGTCGGCAGCCCGAGCTGGACCTCGCCGAGGCCGACGAGCGGAAAGGCGTCGGAGTCGCCCGGCCCCGGGCGGAAGTAGCGGTCCTCGTGGTAGCCGGCGGTGACCGGGATGTGGAGCTTGCGGGTGCGAGCGACGAGCTCGCCGGCGGGCGAGACGACGATCGCGGTGTTGAAGCCGAGGCCGTCCTCGCCGTCGGCGCGCTCGTAGAGCGAGGCGTGGACGTGGGCGCCGGTCTCCGCTGCCATCCTCGCCGCGAACTCGAAGGTGCGGCCGCCGGGGAGCTCCTCGGGCTCGGCGCCGGCCGCCTGCGGGCCAGCGGGGTCGACCGCGAAGTAGCGGCTCAGCGTCAGCTCCTGGAGGCAGACGAGCTTCGCCCCCTCTCCCGCGGCGAGCCGGATCCCCTCCGCCAGCGCGGCTTCGTGCTCCTCGGGGTCCTCGTGCCAGCGGTGTTGGACGGCGCCGATCCGGAACGGCTGCCGGCTCGCCGGCCGCGTGCGGGCGAGCGACTCGGGCGGCTCCGGGGCGCGGATCAGGCGGATCTCCTCCACGGGTGTTCAAGATAGAGGGCGGTGAACGCGACCCTCGAGACCACCCCGGCCGCGGACGGCTTCCGCATGCCCGGCGAGTTCGAGCCCCACAGCGGCTGCTGGATGGCCTGGCCGGAGCGGACCGACAACTGGCGCCTGGGGGCGAAGCCTGCGCAGGAGGCCTTCGCGGCCGTGGCGGAAGCGATCGTCGCCTCCGAGCCGGTGACGATGGCGGTCTCCGACGCACAGTTCGAGAGCTGCCGGGCGATGCTGCCGCCGCAGGTGCGGGTGGTCGAGGTCTCGACCGACGATGCCTGGCTCCGCGACACCGGCCCGACCTTCGTCCTCGACGGGGAGGGCCGTCGCCGTGGCGTCGACTGGCGCTTCAACGCCTGGGGCGGTTTGGAGGGCGGCCTCTACTTCCCCTGGGATCGCGACGACCGCGTTGTGGCGAAGGTGCTTGAGATCGAGGGGGACGACCGCTACCGAGCGCCGATCGTGCTCGAGGGGGGCGCGATCCACGTCGACGGCGAGGGCACGGTGCTGACCACGGAAGAGTGCCTGCTCAACCCCAACCGCAACCCCGAGCTCTCGCGCGAGCAGATCGAGCGGGCGCTGCTCGACTTCCTCGGCGCCGAGAAGGTCGTCTGGCTCGGCGCCGGCGTCTTCGAAGACGAGACCGACGGCCACGTCGACAACCTCGCCTGCTTCGCCCGCCCCGGGGTGGTGCTGCTGACCTGGACCGACGACGAGGAGGACCCCCAGCACCAGATCTCCCGCGACGCGCGCGAGCGGCTGGAAGCGGCGACCGACGCCCGCGGCCGCTCCTTCGAGGTGGTCCTGCTCCCCTCGCCCGGCCCCCTGCGGATCTCGGCCGAGGAGGCCGAGGGGGTCGATGCCGCCGAGGGCACGATCCCCCGCCGCGCCGGCGACCGCCTCGCCGCCTCCTACGTCAACTTCTATCTCGGCAACTCCTGCGTCGTCTACCCGCTGCTGGACCCGCGCCACGATGACGAGGCGGCGACGATCCTCCGGCGCACCTTCCCGGATCGCGAGTTGGTCGGCGTCCCGGCGCGCGAGATCCTCCTCGGCGGCGGCAACATCCACTGCATCACCCAGCAGGTGCCGGCTGCGGCCAGCGGTTGATCAGGCGGGGCCGGCGAGGCTGAGCGCGTAGTCGCCGGCGGCGTCGGTGAACCAGCCGCACAGCTCGAGCCCGACCCCGTCATAGGCGGCGGCGATCCGCTCGCGGGTGAACTTGGTCGAGATCTCGGTCCGCATCTCCTCGTCCGCGGCGAAATGGATCTCGAGATCGAGGGCGTCGAGCCGGACCTCCTGGTCGGCGAGCGAGCGCAGGCGGATGTCCATCCGCTCGGCCTCCTCGTCGTAGCGGGCGACGTGCTCGAAGGCGTCGAGGTCGAAGTCGGCGCCGAGCTGGCTGTTGAGGACCGCCAGCACGTTCTTGTTGAACTCGGCGGTGACGCCGGCGGCGTCGTTGTAGGCGGCCTCGAGCCGGGCCTTGTCCTTGATCAGGTCGGTGCCGAGCAGGAGGTGGTCGCCGGGAGCGAGCAGGGCCCGGATCCGCTCGAGGAAGGCGTGGCGCTCGCGCGGGTAAAGGTTACCGATCGTGCCGCCGAGGAAGGCGATCATCCGCGTCCCGGAGCCGTGCGGGACCCGCTCCAAGTGCTGCTCGAAGTCGCAGACGAGGCCGTGGACGTCGAGCCCCGGGTACTCGTCGACCAGTTCCGAGGCGGTGCGCTCGGTGATCTCCTCGGAGATGTCGACCGGGACGTAGGTCTCGAGGCTGCCGCAGTCGCGCATCGCGCTCAGCAGGTGGCGCGTCTTCGCCGCCGAGCCCGAGCCGAGCTCGATCAGGGTCGCCGGGCAGCCGGCGGCGACGTGGATCTCGGCCGAGCGGGTTGTGAGGATCTCGCGCTCGGCCCGCGTCGGGTAGTACTCGGGCAGCTCGGTGATCCGCTCGAACAGGAGCGAGCCGCGCTCGTCGTAGAAGTATTTAGGCGCGACCTCCTTCGGGTAGGCGCAGAGGCCCTCGCGGACGTCCCGCGCCATCCGCGCCGCGGCATCGGCGTCGAGGTGGACGTCGATCGCGATCATGCGTCCCTCGCGCAGCGCAGACCGGCGAAGATCTGGCTCCGCTGCGGCAGGTCCCAGTTGCGGAAGGTCGGTCGGGCGACGCGCGGGTGGGTCGCCCAGGAGCCGCCGCGCAGCACCTTGTATTGGTCGCCGAAGAAGACCTCCGAGTACTCGCGATAGGGAAAGGCTTCGAAGCCCGGGTAGGCGAGGAAATCGGAGGAGGTCCATTCCCAGCCGTGGCCGAGGCCGTCGAGCTCCTCACGCGCCGCCTCCCACTCGAGCTCGGTCGGGAGGCGCTTTCCGGCCCAGCGGGCGAAGCCCTCGGCCTGGTGCCAGGAGACGTGGATGACGGGGTCGGCGGGGTCGATCGGATCGCGGCGCCCCCGAGCCGTGTCCACCCAGCCGTCGCCGTCGCGCTCCCAGTAGGTCGGCGGCTCGACACCGGTCTCCTCCATGCAGGAGAGGTACGCGCCGTTGCTGACGGGAGTTCGATCGATTTCAAAGGCCGGCAGCTCGACGAAGTGGTGTGGGCGCTCGTTGTCGTAGGAGAAGCCACGGCTATCGGCGCCGATCGGGTAGGCGCCGGCCTCGATCTCGATCATCCCGTCGCCTGAGAACTCACTTCTTGCCGCTATCCGGGAAGAAGTGCGTTCTGAGGAGATTTCCGGAGGCAGCTCGTAGCCGTCCACCAGCTGGAGCAGCTGCAGCATCGTCTCGTTGTGCTGGAGCTCGTGCGCGAGCAGCATCTCGTAGACGAACCCTTCGCGCAGCAACGGATCTTCTGCCTCGGGACCGATCTCCACACCCTCCAGTACGTCAAGCGTGCGCGCGCGGACGTCTGCCATGTAGGAGCGCAGCTCCTCGTCACGGAGGATCGGCAACTCGCCCCGAATCTTGCGCGGATTCTCGATCGCGTCGTAGAAGCGGCCCAGCTCCCCGCGGAGCGGCTCCCGCCCCCCAACCGTCTGCACCAGCCACAGCTCCTCGAAATTTGCGATGTGGCCTAGGTCCCAGGCGAGCGGGCTGAGGATCGGCGACCAGACCCGGTTCAGCTGCTCGTCGTCGAGCGGCTCGACCAGGGCCAGGGTCCGCTCCCGCGCCTCTGCAAGCGCTTCGGCGATCGCTTCCTTCGACGCTGAGGACACATCGGTGGCGATAGGAAGAGCCTAGCGAGCGACCTCTTACGAGCAAGTGAATTCGCTGTGTTTGTCAGCGTGGCTCGTGAACGACGAGGGGCGGCTCTCCCTCTGAGCCCTCGAGCGGGAGCAGGTGCCACTGAACCTGAAATCCCAGGGCTTCGGCGTATCGGTCGACAGTTGAAAGGCGAGCGTCGCCGGCAACCCCCTCTAGGCGAGCAACACTCGATTGCGAGGTCTTCATTTCGGCGGCGACAGTCGTCTGCGACTGCCCGTGCCGCTCACGCACGGCCGCGAGCTCCCTGAGCAATGCCCGCCGCCGTTCTGCGGCCTCGAGCAGTTTCGGGAAGTCGGGATTGCGAGCGGTGCGCTCGGCGATCAGCTCATCCAGAAAATCAGGCTCTTGAGTCATCTCCTCCTCCTTGTCTATCTCTCTTTTAAGATATCAAAGAAGATATGAGCTTGCTTTGGACCCTCGCCGCTCCCAATCCCGCAGCCGCGTCTGGGCCAGGCGGATTATTTGAGGGGGCGTCTTTCGAGTCGTCTTTCTGAAGCCCACCAAAGAGAGCAGGATCTGACTCTGCTTCCCCTGCGGCGCGAACAGGATCCGATAGATGACCTTTCCATCGGTGCGAACCTCGTAGACCTTCCCTTGGAGATGCCTCGCTGCGCTCAACCCTCGATCTTCGACTTCCTTCATCGCCGCCGCCACCGCAGCCATGTCCGCATCGCTCAGCTCGTCCACAAATTCCTTGACGGGTCGACGACCTACGGCCGTTCGGTAGTCCCGCCACCGCCTCTTTCGCATCAGCTCGTCCCCTCGGCCTCGGGATCGAGCCAGACCTGCTTCAGCCAGGGCGGGGAGATCGCGAAGCGGGCGGTGCTGGTGGCGGCGACGTCCTCCAAGGGGATCAGGTGGACGCGGCGGCCGGGGGTGAAGCGGTCGACGTTGCCGAGGTCGAAGGTGGCGAGGGCGTTGCCGGCGTGGCTGCCGCCCGATACGAGGAGGAGGTGGGTCTCGGGGCCCCAGCCGTTCTCGCGCCGGGCGCCGAGCGCTTCGGCCGTCCACTTCAGCGGGCCGACGTCGGCGTCGGACCCCCAGTTGCGGGCGCTGCGGGCGTAGTTGTAACCGTTGTGGGAGGAGGCCCGCTCGGACACTTCGCCGTCGGAGCCGAAGCGGAATTGCACTCCCTCCCAGTCGTCTTCGTGGTAGCCCTCGTGGCCGACGACCGGGACCCCCCTCAACGTTGCCGAGTTCGCGTAGTAGGTCCAGTACTGGACGTAGAGGAAGCCGGCGCGCGGGCCGGAGCAGTCGGCCCCTCCGGCTTCGGTCTCTTCGGCCGCGTCGGCCCGGCAGTCGATCACGTGGACGAAGGCGGTCACCGCCTCGCCCGAATCGGTGCGATGGATCAGGCCCCGCTCGGAGTCGTCGCCGCACTCGGTGCTGCGGCAGCGGCGGAAGTCGACCGGAACCGCCCTCGAGCCCTTCTCGAAGGCGATCGTCGGCATGTGCCGCCGGACCAGCCGGCCGACTTCGGAGCCGTAAGCGGCAATCAGCGCCGGCTCGTCACCGCACCCATCAGCGAGCGAGGCCGCGCACAGCAACCGGTCGGCGACCGCCTGCGCGAGCGATGCCCCCGGCACGCGCGCCCCAGCAGCGACCATCGCCAGCATCGCCACCGAGACCACCAGCAGCGTCCCGACCCACTCCACCGTCCCCTGCCCTCGCTCCGAGATCACGGCGGTGACGCTAGGCATCACGGACGCACATGTGTGTGTCACGAGTGCCGTTTCATGCGCAGCACTGCAAATCTTCTGTGCCGTACGCCGAAGGGGTGACGCAACCCGGCGCTTTCGCTATCGTGATGTCTGCGATTGCACGTTGAACGTGCATTGCCCGCCGTAGAGCCGCCTTCGCGCGGCTCTTCGTGCGTCTAGACGGGAACCGGAATCGGGGCAGTAGGTCCCTCGAATACCAACGAGCGGATTCGGCATCCTTCCAGCACCCGGTACAGCTTCCGATTTGCCGTGCGCGCCCGTTTATTTCGATCCCTGGCGCTGTCCACCCTGTGGTGAAGGTAGGCAGCAAGATCGACGCACTGGACCCCTGGGCTGTCCCGGCTATCTACGAAGAGGACGTTGTCGACGATCCGGCATTCCCCAACCTCTTCCAGACAGCAACGCTTGTGCTCGCGGACCGCCGCGGTGAACTCCCGGCGGGTCGCCTCCTCCTCGTCGGCGATCAGCAGACAGTGCTCCCGCATCTCTCCGATCCGATCCTCCAGCGCCGGAAGTAGCCGCCGGACAGCGTGCATCCGATGGTGTCCAAGATCGTGAGGAACACTGTGATCTGCCCAATCGACGCCTACGAACACGATGTCGGTAGCCGCTCTCACCAGCGCCTGCAGCCCTCGTCGGTAGAGGCGCACCCGGAGATCGATTAGCCCGGCAAGAGGTTGGAACCCCTTGCTTCCGTGAAACAAAGCGTGCCCGTGCATCTCGACGCCCGCTATCTCACTGTGCTCCGGGGGGAGAATCCGCGGCACCCTCCGGACGTCCTCAGCCAGCTGTGGCACGTTGCCGGCAGGAACCAGCGCCACCGCGAGCCAGTACCGCTCGCCCCTCTCGTACGACTCGTCGACGTATCCGAGCAGCACGCAAGAACCTCGTGCGAGCTGCCGCCCTACAGGTCCTCTATCGCGGCGGCGATTTCGCCGGCGGCGGCTTTGGCGTCGGCGAAGAGCATCGAGGTGTTCGGTTCGTAGAAGAGGTCGTTGTCGATGCCGGCGAAGCCGGGGCTGAGGGAGCGCTTGATCACGATCACCTCTTGGGCCTCGGAGACTTCGATGATCGGCATCCCGGCGATCGGCGAGTCGGGGTCGTTTTTGGCCGCCGGGTTGGTGACGTCGTTGGCGCCGACCACGACCGCCACGTCGGTGCGCGGCAGTTCGGGGTTGACCTCCTCCATCTCTTTCAGCTGCTCGTAGGGCACGTCGGCCTCGGCGAGGAGGACGTTCATGTGCCCCGGCATCCGGCCCGCGACCGGGTGGATCGCGTAGCTGACGGTGACGCCGCGCTTCTCAAGCTGGTCGGCGACCTCCTTGATCGCGTGCTGCGCCTGGGCAACGGCGAGGCCGTAGCCCGGGACGAAGACGACCGAGTCGGCGTAGGCGAGCTTGATCGCGGCGTCCTGGGCGCCGATCGAGACGTGGGGCTTTTCCTCTCCCCCGCCCGCGGCGCCGCCCGCCGGGGCGCCGCCGAAGCCGGCGAAGAGGATGTTGGCGACCGAGCGGTTCATCGCCGTCGCCATCTCCAGGGTGAGGATCGTTCCCGAGGAGCCGACCAGGGTGCCGCCGACGATCAGGGCGACGTTGTGCAGGGCGAAGCCGGCGGCCGCGGCCGAGAGGCCGGTGAAAGCGTTCAGCAGCGAGATCACGACCGGCATGTCGGCGCCGCCGATCGGCAGCACCACGAGGTTGCCGAGGATCGCGGCGACGATCAGGATGCCGATGAAGAGCCCTTCGGAGGGGCTGTTGTGGTCGATCGCGATCGTCACCGCCGCGGCCACGGCGGCGATCAGCAGGACCGCGTTGATCACCTGCTGGCCGGGCACCGCCAGCGGCCGGGTCGGGATCAGGTCCTGAAGCTTGGCGAAGGCGATGTTCGAGCCCCAGAAGGAGACCGAGCCGACGATCGCCGCGAACAGGGTCGGGATCAGCACTTCCAGCGGCATCCCCGAGGTGCCGTGGCGAATCTCCGACCAGGCGATCAGGGCGACTGCGCCGCCGCCGACGCCGTTGTAGAGGGCGACCATCTGCGGCATCTCGGTCATCTGCACCCGGACCGAGGCGACCGCGCCGATCGCCGAACCGATCCCGAGGCCGATCACGATCAGCCCCCAGTTGCCGATCCCGTCGAGCAGCAGGGTGGTGACGACCGCGACCGCCATACCGCAGGCGGCGATCAGGTTGCCGCGTTTGGCGGTGGTCGGGTGCGTCCCCTGTTTGATCCCGATGATGAAGAGCGAGAAGGAGACGATGTAGAGCGCGGTGGCGGCGTCGCCACCGGGCTTGAGGACGGCCTCGATCATTTCTTCTCGCCCTCGGCCTTGGGCTTCGGCTTTTTCGAGAACATGCCGAGCATCCGGTCGGTGACCATGAAGCCGCCGACGATGTTGATCGCGCCGAAGGCGATCGCGATCGTCCCGATCAGGTACTCGAGCCCGTCGTTGGCCTCGCCGACGACGATCAGGCCGCCCAGCATGACGATGCCGTGGATCGCGTTGGTCTGCGACATCAGCGGCGTGTGCAGGGTCGTCGGCACCTTCGAGATCACCTCGAAGCCGACGAAGATCGCCAGCACGAAGATCGTGATCTCGGCAAACAAGTTCATTACTTCGCTGCCCTCTCGTTCTTGATCTCGCCGCCCTGGGTGATGCAGGCGGCGGCGATGATGTCGTCCTCGAAGTCCACCTTGGCCTCGCCCTCCTCGGTGACGATCAGGCCGAGCAGGTTCTCGAGGTTCTTCGCGTAGAGCTGGGAGGCCGGCGCCGGCATCTCCGAGGGGAGGTTGCGCGGCCCGATCACTTTCACCCCGTTCTCGACCACGGTCTGGCCGGGCTGGGTCAGCTCGCAGTTGCCGCCGGTCTCGGCGGCGAGGTCGACGATCACCGAGCCGGGAGCCATGCTGCGGACCGCGTCGGCGGTGATCAGCAGCGGCGCGGGACGACCGGGGATCGCGGCGGTGGTGATGATGATGTCCTGCTTCGCCGCGTTGTCGGCGAGGGCGTCGCGCACCTGCGCGTTCTCCTCCTCGGTCAGCGGACGGGCGTAGCCGCCCTCCCCCTCGGCGTCGGGGATGAAGTCGAGTTCCAGCGGCCGGCCGCCGAGCGAGGCGATCTGCTCCCAGGCGGCGCGGCGGATGTCGAAGCCGGTGACGATCGCGCCGAGGCGCTTGGCGGTGGCGACCGCCTGCAGCCCGGCGACGCCGGCGCCGAGGACGAGGACCTTCGCCGGCGGGACCGTGCCCGCGGCCGTGGTCATCATCCCGAAGAAGCGGCCGGACTCGCGGGCGCCGATCAGGGTCGCCGCGTAGCCGGCGGCGGCGGCCTGCGAGGAGAGCGCGTCCATCGCCTGGGCGCGCGTCGTCCGCGGGACCGCCTCCATCGCGAAGGCGGTGACGCCGGCGCTCGCCAGCGCCCTGTTGGTCTCCGCCGCAACCCAGGGATTGAGGTGGGAGACGAAGATCCGGTTGCCGCTCAGCTTGGCGATGTCGCCGGCCTCGGGGACGGCGACGTGGAGGACGACGTCGGCGCCCCAAACGGTCTCGGCCGAGCCGACCTCGGCACCGGCCTCCCTGTAGGCCTCGTCGGTGTGGCCGGCGGCCTCGCCCGCGCCCGACTCGACGACGACGTCGACGTGCTCGTTCTTCTTCAGCGATTTGACTACGTCAGGCACGAGCGCGACCCGGCGCTCCCCCTCGGCGGTCTCTTTCGGCACTCCGATCTTCATGACGCGGCGCGGGAGGATATGCGATCAGGTCGGGATCGCGTCCCGACCCCTGCCGTTCAGGCAGAGACCCCGGCCAGCGATGCGAGGCACTCGAGCGTGTGCAGCTGCTCGGAGCGCTCGACGTGCACGGGTGAGCAGATCAGCCGGTCGATCCCTGCACCCTGGAAGCGCTCGATCCGCTCGGCCACTTGCTCCTCGGTCCCGACCAGCGAGGTCGCCTCGACGATCTCGTCGGGCATCGCCTCGAAGGCGCCGCCGCGGTCGCCGTCCTGGAAGCGCTTCTGCACCTCGTCGGCGACGTCGCCGAAGCCGAAGCGGTGGGCGAGGTCGACGTAGAAGTTGGTCTTGCGGCTGCCCATGCCACCGAAGTAGAGGACGAGGCCGGCCTTGACGACGTTCTTCGCCGCCTCGAGGTCGCCGTCGATCGCCACCTGCAGCGAGGGGCTGACCTCGAGGTCCGAGCGCTGCCGGCCGCCCTTGGCGAAGCCGGCCTCGAGGTGCTCCCCCCAGGTCTGCTCGAAGGCGTCGACGCTGAAGAAGATCGGGATCCAGCCGTCGCAGATCTCCGCCGCCATCTCGACCGACTTGCGGCCGATCGCGCCGACGAAGACCGGGATCTGGTTGCGCAGCGGGTGGAAGTTCAGCTTCAGCGGCTTGCCCTCGCCGCCGGGCAGCGGCAGCGTGTAGTGCTCGCCCTGGTGGTCGATCGGGCCCTCGCGGGCGATGATCTCCCGCACCACTTCGATGTACTCGCGGGTCCGGCCCCAGGGCTTCGCGTAGGGCACCCCGTACCAGCCCTCGGAGACCTGCGGGCCCGACGGCCCGAAGCCGAAGAGGAAGCGGCCGCCGCTGAGCTTGTCGATCGTCGCCCCGGCCATCGCCGCCGCCGCAGGCGGGCGCGCCGGCACCTGCATGATCGCCGCGCCGAGGTTGATCTTCTCGGTCCGCGCCGCCAGCCAGGCCAGCACGCTGACCGCGTCGGAGCCGTAGGACTCGGCCGCCCAGACCGACTCGTAGCCCATCCCCTCAGCCGCCAGCACCAGCTCCGCGGCCTCCTCGCCGGCGGGACCGATGCCCCAGTAACCGAGGTTCACTCCCAGCTTCAGTCCCATCGCTCCCGCACCCTATTGAATAGGGCGATGGCCGACCGCCGAACCTCTTCCACCGCATCACCCGAGCAAGGGCTCTCCAGCAAGGAGGCGGCGGCGCGCCTGCGCAAGCTGGGGCCGCCGCCGGAAACGTCCTCGCGCTCGACCGCGAGCATCGTCGCCGGCAACGTCTTCACCCTCTTCAACGCGATCATCGGCGCCTTCTTCGTGCTCGACCTCGGGCTCGGGCTCTACGCCGACTCGCTCTTCGGCCTGATCGCGGTCGTCAACTCCTACATCGGCATCCGCCAGGAGCTGAAGGCGAAGGCGACGCTGGACGAGCTGGCGGTGCTGGTGGCGCCGCACGCGAAGGTCGTCCGCGATGGCGCCTTGGTCGAGCTGACCGCGAACGAGGTCGTGCCCGGCGACGTGATCGCGGTCGGACCCGGCGATCAGCTCGTCGCCGACGGCGAGGTGATCGCCTCGCGGGGGATGACGATGGACGAGTCGCTGCTGACCGGCGAGTCCGACGGGATCAAGAAGGGCGAAGGCGACGAGGTCCTCTCCGGCTCCTTCTGCGTCTCCGGCTCCGGCCATTACGTGGTCGGCGCGGTGCGCGAGGAGAGCTACGCAGGCCGGATCGCGGGTGAGGCGAAGACCTTCCGCCACCCGCCCTCGCCGCTGCAGGAGGAGGTCAACCGGGTGATCCTCGCCTCGACCTACGTGATGCTGCCGCTGGCGGCGATCCTCATCCTCAGCTTCGAGATCCGCAGCGTCGGCCTCGAAAGCGCGGCGCAGACGGCGACCGCCGGCCTGGTGACGCTGATCCCCGAGGGCCTGGTGCTGCTGATGAGCGTCACCTTCGCGGTGGCGGCGGTGCGGCTGGCGCGGCGCGACACGCTGGTCCAGCAGATGAGCGCGACCGAGAGCCTCGCCGCGGTCGACACGATCTGCGTCGACAAGACGGGGACGCTGACCGCCGGCGAGCTGCGGCTGGCGGCGGTCGAGTACGCCGACGGGATCGACCCCGCGAGCGGGGCGAGGGCGCTCGGCCGCTTCGCCGCCAGCGCCGGCGAGCGCAACAAGACGCTGGAGACGATCGCGCAGAAATTCCCCGGGCAGCCCGGGAGGGTGACCGGCGAGGTGCCGTTCTCCTCGGAGTGGAAGTGGAGCGGCGTCTCGCTCGACGGCGCCGCCGGCGCCACCTACGTGATGGGCGCTCCGGACGTCCTCGCCGAGTCGGGGGCGCTGACGCTGCCCTCGCGGCTGGCGGCGAAGCTCGAAGAGGAGACCGCGGCCGGGCGCCGCGTCGTCGCCTTCGGGCAGACGAGCGAGGCGCTGCCGAGCGACCCGGCCGCCAACGGGGCGCCGCGGATCACGCCGCTGGCGCTGGTCGTGCTCGAGGAGACGCTGCGGCCGGACGCGGCGGAGACGATCGCCACCATGCGCGCACAGCACGTGGACCTGAAGCTGATCTCCGGCGACGCGGCCGCGACCGTGACCGCGGTCGCCTACGCGGTCGGGGTGCCGCGCGAGGCCGGCGTGATCGAGGGTCCCGACCTGCCCGACGACGAGGAGGGGCTTCAGAAGGCGGCCCTCGAGAACACGATCTTCTGCCGGATCAAGCCCGAGCAGAAGAAAGCGCTGGTCGGGGCGCTGGTCGCCGCCGGGCGCTACGTGGCGATGATCGGCGACGGCGTCAACGACGTGCCGGCGCTGAAGCGGGCGCGGATGGCGGTCTCGATGGGCTCGGGGGCGCAGGTGACCAAAGGCATCGCCGACGTGGTCCTGCTCGAGGACCGGTTCTCGCGCCTGCCCGAAGCGGTCGGCGAAGGGCGACGGATCGCCCGCAACATCCACCGGCTCGGCCGCCTCTACCTGACCAAGACGGTCTACGCAGCGGCGCTGATCCTCTTCGTCGCCGTGCCCGGGCTCGCCTTCCCCTTCCTCCCCCGCCACCTCACCGTCGCCGCCCTGCTGACGATCGGCATCCCCTCCTTCGTGCTGGCGCTGATGCCCTCCGACGGGCCGCTCTACCGCGGCCGGCTGCTGCGGGCGCTTGCCGCCTTCGCGGTCCCGGCGGGCCTCTCCACGGCCTTCGCCTCGATCCTCTCCTTCTTCCTCGTCGACACCGTCGCCGGCGGCACCCTGGCCGAAGGCAGGACGGCGGCGACCTCGACCCTGATCGCGCTCGGGCTCGCCTTCATCCTTCTGCTCGAGCGCGGCCCCGGCCGCGAGCACATCGCGATCCAGAGCAACATGCTGGCGATGGTGCTGGGACTGGGCGGCGTCTACGCCGGCATCCTCGCGCTCCCCTTCCTGCGCGACTTCTTCGGACTGGTCCTGCTCGGGCCGGGTGAATGGTTCCTGGTCTTCGCCTCGGTCGCGATCGGCCTGACGCTCGCCAGCGTGCTGTGGAGACTGCCGCCGATCGAAGATCTCGAAATGCCTGAGGAGCGGGTAGAAGCTGAGCGAACTTGAACCTCGCTCGCTACGAACCCGAAACCAACTGCTTCGACGAGGCCTTCGCCGCCGCGGGTCAGCCGCGGCCGCACTACGCGCCGCTGCTGGAGGCGCTCGGTGAGCGGGACCTGGGGGCGCTGCGGGAGCGGGTCGAGGCGAGCGTCGCCTCGCACGGGCTCACCTTCGGCGAGGGGGAGCCGATCGCGGTCGACCCGGTCCCGCGGCTCCTCACCGGCGAGGAGTGGGAGCAGCTGCGGGTGGGGCTGGCGCAGCGGGCGCGGGCGCTGAACGCGTTCCTGCTCGACGCCTACGGCGGGCAGCGGATCTTCGACGCCGGGATCGTCCCGCGGCGGCTGCTGGAGACCTCCGAGGGATACGCGCCGGCGATGCAGGGGCTGCTCGACCCGGCGGTGCCGCCGGCGACGGTCGCCGGGCTCGATCTGGTCCGGGGCAGGGAGGGCGAGCTGCGGGTGCTCGAGGACAACCTGCGGATGCCCTCCGGCGCCGCCTACGCGCTGGGGGTGCGCGAAGTCCTCGCGGCCGAGCTCGAGGCGCCGCTGCGCCCGCGCGGGCACGGCGGCTACCTGCAGGCGCTCGGGGCCGCGCTGCGAGCCGCCGCGCCGGAGGGGCGGGACGAGCCGGTCGTGGCGATCCTCTCCGACGGGCCCGAGAACGGCGCCTGGTACGAGCACGAGCGGATCGGCCGCGAGCTCGGCCTGCCGATCGTCACTCCCGCAAAGCTGGAGCTGAGCCGGGAGCGGATCTTCGCCCGGCTCTCGCGCGAGCGCCGGGTGCAGGTGGACGTCGTCTACCGCCGCCAGGACGCCGACCGCCTGACGAAGGGGGACGGCAGCCTGACCGAGCTCGGCCGGCTGCTGCTGCCGGCGCTGCGCTCGGGCCGGCTTCGCTGCGCCAACGCGCTCGGGACCGGGCTCGCCGACGACAAGCTCACCCACGCCTACGTCGAGCGGATGGTCGACTTCTACCTCGGCGAGGAGCCGCTGCTGCGTTCGGTCCCCAGCTACGACCTCAGCGACGAGGACGACCGGCGCGAGGCGATGGAGCGGCTGGACGAACTGGTGATCAAGCCGCGCGGCGGCTTCGGCGGCCACGGGGTGACGATCATGCCGCGGGCGGGCGAGCCCGAGCGCAAGCGGGCGGTCGCGGTGGTGCGGCGGCGGCCCGAGCGGTTCATCGCCCAGGAGCCGGTCGAGATCTCCAGCCACCCGACGATCGTCGGCGGCGGCCTGCGGCCGCGGCGGATCGACCTGCGTCCGTTCGTCGTCAGCGCCCCCGGCGGCGAGACGGCGATGACGGGCGGCCTCACCCGCTACGCGCAGGGCGCCGGCGAGATGGTCGTCAACAGCTCGCAGGGCGGTGGCTGCAAGGACACCTGGGTATTGGAGAATTCGGCGGGATGAAACGAGACCGCAAAAACGGGCGGCCGCTGATCGGCGTCACCACCTCGGAGGTGCGGGAGCCGAAACGGATCCAGCAGACCCCCGAGAGCGAGCCGAAGGTCCGCGAGATGGTTCTCGGCCTCACCTACCTGCGCGCGGTCGAGGCGGCGGGGGCGGTGCCGATGGTGATCCCACCGCTGCCGGAGGAGGCGATCGCGTCGCTGCTGGAACGCCTCGACGGCATCTGCCTCTCCGGTGGTCCCGACCTCGATCCCGACACCTACGGCGCTGCCCGCGGTCCGGACCTGGGGCCGACCGAGCCGGATCTGGACCGCTTCGAGCTTGCGGTGGCGCGTTTCGCCGATGCGCGCGAAATCCCGATCCTGGCAATCTGCCGCGGCTCCCAGGCTCTCAATGTCGCCCGCGGCGGCTCGCTGATCCAGCACCTGCCGGCGGTCTCCGAAGAGATCGCGCACCGGCAGGCGAGCCCCGGCAACGAGACGAGCCACAGCATCGAAATCGAGCCCGGGAGTCGCCTGGCGGCGGCGCTTGGCGACGACGAAGTGGAGGTCCGCGACGTGCTCGACGTCAACTCCTTCCACCACCAGGCGATCGACCGGCTCGGCGATGGGCTGGCGGTGACGGCGCGGGCGCCCGACGGCACGATCGAGGCGATCGAGGACCCGAGCCGCCCCTTCCTGATCGGCGTCCAGTGGCACGCCGAGACGCTGGTGCACCGCACCTACGAGGCGGCGCTGTTCCGCCACTTCGTCGAGGCCTGCGGCGCCCCTGTCGCGGCCTGAGCTAACCGCCCGGCGGCAGCACGAACTGGGAGACGATGAGGTTGGCCGCCAGGCGCGGCTCGGTGCCCTCGCGGCGGCGCTCGATCCGGACCTCGATCACGACCGTGCTCTTGCCGACGTGGAGGGGCTCGGCCCGGGCCTCGATCTCGTCGCCGAGGATGCCAGCGGCGAAGACGTTGAGCTTGAGCTCGATCGTCGTGAAGTTGTGGCCGGGCGGGATGCAGCGGAAGGTCGACCAGGCCGCGACGGTGTCGCCGAGCGCGGTCCAGACGCCGCCGTGGACGAAGCCGCCGGGGTGCAGGTGGCGCTTGTCGACGACGATCAGCCCACGCGCGTGCGAGTCCTCGACCTCGAGCGGCTCGATCCCGAGGTCCCCCGGGAAGCTGCCGGGGAGGAAGGCCCGGACGGACTCCGGGGTGATCATCGAGCTCGGGTGCGGGGCGTCGTTCATCGCCGCGGCAGCCTATCCCTCCGGATCGAGGCCGAAACCGTCGAGGCCGTGGTCGCCATAGGGCTCGTCGCGCTCGCGCACCGCTTCGCGGAAGCCGGCTTCGGCGGCGCGGCGGACGAAGCCGTGCCCCTCCTCGGTGTGGCGGGCGATGCCGTCGAAGAAGGTGCCGAGGACCTGGGACTGGGCGAGACCCTGGGCGTGGACCGTCTGGTTGACCAGCAGCTTCATCATCACCAGCTGGTTGACCGGCATCCGAGCGACCCGCTCCAGCAGGCGCTCGAAGCGCTCGTCGAGGCGCTCAGCCGGGGCGGCCTCGGTCGCCAGCCCCCACTCCGCCGCCTCGGCGCCGGTCAGCGAGTCGCCGGTCAGCAGCAGGCGCTTCGCCCGCATCGGCCCCAGCCGGCTCGCCCACATCGCCGTCGTCGGCGAGCCCCACATCCGCGCCGGCGGGTAGCCGATCTTGGCGTTCTCGGCGATCACCAGCAGGTCGGAGCAGAGCGCCATGTCGGTGCCGCCGGCGACGCAGTAGCCGTGGACCTTGCAGAGGACCGGCTTCTCGGAGTGGAAGAGGCTCATGAAGCCGCGCACGTTGCGGCTCATGAATTGGTAGTCGGTGACCGGGTCCCAGTTCGTGTTCGGCGCATGGTTGGCGCCGATCACCGCGGGGTCGAGCGGCGAGCCGGGCGGCGGCGCGCTCCCCTCCCCCAACTCGCTCATGTCGCCCTCGGCCGAGGCGACGAGGTCGTAACCGCCGCAGAAGCCGCTGCCGTTGCCGGCCAGGGCGATCGCATGGACGGCGGGGTCGAGGTTGGCCCGCTCGACGCACTCGGCCAGCTCGACCGGCATCTGCGGGGTGATCCCGTTCCCCCGCTCGGGCCGGTTCAGGGTGATGCGGGCGACTCGGCCCTCGGTCTCATAGAGAAGCGTCTTCACGAGCCGACCCTAACTGCTGCTTGGTGAGTTGACCCGGCTATAGGCGGGCCAACTCACCAATCGCTGCTCAGTTCAGGCGTTCGACCAGCATCGCCTTGCCCTGACCGCCGGCGACGCACATGGTCTCCAGGCCGATCTGCTTGTCGTCGGTCTCGAGCACGTTCAGCAGGGTGCCCATGATCCGGGCGCCGGTCATCCCGAACGGGTGGCCGAGGGCGATCGCGCCGCCGTGGGTGTTGAGCTTGTCTTCGTCGATCCCGCATTCGGACATGATCGGGATCACCTGGGCGGCGAAGGCCTCGTTCAGCTCGACCCGGTCGACGTCGTCGATCGTCATCCCGGCGCGGTCGAGCACCTTCTTGATCGCGCCGATCGGGGCGACGCCCATCAGCTCCGGCTCGTTGCCGTGGGTGGCGGCGGTGATGATGCGGGCGCGCGGGGTCAGGCCCAGCTCCTTCGCCTTGGTGTCGCTCATCAGCAGCACCGCGGCGGCGCCGTCGTTGAGCGGGCAGGAGTTGCCGGCGGTCACCCCGCCGCCGCCGAAGGCCTCCGGCAGTTCGGAGAGCTTCTCCAGGGTCGAGGAGGCGCGCGGGCCGTCGTCCTTGCTCACCTCGCTGCCGTCGGGCAGCTTCACCGGGACGATCTCGCGGTCGAAGAAGCCGTCTTCCTGCGAGCGCACCGCCAGTTCCTGCGAGCGCTGCGCGAACTTGTCCATGTCGGCGCGGCTGACCTCGTACTTCTTGGCGACGTTGACCGCGGTCTCGCCCATCGCGATGTAGGCGTTGGGCTGGCCGTCGTTGCCTTTCAGGTTCTCGTTCTGGTCGGCCTCGCCGGCGGGCTCGGTGCGCTCGTTGTAGCGGCTCACCCACTCGACGCCGACGCCGAGGTAGACGTCGCCCTCGCCGGCCTTGATCGCGTTACCGGCGTGGCGGATCGCGTCGAGGCTGGAGGAGCAGTAGCGGGAGACGGTGACCCCGTTGACCTCCTGCGGCAGCTTCTCGCTGAGCAGGGAGATGATGCGGGCGAGGTTGAAGGCCTGCAGGCCCTGCGGCATGCCGACGCCGCAGAAGACGTCTTCGATCAGCGCCGGGTCGACCTCGGGGTTGCGCTCGAGCAGCTGGTCGACCACGTAGGCGCCCATCTCGTCGGGGCGGAGCTGGGCCAGCGACCCCTTGAAGGCACGGCCGATCGGCGTGCGGATGGTGTCGACGATTACTGCTTCGGGCATTACTTATCTCCTTGAAGGCTTGGGAAGGGCTTGCGACTGCGGCAGGAGGGTAGTTGACGGGGGCCGCGGGCGTTTCGTGCGATTTGTCACGAAGTTTCGCGGGAGCGTCATCGACCTGCGTTACATTCGCCTCAATCCACCACTCGCCACGCGCGAGATTTGCCGCCCGGCGGCAACGAAAGGAGGGCCCCGAGATGCCTGAGGGTTACTGCGTCAAGGAGCGTAAGAAGGTCGAGATCAAAGACCCCAAACAGGTGACGATGAAAAACGGTCGCCCGGCGATCCAGGGCGTCTGCCCGGACTGCGGGACGAAAATCTTCAAGATCGGGAAGCTCGAATAGGGCCCTCTCCAGGAGGCATTTGAACCCGGCTCGGCCGGGGAGCGTATGCCGGGTCGGATGATCCAGCTAGGGACTTCGACCCGGGGAGCGCTCAGCCGCGAACGCGACGTCCGCGAGGCCTACGCCGCCCATGCCGGCGAGCTGTACGGCTTCGCGGTCCGCTCGCTCGGCGACGCGGGGCTCGCCGAGGAGGCGGTGCAGGAGACCTTCGTCCGCGCCTGGCGGGCGGGGGATCGCTTCGATCCGAAGATCGGGTCGCTGCGCACGTGGCTGTTCGCGATCCTCCGCAACGTCGTCATCGACCTCGGGCGGGCGCGGGCGGTGCGGCCCGGCGTCGCCGAGGGCGGGATCGAGCCCAGCGTCGAGCCGCTGGAGCAGGCGCTGCTTTCCTGGCAGGTGGAGGAGGCGATGCGGCGGATCGGCGAGGACCACCGGCGGGTGATCGTCGAGACCTATTACCGCGGCCGCCCCTACGGGGAGGTCGCCGAGGAGCTCGGCGTGCCGGAGGGGACGATCAAGAGCCGCGTCTATTACGGGCTGCGGGCGCTGCGGGTCGTGCTCGAGGAGATGGGCTATGAAGATTAGGAACGAGTGTCGCGACTGGCGCGAGCTGCTCGGCGCTTACGTGCTGGGGCAGCTCGAGGGCGACGAGCGGGCCGGTTTGGAGGCGCACCTCGAGGGGTGCGCCCAATGCCGGTCGGAGCTGGCGCTGCTGGAGCCGGTGGCGCGGATGCTCCCCCACGCCGACCCGGCGCGGTTCGAGTCGGCGCCGAAGCCGCCGCCCGAGCTGGGGCAGCGGATCGCGGCGACGATCGCGGGGGAGCGACAGAAGGCCGAGCGGCAGCGCCGGCGGCGGCGCCTGTTCGGTGGCTTCGCGCTGGGTGGCGCGACCGCGGCGCTCGCCGCCGCCGTGCTGGCGATCTTCGTCCTCGGCGGCGGCGAAGGCGGCCCCGAGCAGCAGGTGCGCTTCGCCTCGCTGCCGCACGGCGTGACGATCGACGCGACGCTCGAGCCGCACGCCTACGGGACCGAGATCCACATGTACGTCCACGGGATCGCCTCCGGCACGCTCTGCACGGTCTCGCTGCGCGGGCCGCACGGGGCGTCCTACCCGGCCGGGACCTTCCGCTACCGCTGGGGCGACGACTCTGAAGCGGTGCTGAGCTCGGCCCTCGATCTCTCCCGCACGCGGGCGATCAGCGTCCGTGCCGGGAACCGAACCTTCGTCGCGCCGGTGGGGAGGGCGCCGAAAGCGGCACAAACCCACAACCAGGAGGAACCGACGTGAACAGGAAGACCCATGCCTTTGCGCTGCTGGCTTTGGTGGCCGTGGTGGGGCTGGTGATCGCCGGCTGCGGCAGTAGCAGCAGCTCGACCAGCGAAGAAAGCGGCTACGGCGGCTCGAAGGAAAGCGCCTCGAGCGAAAGCTCGAGCGGCTACGGCAACAGCGCGAGCTCGGAATCCGGGGCGGGGGCGGAAAGCGGCGCCGCCGTGGTCTCCCTGGGCAGCGTCAAGAAGCTCGGCATGGTCCTCGTCGACTCCAACGGGATGACCCTCTACGACTTCCACAAAGACAAGGGGACCACGTCCTCCTGCTACGGCCCCTGCGCCGAAGGCTGGCCGCCGATGCTGACCGAAGGCGAACCGAGCGTCGGCAACGGCGCGATGGCCTCGAAACTCGGTACCACCGAACGCAAAGACGGGACGACCCAGGTCACCTACGACGGCCACCCCCTCTACACGTTCGTCGAGGACAAAAAGCCCGGCGAAGCCAACGGCAACGACGTCACCGCCTTCGGCGGCTCCTGGTACGCCCTCAAGGGCAACGGCGAGGAGGCCGGCGACTAGCTTCGGCCAGGCGCTCCCGGCAGGACGAGCCGAGGAGGCGATTCATAGTTCCGTGGTTCCTTTTGCACCTATGACGTGCGAAAGGAACCACGGAACTCACCCAGGGGGGAGAGATTCGGTTGCGTGGTTCCTTAGACACGTATGTCGTGCAAAAGGAACCGCGAGACTGCGAGCGAGGATTCGACGAAACGGGTCGCGAACCTCGCTACGGCCCAAGGAGGTGTGGTCTCCCTCGACCAACTCGGAGAAGAGGGAGTTTCTCCAAAGGTCGCGGCAGATCGAGGTAGGGCTGGTTCATACCACCGCATCCACCGGGGCGTTTACACGGTGGGGCACCGGTCTATCTCGCGGCATACGCACCTGCGGGCGGCCTTGCTTGCCTGCGGGGAGGGAGCGGTGGTCTCGCATGGGACGGCGGCGGCGTTTCACGGGCTCTGGGACAAGTGGCCGGCGTTGATCGACGTGACCGTGCCGGTGGAGGCGGGGCGGAAGATCGATGGGATCCGGTGCCGGCGGTGCCGCTATCCGGAACCGGAGGAAGTCGAAGTTCGCAACCGAGTCTTGGTCACCACCGTGGCGCGGACGCTGATCGATCTGGCGGGGATCGTCGGTTTGAAAACCCTGCGGAAGACGGTGGGTCGAGCGGCGATCCGCAGGAAGCTCGACCTGCAGGCCGTGGACATCGCCATCCACAACGCGAAGCGCCGCCGCGGCCTGAAGGCGCTCGAGCTGGCGCTCGTCCCCTACCGGACCAAGGACGGCAAGGTGCCGGACGTTCGCAGCGACTTCGAGACGCTGGTGCTGCCGGAGCTGATCGAGATGGGGCTGCCGCGGCCGGGGTGCAACGTATGGCTGCATGTCGAGGGTGAGCGGTTCCTCGTCGACTTCCTCTGGGCGGAGGCGCGGGTGATTGTCGAAACCGACGGGCGGGAGACGCACGAGACCCCGACCGCGTTCCAGAGCGACCGGCGCCGTGATCAGTTCTTCGCTGCAGCGGGATACCGGGCTCTGCGCGTCACTTGGGATCAGATCCACGGCGAACGCGAGGCGGTGCTTCGGCGGGTGAGCCGGGCGATCAGTCTTCGCTGACGCCGCTGAGCTTCGCTCGCTTGCGGTAGGAGAGCGAGGGTGGGACGAGCTCGCGGATCTCCGAGAGGAGGCGGGCCGAGAGCGCGCTCGGGTCCTCGTCGGGTCGGGGCTGGCCGCCGACCGGGTCGAAGAAGCGGATGCGGATGCGAGGGCGGCGGGGGAAGCCGGTGAGGTCGGTCGTCCCCTCGATCGCGACCAGGCTGACGTGGGCCTCGGGCACCTCGAGGGCGAGGCGGCCGACTCCACTGCGCGCCCGCAGCACTTTGCCCTTCGAGCGCGTCCCCTCGGGGAAGACGCCGATGCAGACCCCCGCCCGCAGCGCCTCGATCGCGCGGGCCAGGGCCTGCGCGTCGCCTTTGCCGCGTTCGATCGGGATCTGACCCATGCCGTTGAGGATCGGGCCGAGGCCGCGGACCTTCCAGAGGTCCGATTTGGCGAGGGCCCGGATCTGCCGCCGCTCGAGCGCGGCGACCCCGACCATCACCGGGTCCCAGTGGCTGTCGTGGTTGCCGACGATCAGCAGCGGCCCCTGCTCGGGGACCGTCTCCAGGCCCTCGACCTGCATGCGGCCCCACCAGGCGACGGGCTTGTTGACGTTCATCGCCAGGCGGTAGGTGCGGGTGCGCTCGTACATCGAGCACGGAGTTCTATGCGTTTGCGGCCCTCGGCGGGCGGGCGGTGGCCCCGGGAGCGCCTCGATAGCCTCAGACGTCGAACCACCACCAGTCGAAAGGAGCCCATGGCTGAGAGCACCGCCCCTATCGGCGGCATCGAGGTCGAAGGCCTCGTCCGCGAGTTCAAGAACGGCCCGCGCGCCGTCGACGGGATCGACCTCGAGGTCGCCCAGGGGGAGATCTACGGCTTCCTCGGCCCCAACGGCGCCGGCAAGTCGACCACGGTCCTGATGCTGACCACCCTCCTCCCTCCCACCGCCGGGACCGCCCGCGTCGCCGGCTTCGACGTGGTCGAGGAAGGCCCCCGGGTCCGCTCTGCGATCGGCGCCGCCCTGCAGGAGGCCGCCCTCGACCCGCTCCTCACCGGCCGCGAGCACATGCGCCTGCAGACCGCCCTCCACGGCCTCGGCAGGGCCGAGCGCGAGACCCGCGGCAACGAGCTGCTCGAGCGCGTCGGCCTCTCCCACGCCGCCGACCGCAAGGTAGGCGCCTACTCGGGTGGGATGAAACGCCGCCTCGACCTGGCGCTCGCCCTCGCCCACCGCCCGCGCATCCTCTTCCTCGACGAGCCGACCACCGGCCTCGACATCCAGAGCCGCACCGCCCTCTGGGACGAGGTCGCCCGCCTCGCCGCCGACGACGGCGTCACCGTCTTCCTCACCACTCAGTACCTCGAGGAGGCCGACGCCCTCGCCAACCGGGTCGGGATCATCGACCACGGCCGCATCGTCGCCGAGGGCACCCCGGCCGAGCTGAAGGCCGAAATCGGTCGCCCGACCGTCGAGGCGATCCCCCGCGAGCCCGCCGACCGCGACCGCATGGCCGCCGTCCTCGGCCGCTTCGGCGAGCCGGCCGGCGCCCACCCCCGCGCCGTCGCCGTCCGCCTCGAGGGCGGCGAGGCCGCGCTCGCCGAGGTCGTCCGCGCGCTCGACGCCGAGGACGTCGCGATCGAGCACCTGCAGCTGCACGCGCCCTCGCTCGACGACGTCTTCCTCGCCAAGACCGGACGCTCGCTCGAGGGCGCCGGCGACGAGGAGGAGGCCGAGGCGCCGCAGCCGGAGCCCGTCGCAACCTCGTGAGCGCCTCCCCTGCCAACCGCTCGCTCGCGACCCAGGTCGGGCAGCTCGCCCACCGCTCGGTCCTGCGCACCCTGCGCCAGCCGGCGCAGATCGTCCCCGCCCTCGTCTTCCCGCTCTTCCTGCTCGCGGTCAACTCGGGGGGCCTCAAAGACGCGACCAACCTGCCCGGCTTCCCGACCGACTCATACCTCACCTTCGCCCTCGCCGTCCCCTTCATGCAGGGGGCGCTGTTCTCGGTGATGAACTCGGGCACCGACCTCGCCCGCGACATCGAAACCGGCTTCCTCAACCGTCTGGCGCTGACCCCGCTGCGCGGCGCCGCCCTGCTCAGCGGCCTCCTCGCCGGGACCATCGTCCTCGGCGTCGTCCAGGGGGCGACCTACCTGATCGTTGGGCTCATTGCCGGGGCCGAACTCGCCGCCGGCGCCGGCGGCGCGCTGATGATCATCCTCCTCGCGGTCGCGGTCACCGTCGCCTTCGGCACGATCGGCCTCTTCGCCGCCCTGCGCACCGGCTCGGGCGAGGCGATCCAGGGCCTCTTCCCGGTCTTCTTCGTCTTCCTCTTCCTCTCCTCGATGGCGCTCCCCCTCGACCTGATCCAGACCGGCTGGTACCGCGCGATCGCCACCGCCAACCCGGTCTCCTACCTGCTGCAGGCTTTCCGCTCGCTGCTGATCGAAGGCTGGGAGCCGGGCAAGCTCGCGCTCGGCTTCGGGATCGCGCTGGCGATCTTCACGATCGGGATGTGGGCCGCGAGCGGCGCGCTGAAGACGAGGCTGGTGAGGACGTGAGCGAGCCCCGCCCCGCAGAGCCCCGCCCCGCCAACCCCCGCCCCGCCGGCCTGCGCGCGGTCGCCCTCGCGGTCGCCTGGCGCAGCATCCACAACTTCCTCA
>DASUWV010000067.1:0-3290 GCA_036378275.1 Solirubrobacterales bacterium | reverse complement strand
GATGAGCCAGAGCTTCGTCGGCTCGATCTCCGACGAACTCGACAAGCGCTTCACCCGCGACCTGACCGTGCAGCCGGCCGGCTACACCGAGTACGGCGGCGGGCCGGGGACCTCGATCGCGAGGCCGCTGCGCGAACGGATCGCGGCCCTGCCGGAGGCGGGCACGGTGACGCCGCTGCGGACCGTTTACATGGTCCACCTGCCGGTCAGCGACCAGCCGGGGCTGCTCGAGGCGGTCGATCCCAGGGCCTGGCCGAAGGTCGACCGCAGCGAATACGAAGGCGCGAGCACGGCGAAGGCAATGGCGGGGCTGGCGGCCGGCGGCGCGGTCGTCGGCAAGGGCTTCTCCGACGACACCGGGGTCAAGGTCGGCGACACGGTTCCGCTGAAGGGCGCGGGCGGCGCCCGCCGGGTGCCGGTGGTGGCGACCCTCGACACCTTCGAGGCCAGCGGCAACACGGTGATGATCTCGCTGGCGACGCTGAAACAGGTCTACGGGATCACCGCCGACTCGGTCCTCGCCGTCACCGCGAGCTCAGCCGAAGACCGTCGCCTGCTGGGGACGAAGATCCACCGCCTGCTCGCCAGCGACTACCCGGGCTACGAAGCCGTCTCCAACGCCAAGTTCAAGCAGCACTACGAAGACCAGATCAACCAGCAGTTCGCCTTCTTCAACGCGATCATCGGGATCGCCGTCATCGTCGGCCTGCTGGGGATCGTCAACACCCTCTCGATGTCGGTGATCGAGCGCACCCGCGAGATCGGCGTCCTCCGCGCCCTCGGCGGCAGCCGCTGGCGCGTCCGCCGCACCATGCTCGACGAGAGCCTCCTGATCTCCCTCGGTGGCTGCCTGGCCGGCATCTTCGCCGGCCTCATCGTCGGCATCGTCTGGATCTACTCCGTCCGCGCCTCCACTCTCGTCGGCCTCAACCTCCACATCCCCACCAGCATGCTCGTGATGACCGCCGTCCTCGGCGTAGTCATCGGCACCCTCGCCGCGATCCTCCCCGCCAGGCGCGCCGCCCACCTCGACCCGCTGCAGGCGCTGACCTACGAGTAAAGGTCATGCTGAAAGCAGCAGAAAGCCATCGGTTCCAAATGACCAGTGAAGAACTTGACCAAGCCAAAACCGGCGTGAAAAAACTTCTATGCGCTAAGCGCTTTCCACGGGAATGGATCGAGCGCCACCTTGACGATTTGACAGGTCAAGCGCTAACTGACTACAGCGCTCGGCTTGCCGCCGGCCGCAAAGACAAGACATTAGGCCTGCTCGTGGTGATCGGCTACAGGCGAGCTATCAAGACTCTCGAAAAGGAAATTAAGGACCCGGCCCCTACCTCTATCGAGACTATCTATCACCTAGCCGATGAATCGACCCTTACACCTGAAGAAGAGGCAATCGAGAATGATCGCTCTAGACGCATTGCGCAGGCGATGAGCCTCCTCTCGGGCCGAGAGCGAGAGCTGATAGCACTTGTCTACTACGAGGGCAACAGCGTGCGGGAGGCGGGACGGCTGGTCGGCTGGGGTAAGTCGTCGGCTGACCGCCACCATCACGCCGCGCTCGATCGCCTTAGCGAGGTGCTTGATCGAAGCCTGCTAGGCCCGTAGGCCGCGCTGCCCAAGCCCTAGCCATGAGAGAAACGACAGCGGTCGGCGACTAAGCCGGCACCGGCACCGCAACCACCTCGAGCCCCTCGATGCCGCTGAAGTCGTCGGGGTTGCAGGTGAAAACCGGAACGTCGTTGGCCAAGGCGATGGCCGCGATCATCGCGTCATAGGCACGAGCCGCCGCCTTGCGGCCCGAGCGCCGCAGAGAGGCGGCCACCTGGCCGAAGGCGCGCGCTGCGCTCGCGTCGAACGGCAGCGGAGAGAAGTCCGCCTCGGCCTGCTGCAGATGCGCCTGGCGACGCGCCCGCTCCGCCTCGTCAGCGGTCACCAGCGGCCCGACCGCGAGCTCAGCCAGCGTCACGGCGGTGATCAACGGCTCGGCCGGCAGAAAGTCGGGGTTGGCGATCTTCCCGAGAAGGAGAACGGTCGAGGTGTCGAGAATCCCGCGGGCTGCCTTCTCGGCGGACTCGCTCAAAGGCTTGCGTCGAGCAACCGATCGACGTCCTCGCGCAGGCGAGCCGGATCGACAGCCGGAAGCCGGCGCCAGCGATCGAGCAATACGTCGGCCGAAAGCGGCGGCCGCAGCGCTTGCAGCTGCGCCACCGGAGTTCCCGCGCGGGTGATCGTGATCTTCTCGCCGCGCGAGGCGCGATCGACCACGTCACCGCCGTGGTTGCGTAGGTCGCGGATGGTCACACTCGCCATGGAAGCGAGTGTATCACGCGTGATACCTACTCAGAACCCCAATGCGAACTTGGCCTCTTCGGTCATCATTTCCGGGCTCCAGGGGGGGTCGAAGACCATCTTCGGGTGGACCGCGGTGACGCCGGGGAGGTCGCCGACGAACTCCTTCATCTGCTCGGAGACCTGGGGGCCGATCGGGCAGGCGGGGGTGGTGAGGGTGAAGGTGACGTAGACCTCGGAGTCGTTCTCGATGTTGACGTCGTAGACGAGGCCGAGGGAGACGAAGTCGAGGCCGAGCTCGGGGTCGATGACCTCCTCGAGCACCTCGTAGACGTCCTCTTCGGTGAGGGTTTCGTCGGTTGCTGCGTCGGTCGATGCGGGGTTGTCGCTCATGGATGCATGGTAGCCGGGAGCTACCGCGGCTCCGGGGGCAGGCCGTCGCCCGCGGGGGCAAGCTCCAGCTGGTACCAGCCGACGTCGCGCCAGGCTCCCTGCTTCCAGCCGATCCCGCGGTTGACGCCGACGAGCTCGAAGCCCAGGCGCTCGTGCAGGGCCTCGCTCGCCTCGTTGGGCAGGGTGACGCCGGCGCAGGCGGTGCGGAAGCCGCGCTCGCGCAGGCGCTCGAAGAGGGCTTCGTAGAGGGCGCGGCCGACGCCCGCGCCGCGCGCCTCCTCGGCGACGTAGACGGAGACGGAGGTGCTCCAGCGGTAGGCCGGGCGCTCGTTGAAGGCGGTCGCGTAGGCGTAGCCGACCACCTGCCCCCCGCGCTCGGCGACGAGCCAGGCGTGGGAGGCGCGGTAGCGCTCGATCCGCGCCGCCATCTCCCCCGGGTCCGGCGCCCGCTCCTCGAAGGAGACCGCGCTGCCCTCGACGTGGGGCGCGTAGATCGCGGCGCAGGCGGCGCCGTCTCGGTCGGGCTCGGCGTGGCGGGGCATCGCCGCAATGGTGCCAGCGGGTAGCGTGCGACCGCGATGAAGCTCTACGACCATCCCGCG
>DASUWV010000066.1:0-11417 GCA_036378275.1 Solirubrobacterales bacterium | reverse complement strand
TTGGGTCGGTCCGGGGGTCCCTCGAGCCGGCGGATACTCAAATCGTCGGCCTAATTAGGCCGACGATTTGAGTATCCGCCGGCTCGAGGGACCCCCGGACCGACCCAACGGAGCGCCTGGGGGAACCCGCTTCGCTTGCTCAGCTATTTCGGTTCAGCGCTTGTCGGCGGAGTGGCCGGAGGCGATGTCTTTGGCGGCCTTTTGGCCGGCGCGGCCGCTTTGGGCTTTGACGCCGAGGGAGGGGCTGATCAGGGCGAGGTGGGCACCGGCGCGCTGGATGGGTGGAGCGACCGTGACCTCGACCTTGTTGCGCTCGATGGCCCTGACAGTGGCCGCGCCGACCTGCTCGGGCGTGGACGTGCCCATCCCGGGCGGGGGCTTGGCGCCGGCGTCGGCGAACATGCCGGCTTCGCGGATGAAGCCCGGGGAGACGATGGAAACTCCGACCCCCTTGGGGTCGAGGTCGGCCCTGAGGCCAAGGGCGAAGCCGCGGAGGCCGAACTTGGTCGCGTTGTAGATCGAGGTGCGGGGGCTGGCGGCCTTGCCCGAGAGCGAGGCGACGAAGACGAGGTGGCCGCCCCCGCGCTCGATCATCGCCGGGTAGAGGGCGCGCGCCATCAGCATCGGCGCCTCGAGGTTGACGCGCAGGGCGCGCTTGACCTCCTCGGGGCTGAACTCGTCGAGCCTGCCGGCGCCGGGCAGGCCGGCGTTGGCGACGAGGATCTCGGCGCCGGCGGCTTCGGCGGCGAGCCGCTCGGCGGCGCCGGGCTCGGCCAAGTCGGCGGGGAGCACGTCGTGACCGCCGCCGGGCAGCTCGGCGGCCATCGCCTCCAGCGCCTCGCGGTTGCGGGCGCTCAGGGTCAGCCGCGCCCCGCGCTCGGCCATCGCCCGCGCGATCGCCCTCCCGAGCCCTCCGGTCGCCCCCGTGAGGAGCGCTTTTCGGCCCGAAAGGTTCATCCCAGGGCGCAAGCTACCAGCCGTCGCGTCGAACAGAAGTCAGGTGAGAGCGGGATCTTTTCTAAATATTTGCGTTTTGTGAGTCATGACGCCGTGCAATCGTCTACACTGCCCGCGTTCGATAACCGGAAAGCCGAATCCCTGGCGCCGAGGGCGCAGAGGGAACGGGGGAACCAAGTTTCCGGGGCGAGCCCGCCTATCAGGCGGGGGCGCAAGCTCCTTTCGCGCCAGCCCGACAGCTAACCCCGTAGGCCGACGAAGGAGAAACGGTTTGCGCCACAACTCGAGGTTGGCTGGGCTGGTGTTCGTATTGGCCCTATGCGCCACCGCTTTTACCGCCCCGGGCAGCGCCATGGCCGGCTGCGACACCGGCGGCATGTCCGCGGCCGAAGTCGACGTCTGCACGCCGACCGCGAAGGCGAAGCTGCTTCCCAACGGGATGCTGGTGCCGCCGAAGAGCGCGCCGCCCCGGGTCAAAGCCGTGATCGCCGCGGCGAACAAGATCCGCAGCAAACCGTACATCTGGGGCGGCGGCCACGCTCGCTGGTGGGACCGCGGCTACGACTGCTCCGGCTCCGTCAGCTTCGCCCTCCACGGCGGCCACTTCCTCGAAAGCCCCCTACCCTCCGGCCCGATGGAGCACTGGGCCGAAGAAGGCGAAGGCCGCTGGATCACCGTCTACGCCAACGGCGGCCACGCCTACGCCGTGATCGCCGGCTTCCGCTGGGACACCTCCGGCGACGAAAACGGCGAAACCGGCCCCCGCTGGCACGCCGAACTTCGCGACAACGTCGGCTTCATAGCCCGCCACCCCGCCGGCTACTAGCTTCTTTCACAGCTCCTTCCCCACGGCCCGAGGCTCAGCCCGAAGCACCGCTGCGGCTCGCGAGGAGAGAGTCGGTGACCCCCTGAACGGCTTGTACTTCTCGGCCACGGCCATCTCGGACGGCCGAAGACGCCCCACCCGAGCAAGTTGAGTGAAGGGGTCATCGGGACTCTCTACCGACAAACCCCTTCGTACAACGCGGCTAAGCCTCCCGGGCCACTTTGTCCTTGCTTTCCGCACCGCTCCGGATAACTTCACGGTATAGCCGCCGAAGCTCCAGACATCCGTCTCTCCGGCCTCACCAAACGCTACGGCGAGGTGGTGGCGGTTGCCGGAATCGACCTGGAGATCGCCCAGGGGGAGTTCTTCACGATGCTGGGGCCGTCGGGCTCGGGCAAGACGACGACGCTGCGGATGATCGCCGGGTTCGAGGACCCGAGCGAGGGGACGATCGAGTTGGCCAGCGAGGACATGAGCGGCGTGCCGCCGTATGACCGGGCGGTCAACACGGTGTTCCAGGACTACGCGCTCTTCCCCCACATGAGCGTCGGCGAGAACGTCGAGTACGGGATGAAGGTGGCCAGAGTCGGCAAGGCCGAGCGGGTGAAGCGCCGTGAGGAAGCGCTGGAGATGGTCCGCCTCCCCGGCTACGACAAGCGCAAGCCGACCGAGCTCTCCGGCGGTCAGCGGCAGCGCGTCGCCCTGGCGCGGGCGATCGTCAACCGGCCCAAGGTGCTGCTCCTCGACGAGCCGCTCGGCGCCCTCGACCTGAAGCTGCGCGAGGAGATGCAGAGCGAGCTGAAGGCGATCCAGGGCGAGGTCGGAATCACCTTCGTCTACGTCACCCACGACCAGGACGAGGCGCTGACGATGAGCGACCGAATCGCCGTCTTCAACAACGGCCGGATCGAGCAGGTGAGCCCGCCGCTGGAGCTCTACGAGCACCCGGCCAACGAGTTCGTCGCCGGCTTCGTCGGCGTCTCCAACCTGATCGAGCGCGACGGCGAGCAGGTGACGATCCGCCCGGAGAAGATCGAGCTGCTCGAGCCCGGGGTCGCGACCGAGGGGCTGCACACCGAGAGCGGCCACGTCGTCGACGTCTCCTACGCCGGGGCGATCACCCGCTTCACGATCCAGCTGCAGTCCGGGGAGAGCCTGCAGCTGGTCAGGCAGAACGTGGAGAGCGCGTCCGCGGGCGCGCTGCCTGTGCAGGGAAACGAGGTCCTAGTCGGATGGCGACCCGAGCACGCGGCCGCCGTCGGCGGGAAGCAAACGAAACAGGAGGTAGCACCATGAAGAGTAGGGACGCTGATCCCGCCCGCACGGCGTGGCTCGTTCTCGCCGGCCTTGTCGTCTTCATGCTCGTTCTCGCCGGCTGCGGCAGCTCGAGCAGCAGCACCAGCGGCGGCGGCGGCGAAGAAGCACTGCAGAAGCTCGGCAAGGGAGAGGGCGAAGTGAGCCTGATCTCCTGGGCCGGCTACGTCGAACCGGAATGGAGCAAGCCGTTCGAACAGAAGACCGGCTGCAAGGTCAACGACAAGGTCGCCGGCACCTCCGACGAAATGGTGAAACTGATGAGCACCGGCCAGTACGACGGTGTCTCGGCCTCGGGCAACGCGACCGCCCGCCTCGTCGCCGCCGGCTACGTCGCGCCGGTCAACACCGACCTCGTCCCCAACTACAAGACGGTCTTCAGCGACCTCAAGGACCAGCCGTACAACACCTTCGAAGGGGTCAACTACGGCATCCCCCACGGCCGCGGCGCCAACCTGCTGATGTGGAACAGCAACGAAGTGAAGCCGGCGCCGACCTCTTGGAACGTGACGATGGACCCGAAGGTCGCGTCGAAATACAAGGGCAAGATCAGCCAGTACGACGACCCGATGTCGATCGCCGAAGCGGCGGTCTACCTGAAGTACCACGAAAAATCGCTGGGGATCGAAAACCCCTACGAGCTGAACGAAGAACAGTTCAACGCGGCGGTCGAACTGCTGAAGGAACAGCAGCCGAACGTCGGCGAATACTGGGGTGAAGCGGCAAAGCAGATCTCCGGCTTCGCCAATGGCGACAACACTGTCGGCACCACCTGGCAGTACCAGTACTTCGCGCTGAAGGAAGAAGGCGTGCCGGTAGCGGCGAGCCCGGCGAGCCAGGGCTTCCTGCCGAAGGAGGGCGCGACCGGATGGTCGGACACCTGGATGATCGCCAAGAACGCCAAGCATCCCAACTGCATGTACGAGTGGATGAACTGGATCATCGAACCGAAAGTCAACGCCGAGGTCGCCGAATACTTCGGCGAGGCACCGGCCCAGGAAAAGGCTTGCAACGAAACCCAGAACCCGAACTTCTGCTCCGAATACCACGCGGAAGAACCGGAATTCTGGAAGCGGGTCTACTACTGGGAGACCCCGCTCGCCGACTGCGGCAACGGCGAAGAAGACTGCATGGACTACAACGAATGGGTCAAAGCCTGGACCTCGATCAAGGGCTAGTCCGGCGGTTGATTCGTGGCATCTGAAGCGGTCTTGCAGAGGAGGTCGGTGGGCCATCGGCTCGCCGGCCTCTTCCAGGGCCGCCGGCGCCTGCAGGTGGGGGCGCTCCTGGCCGGCCCGGTCGGCTGGCTGGTCATCGGCTACCTGGGATCGCTGGCGATCCTGCTCGTCTCTGCGTTCTGGTCGGTCGACCCGCTGAGCGGGCTGGTCGTCAAGAACTACACCCTCGAAAACTTCGAAACGCTCGTCAACGAACCGGTCTACCGGGAAATCGTCTGGCGGACCGTCCGCACCGCGCTGCTGGTGACGCTCACCGACGCGGTGATCGCCTTCCCGATCGCCTTCTACATGGCGAAGGTTGCGAGCCGCCGCGGCAAGGCGCTGCTGGTCGTCGGCATCCTGCTGCCGCTCTGGTCGAGCTACCTGGTCAAGGTCTACGCATGGCGGACGATCCTCTCCTCCGACGGGCTCCTTCACTGGGCGCTCAGCCCGATCGGCCTCGATACGCCGGGCTACGGGATGACCGCCGTCTGGCTCGTCTTCAGCTACCTCTGGCTGCCGTACATGATCCTGCCGATCTACGCCGGCCTGGAGCGAATCCCCGACTCGCTGATCAGCGCCTCCGAGGACCTCGGCGCCTCCCCGGTCACCACCTTCCGCCGGGTGATCCTGCCGCTCAGCTTCCCGGCCGTCGTCGCCGGCTCCATCTTCACCTTCTCGCTCACGCTAGGCGACTACATCACCCCGCGCCTGGTCTCCAACCAGCAGTTCATCGGCAACGTCATCTTCAACAACATCGCCAACAACCAGCCGCTGGCGGCGGCGCTGGCGCTCGTCCCGATCGTGGTGATGATCGCCTACCTGCTGGTCGCCCGGAAGCTCGGCGCCTTCGAGCACGTCTGACCATGAAGCTCTCCAAACGCGCACGAATAATGATGCGGGTCGCCGTCGCGGTCGGGCTCGCCTTCATCTACGTCCCGCTGGTCGCGATCTTCATCTACGCCTTCAACTCGAGCAAGATCCTCGCCTGGCCGCCACCGGGCTTCACCACCCACTGGTTCCACGAGGCGTTCAACAGCGAATCGGCGCGGGAAGCGTTCTTCACCTCGATCAAGGCGGGGGTCGCGGCGACGGCGATCGCGCTGACGCTGGGGACGCTCGCCGCGCTGGCGGTGGCGCGCCACCGCTTCTTCGGGCGCGAGACGATCTCCTTCCTGGTGATCCTGCCGATCGCGCTGCCCGGCATCGTCACCGGCGTCGCGATCAGCAACACCTTCACCCAGGTGCTGAACGTCCCGCTCAGCCTCTTCACCGTGATCGTCGGCCACGCGACCTTCTGCATCGTCGTCGTCTACAACAACGCCGTCGCCCGCCTGCGCCGCCTCTCCAGCTCCTACGAGGAAGCCTCGGCCGACCTCGGCGCCCACACCTGGCAGACCTTCCGCTACGTCACCTTCCCGGGGATGAAAAGCGCCCTGATCGCCGGCGGCCTCCTCGCCTTCGCCCTCTCCTTCGACGAGATCATCGTCACCAACTTCACGATCGGGGCGGGCGAACAGACCCTTCCGATCTGGATCTTCTCCAACCTCTTCCGCCCCCACGAACTCCCGATCGTCAACGCCGTCGCCGTCCTGATGATCCTGATCTCGATCATCCCCGTCTACCTCGCCCACCGCCTCGGCGGCGAAGAAGCCGGCGCCCCCGGCAAAGGGGGAGGCGGCGGCGTCGAGACCGAGGCGACGGCGGTTCCTTAGAGGCGAACTACCGCCCCTCGCGCTTCCTCAACAGCTCTTTGATCTTCCCGAGCAGGAGCTGGTGGAGGTCGAACTGCCAGTAGGTGATGAAACGCTCGCCGAGGACGCGCATCTCGTTCTGATCGAGCCGGCCCAGAGGTTTTTCGAAATCGACCGCGGTCTGGTGGAGGCGGATCGGGGCGCTGACGATCGCCGCCGACTCTTCGGCGAGCCCCGGGAACCGCTCTGGTCGGAGGTGGAACAACCCAGGGTCGCGCTGGTTTCGAACCTGCTCGGCCTCTCCGTCATCCAAAGCGAAGAGGCGTACCAGGCGCAGGCCGAAAAGATCGCCGGTATGGGGGTCGACGCGGTCGGAGAGAAGCAGCACAGGCCGCGCCTTCGCCTCGACGACGAAACGAAGCTCGGCGTCGCCTCCCTTCTTCAAGCCGCCGACGATCGTCTTCGCCTCGGGCACCTCCACCGGCGAACCGTCCTTGACGTAGACGTGGAAGGGCGCCTGGGGCGTGTAGGGCACCACGGCCCAGTACACCTCCCCGGCTGAGAAGTTCAAATCCCGAGCAGGCTGCGAACAGCCGCCTCGTCTTCGACCAGCTCGCCCTCACGCGACTCGGCGATCCGATGAGCCTTGGCGCCGAGCTCGGTCAGCTCGAAGCCGGCCGGCTGCGCCGCTTCCTCGAGCATCCGCGCCCGGCTCTGCAACTCGGCGAAGTCGTCTGGGTGGAGGATCACCGCTTTGACGCTGCCGGCGCTGTAGCGCTCGACGAGGTAGGCATTGCCAAGCTCGGGCTTGGGGACACGAACGTCGTTGCTCTTAACCGGCACGCTCTTCAACTCCATGTCGGCAAGGTAGCACTCCTGCCGGACGGCACAGATAAATGTCGTACGAGACTAGCTGCGAGGGTAGGCGGCGTTCGTCCTTAGTAGGGCATATGCCTATAAAAGGACGAACGCCGCCTTGGTTCAGCGGGAGACGTGGAAGCAGGCCACGTCGTACTGCGACTTCTCGCTGTAGTGCTGGCCTCCGGTGCCGCCTTCTTCGCTGTTGATTTCGGGCTCGTTGAAGGGCGAGCCGGGCGAGGAGGACGAGTGGCCGGGGACGCGGCCGCCTTCCGCCTCGATTTCCTGACACGACTGGCTCGGCGGCCCTTTGCCGGCGGGGTTGCCGCCTCCGGCGAGGGCCGCGGGGACGAAGACACCGAGGACGAGAGCACTGATGATCGCTGCGAGCAGCAACCGTCTCATTGGGTGCTCCTTTCGGTGGTTGCCGGCCCGGAACCGGGCCGGTGCCTGGTCTTACGGACCGGCACCGGCCAGGGTTCAGGCGATTCCTCAGCTCGCCAAGACGTAGAGCGGCGTCGGTTCGGTGACGGTCAGCGATGCCGTCATCGTCCCCGGGTTCGCGCAGAGGAAGCTGCCGGAGATCAGCGGCACTTTGGCGTTGATGCTGATCGTCGGGCTTTCGCCTCCGTTGAGCGTGATCCCGGAGCTGATCGTCCCGCCGTAGACGCAGTCGACGCCGAGCGTGCTGGCTGTGACTTCCATCCCTTCCGCTGTGAAGGTGCCGTTGGTTTTGCTGGTCCAGTGGATTTCGCCGGTCCCGGTTTTGAGGACTTTGAATTCGGCGTTGCAGCCACCGAAGGTGAGCGTTTTTGTGATGCCCTTGACTGTTTCGGTGGCGCTGCCGTTGGTCGTCGTTTCCACCGACCCGCTGCCTTCGCTGCATTCGATCGTCGCGAACCCGGCTTTGAACACGGCCTTGGTCCCCGGCGTCAGGATCGAGTTGAAGACCGTGCCTTTCAGGTAGGGCGAACCGCATGGGCTCGTACTCGTTTTGCAGAGAACCGTCGCCGACGCGCTCCCCGCTGCGGCGACCGCGAAGACGGCCGCCATCGCCGCGACAACAGCCAGTCCCGTCAGATACTTCATCTTTGCCTCCCTTGCTAAGCGCCGACTGGCAGACGCGCTTTGATCAAGAAAAGCTGAGTTTATAGCGGGATGTTGCCGTGCTTGCGCTTCGGCTGGGCGACCCGCTTGGTCTGCAGCATCCGCAGGGCGCGGATCAGCTTGGGACGGGTCTGGCGGGGCTCGATGACGTCGTCGATGTAGCCGCGCTCCGCCGCCGAGTAGGGGTTGGCGAAGTGGGCTTTGTAGTCGTCGATCAGTTTCTGGCGGCGCTCGTCGGGGGTCGGCGAGCTGGCGATGTCTTTGCGGTAGATGATGTTGACGGCGCCCTCCGGGCCCATCACCGCGACCTCCGCGGTCGGCCAGGCGACGTTGTAGTCGGCCAGCATGTGCTTGGAGTTCATCACGTCGTAGGCGCCGCCGTAGGCCTTGCGGGTGACCACCGTGAGCTTCGGCACCGTCGCCTCGGTGAAGGCGTAGAGGAGCTTGGCGCCGTGGCGGATGATCCCGTTCCACTCCTGGTCGGTGCCCGGGAGGAAGCCGGGGACGTCCGTGAAGGTGATGATCGGGATGTTGTAACAGTCGCAGGTGCGCACGAACCGGGCAGCCTTCTCGGAGGCCTCGATGTCGAGCACGCCGGCGAGGAAGGCCGGCTGGTTGCCGACGATCCCGACCGGATAGCCGTCGAGCCGCGAGAACCCGCAGACGATGTTTTTCGCGAAGTGCTCGTGGACCTCGAAGAACTCTTCGTCGTCGACGACGAGGGCGATGACCTTGCGCATGTCGTAGGGCTTCTGCGGGTCGTCGGGAACGACCGTGTCGAGCTCCTCGTCTTCGCGCTCGGAGTTGTCGCTCGGCTCGAACCGCGGCGGCGCCTCGAGGTTGTTCGAGGGCAGGAAGCTCATCAGGTAGCGGACGTCCTCGAGGCAGCTCTCCTCGTCCTCGGAGGCGAAGTGGGCGACGCCCGACTTCGAGTTGTGGCTCATCGCGCCGCCGAGCTCCTCGAACTCGACTTCCTCGCCGGTCACGGTTTTGATCACTTCCGGGCCGGTGATGAACATGTGCGAGGTCTCTTTGACCATGAAGATGAAGTCGGTCATCGCCGGCGAGTAGACGGCGCCGCCGGCGCAGGGGCCCATGATCAGGCTGATCTGCGGGATCACGCCCGAGCACTGGACGTTGCGGACGAAGACGTCGCCGTAGGCGCCGAGCGAGACCACGCCCTCCTGGATCCGGGCGCCGCCGGAGTCGTTTATGCCGATCACCGGCGCCCCGACCTGGGCGGCGAGGTCCATCACCTTGCACATCTTCTCCGCCATAACCTCGCCGAGGCTGCCGCCGAAGACGGTGAAGTCCTGGGAGAACACGAAGACGGTGCGGCCGTCGATCGTCCCGTGCCCGGTGACGACGGCATCGCCCCAGGGCCGGTTTTTCTGCATCTCGAAGTCGTAGGTGCGGTGGCGGACGAAGGTGTCGAGCTCCTCGAAGGAGCCGGGGTCGAGCAGCTTCTCGATCCGCTCGCGGGCGGTCATCTTCCCCTTCGCGTGCTGCTTCTCGACCGCCGCTTCGGAGGCCGAATGGACCGCCGCCTCGCGCAGTTCGCGCAGGTAGGCGAGCTTCTCCTCGTGGGTTTCCGGGTTTTTCTCGCGCATGTCTCGGAGGGCGCCCCGCAGAGGCCTTGCAAGCGGGCCGCGGCATTCTATTTGCGGCGGGTCCGCGGCGTCCCGCGACAGGGCACCAGGCGCCCGCCGTCAGCTGAAGGGCCGCCGCTGCGGCTCGGCGAGGCGGTCGAGCACGGCTTCGAGGTCGGCCTCGAGCAGGCCGGACCCCTCGTCGGCGCGCAGCTGCACCCGCGTGCCGAAGCCCTTCTCGGCCATCGTCACCTCGACGCCTTCGACGCTCGCAACCAGCTCCGCCAGCTCAGGCTCGGACTTCATCAGCGTCCTAGAGACCTCGATCATGCCCCCCGTTTCTGGTTTTCCCCGATAAATCCTCTAGATGGTCGACATCGTGGAAACGTGCGCCCTGGGGCGGGTGTGGCCAAGCAGGTCGAGGACGCAGGGAGCCCGAATAGCAGCGCTATTTGGGCGACTGAGGACGAAGAGATGCGCCGCGCCACGCACGTCCCAGGGGGTGCGGAGACGCGATGGCGCCCATCTCTAGAAGAACGCGCCGCCCTTGTATTCGCCGAAGACCTCGCGCATGGCGCCGCAGACCTCGCCGATCGAGGCGTTGGCTTTGAGGGCGGCGCGGATCGGGTGGAGGAGGTTGCCGTCGCCGCGGGCGACGTCGCGCAGGGACTCGAGCTTGGCCTCGACCTCGGCCTGGTCGCGGTTCTCCTTGAAGGCCTTGAGGCGAGCCAGCTGGCGCCGCTCGGCCTCGGGGTCGACCTTGAGGATGTCGACGTCGTCGACCTGGTCGGTGACGAATTTGTTGACGCCGACGATGATGTCCTGGCCGGACTTGTAGCGCTCGTGGTAGCTGAGCGCTGACTCCTCGATCTCGCGCTGCATGAACTCCAGCGCCTCGACCGAGCCGCCCAGCTCTTCGACCTTGTCCATCAGCTCCCAGGCGC
Organism: Solirubrobacterales bacterium; assembly: GCA_036378275.1. GTDB lineage: Bacteria > Actinomycetota > Thermoleophilia > Solirubrobacterales > 70-9 > VAYN01. Next base: position 911 of record DASUWV010000066.1, on the reverse strand, counting down.
GCGCTTCGACCTCGTCGGTCAGCGACTCGACGAAGTAGGAGCCGGCGAACGGGTCGACGGTGTCGGCGGCGCCGGACTCGTCCGCGATCACCTGCTGGGTGCGCAGGGCGATCCGGGCCGAGCGCTCGGTCGGCAGCGCCAGCGCCTCGTCGAAGCCGTTGGTGTGCAGCGACTGGGTGCCGCCGCAGACGGCGGCGAAGCCCTGCAGGGCGACGCGGATGATGTTGACCTCCGGCTGCTGGGCCTGGAGGGTGACGCCGCCGGTCTGCGTGTGGAAGCGGATTTTCTGCGAGCTCGGGTCCTGCGCTTCGAAGCGCTCCCCGACGATCTTCGCCCACATCCGCCGCACCGCCCGGAACTTGGCGATCTCCTGGAAGACGTTGTTGTGGCCGTTGAAGAAGAAGGCGAGGCGCGGCGCGAACTCGTCGATCTTCAGCCCCCGCTCGAGCGCCGCTTCGACGTAGGCGATCGCGTTGGAGAGGGTGAAGGCGACCTCCTGGACGGCCGAGCAGCCCTTCTCGCGGATGTGGTAGCCGGAGATCGAGATCGTGTTCCATTTCGGCACGTTCTCGCGGCAGTACTCGAAGATGTCGGTCGTCAGCCGCATCGTCGGCTCCGGCGGGTAGATGTAGTTGCCGCGGGCCATGTACTCCTTCAGCACGTCGTTCTGGACGGTCCCGCGCAGCTTCTCGGAGGGCACCCCCTGCTCCTCGCCGACCAGCTCGTAGAGCAGCAGCAGGATCGCCGCCGGGGCGTTGATCGTCATCGAGGTGGAGACGCCGTCGAGCGGAATCTGGTCGAAGCAGATCCGCATGTCCTCGATCGTGTCGATCGGCACCCCGGTGCGGCCGACCTCGCCGTGGCAGAGCGGGTCGTCGGAGTCGCGGCCGAGCTGGGTCGGCAGGTCGAAG